>CAVJHY010000012.1:0-21724 GCA_963649405.1 bacterium
AGGCATCGGCAGTCTGCCGTTGGCAGACTTGAAAACCTTTCAGGTTTTCAACCTTCGCGCATCTACTTCTTGCAAAAATCTCGATTTACAGAAAGTAAACCATCGATTTTTGCGTTTCGTTTTGACACAAAATTCACTATTTATCGCGTCGCCTCATTTGTGCGGTGCTGCCCTGTATTTTTCACGCGCCGCAGGGCGGCACGCAAATACCGAAATCAGTCGTCCGTGTGGGCAGTCTTGACTAAAGCGCCAGATTCTGCGTCAAACACATTCAGCAGCTCTTCATCAATGGTCAGATAAACCGTTTCATCCGGCTTATAGTGGCAGATGCCGAGCTGCTTGGCCAAGAAGGAATGACCGTCCACGCTGAGTTGCACTAGCGTTTCCGAGCCGGCGGGCATGCCGGAATACACCTTAGCTTGCACTGCGCCATCCTTCGGCATTTTAGAAATGATCACCTGTTCCGGTCTGAAGCCCACCTTGCAGGCAAATTCGCCGCTTTTCGGCGCAGCTGCTGTAAAGGTAGCCTTGTCAAATACATGGCTGCCGAAAGCACTTTCTACGGCCATTATGCCGTTTTCCACCCGCGCCGTGCCATCGATCACATTGATGCGCGGGTTGCCGATGAACGCTGCCACGCGCAGGGTCGCGGGATTCTGATAAAGCTCCATCGGGGAAGCGACCTGCTCGATATGCCCATCAAAGAAAATGGCGATGCGGGTGGACAGCGTGAGCGCCTCCACTTGGTCGTGCGTGACATAAATTACGGTCGTTCCCATTTCCTGATGCAGCCGCTTCAGCTCGCTGCGCATATCAATGCGGAGTTTCGCATCCAAATTGGACAACGGTTCATCCAGCAAAAGCAGCTTGGGCGAGGAAGCAATGGCACGGGCGATGGCTACGCGTTGCTGCTGACCTCCGGAAAGCTCGGAGGGATAGCGCCCCGCGTATTGCAAAATCTGCATTCTGTCCAAGGCATTGTTCACAAGCTCTGTGATTTTCGTCTTGGGCATTTTCTGCACCTTTAAGCCGAAGGCCACATTATCAAACACCGTCATGTGCGGCCACAGGGCATAGGACTGAAACACCAAGTTCAGCCCGCGCTTGGCAGGGGATGCAAAATACTGCGTCTCAGCGTTGACAATTTCCTTCCCATCCAGCAAAATCACGCCGTTCTGCGGCTTTTCAAGACCGGCAACCACGCGCAGAGTGGTCGTCTTGCCGCAGCCGGAAGGCCCCAGCAGGGTCATAAATTCGCCGTCCTCGATGGTGAGGTCAACATCTTTTAAGACATGATTCGTGCCGTAATATTTGTTGATTCCCTTTAACTCAATGCGGCTCATATTTGTTTAACCTCCCAGCCCGCCGGCGATATCGGCGTGGAAAAATTTATTGGCAATCCAGTAGAAGAAGAACACCATGACGAACATCACAATGGCGACCGCGCTCGCCGGCTGTTGGAAGCCGGAGGTAGAATAAGTGTACGCCATGTAGGGCAGCGTCGCCTGAGAGGGGGTCATCAGAATGACAATCAAGTCCAGCTCTTTCATGATGCTGATTAAAATCAGCATCAGTCCGCTCATGAAGCCGTTCTTGGCCAGCGGGAACACGATGCGGAAAAAGCGCGTGATGAAGTTCGCACCCGCAAGCTGACCGGCCTCTTCCAATTCAATGCTGATTTGCAGCATATTGGATGTACCGGCGCGGGAGGCAAACGGCAGATGCTTGACGATGGACACCAGCACCAGCACGGTGAATGTGCCGTACAGGGAGGGAATCAGCGTCAGCTCCGTGCCGAACAGGGTGATTTTTGTGGGCGTGGCGAACATCGCCAGATACATCGCGCCAAAGGCGATAGATGGAATCAGATAGGGGATGAAAACGAGCTGTTCGACCAGTTTTCCGCTCTTTAAGCGGCGACCGCGGGAATTGATGTAGCCCAGCATCTGTCCGCAGATGGTGGCGATGATGGAAGTCAGCCCCACCAGCTTCAGGGTGTTTTTGACAAACATCCAGAACTGCGGAGACTTGAATACGCCGGGCAGCCCATCCGAAATAGCGGGGTCAGCCTCGCCAATCCAATAGTGGAGCGTGAAGTTGGACAAGCCATAATCACCCGCCCGCAGCATGAAGGTTTGATACAGCAGGATGCCAAGCGGCAGCACGACCGCCACAAGCAAAAACAGCACCAGCACCACCACGATGGGCGCTTTCCATTTGCCCAAAGACAGCAACGTGGAGCGCCCGCCCTTGCCGCCGATGGTGGCATAGGACTTGCGCGAGCCGATGAGCTTCTGATTGATAAAAATGTTGATGGAAGCCAGCAAAATCAGCACAAGGCTGATGGCAAAGCCTGTCCCTTTCTGGGACTGAATCGTGGCGTACAGCGAGGTTGAAATGGTGTAGTAGTTGACCTTCAGCCCTAAGAAGGACGGAACACCGAAGGTGCCCATTGACTTAGAAAAGGTTAAAATCAGACTGGACAAAATAGCGGGCAGCACGAGCGGAAATGTAATTTTTCGTAAAATCAGTCCCTTGCCTGCGCCGACGATTTCGCCCATTTCCTCTAATTCGGAATTGACGGAGCGCAGCGCCGCTGAGACCAATAGATAGGCATAGGCATAATAGTGAATAGACAAAACGATGATGATGGCGACCGGTCCATAGGCCAACCAGTCCGGCGAGCGGATGCCCAAATAGCTTAAAAAGCCCGCTGCGCCGCCGATGGTCTCATTGCGGAACACGGACAGCCACGCCATTGATTTGCACCAAGACGGCAGCATATACGGGATAATGACAGCCATTGAGAAAAATTTCTTGCCGGGCAAATCCGTGCGCACCATCAGCCATGCAATCAACGCGCCCATCGTGATGGAGATGGCACTGGTGGAAACGGCGATGATGAGCGAATTTTTGAGCGGCACCCAGAACAGGTTGCGCGAAACATCGCTGAACAAGAGCCGCTTCCAATAATACAGTGTAAATTCGCCGACCGTGCCGCCCTTCACACGCCGCAAATCAGACTTGGCCAAGGTGAAGGTCGTCTTAATCATTTCGACCAGCGGTACGACAATCAGATAGCACAAAAAGATAATGGCGATGATGGTGATGATGTTGTACGGATTGGTGACCGCATTGCGCAGCTGGTTTTTGAAGCGGCGTGCGCACAGAGAAGGGGCGTGAATCGCAGCGTCGCCTTGAGCATTGGAATGCTGTGACATGAGGGAAAACAACTCCTTTGGGCACACGCACAGCCTTTGAGCCGAAAAACGGCGCTTCTGCGCGGAGCATGCATTAGCAAAAGACTTGATATAACAATATTCTATTATATATGCTCATCCTTTATTCGTCAAGATTGCGTTAAAATATATGTAAAATTTTTGCTCTCATTTCTTTTCGCAAAATGAACACCCTTTCTTTTTTACATACTGGAATTTTTCCCTTTCCTATGGTATGATTATACAGGTAGAATGGCGAAGAGGAGGCGACAATCATGCGATACTTGCCGCCGGACAGTCGTATGCGCGACAGTTTTCATGCGGGGACATGCGCGGATGCGTATCGTTTTTTGGGCGCACACCGGCTTTACATGGATGGGGAGGATTATTTTTGTTTTTCCGTCTGGGCACCGAATGCGCAGAAGGTCTGCTTGACGGGCGAATTTTGCGCGTGGGACAAGGAATTTTGCCCGATGGACAAGCAGTATGACGGCAT
Source organism: bacterium (assembly GCA_963649405.1). Lineage (GTDB taxonomy): Bacteria > Bacillota > Clostridia > Christensenellales > Aristaeellaceae > CAVDRM01. Next base: position 3,715 of record CAVJHY010000012.1, read on the forward strand.
TTGGGAAAAGCGTCTGCCCGCCCGCTTGTTTGATGTCAGCAGCGATTCTGAACGTTATGTGTACCCGAACGCTGCGGAAAAGCTATTGACCTATAAATACGCCATTTTAGGCGCGGACGGGGCGTGGCATGAAAAATCCGACCCCTACGCCTTTTTGCTTGAGGTGCGGCCTTCCACGGCGGGAAAAATCCACGAGCTGGATGATTTTAAATGGACGGACACGGCTTATTTACGGGCGCGGAAGCGGAAAAACATCTTCAGAAGCCCTGTCAACATTTATGAAATGCACTTGGGAACATGGCGGCGCAAGGAAGACGGGTCGCTCTATTCCTACGAAGAATTGGCGGATTTGCTCGTTCCCTATCTCCTTGATATGCACTACACGCATGTTGAATTTTTGCCCGTGATGGAGCATCCCTTTGACGGCTCGTGGGGCTATCAGGTGACGGGGTATTATGCACCCACCTCGCGCTACGGTGCGCCGGAGGGCTTCAAAACGCTGGTGGACAAGCTGCACAACGCGGGCATCGGCGTGATTTTGGACTGGGTACCCGCGCATTTTCCGCGGGATGAGGCGGGCTTGCGCCGCTTTGACGGCACAGCACTGTATGAGCATCCTAACCCTCTGCGCGGCGATATGCCGCAGTGGGGTACGCATCTGTTCAATTTTGCCCGCGGTGAGGTCTGCTCGTTCCTGCTTTCCAACGCCTGTTTCTGGTTTGAGCAGTACCATGTGGATGGGCTTCGCTGTGACGCGGTGAGCAGTATGCTGTATCTGGATTTTTGTCGGGAAAAGGGGCAGTTCTTGCCCAATGAGGACGGCGGCAATCTGAATTATGAGGCCGTTGCTTTTTTAAAGCGTCTGAATGAAACCGTGTATGCGCGTTTTCCGGGCGTGCAGATGATTGCCGAGGAATCCAGCGCGTATCCGCTCGTTACCCGCCCCACTGACCAAGGCGGGCTTGGCTTTGGCTTTAAGTGGAACATGGGCTGGATGAATGATATGCTGTCGTATGTGAAGTTAGACCCCGTGTATCGCAAATATCACCATGACAAGCTGACCTTCTCCCTCATGTACGCCTTCAGCGAAAACTACATTCTGCCGTTCTCGCATGACGAGGTGGTGCATGGCAAGCATTCCATGCTGGACAAGCAGCCCGGCGATATTTGGCAGAAGTTTGCCGGCTGGCGGGCGCTGTACGGTTATCAGCTTGCGCATCCGGGCAAAAAGCTCCTGTTCATGGGCGGCGAGTTCGGGCAGTTCATCGAATGGAAGGACGACGACCAGCTTGATTGGTTTTTGCTGCTGTACGAAAAGCATCCCGAAATGCAAAAGTGCGTGCGGGAAATCAACGCACTGTATAAAGCTACGCCCGCTCTCTATGAAATCGATGATAGCTGGGAAGGCTTTGAATGGCTCAACGCGGATGACAAGGAGCGCAGTGTGGTATCCTTCATGCGCAAGGACAAGCATGGTCGCGTCATTGTGTGCGTGACCAATTTCACCCCGCATGTCTATGAAGACTACCGCATTCCGCTGCCGAAAAATGGCGTACTAACGGAGATTTTGAACACGGATGATGAGCGTTTCGCGGGCAGCGGGGTCATCAACACCCTGCCCATTCCCGTTCAGCGCAAGACGCTGATGGGCAAGCCCTATCAGGCGGTGTTCCGTCTGCCGCCGCTGGCGACGGTGTTCTTTGCTTTCAAAGGCAAAGCCTCTGCCCGCAAAAAGGAGTGAGCTTAAATGGAATACCAAGAAACGCCGAAGAACACGCCGCGGCTTTATGTCAGCATCATGCCGATGAACGCAAACGGCGAGCTGTTTTTCCATCGGGATGAAAATGAGTATTCTTTGATTGGCGATTTTGCCTTGCCGGACGAGACCGGCGAGGAGGCCGCACGGCGCTTGACAAAAGCGGACACTGTGGAGCTGATAGCAACAGCGGAAGCGGAAAATCAGACACTGAAGCAGCTTTATTTGGCAGAGATGGAGCAAGCGCTGTCGCACACAGCGGGATTTTTGCCGGAAACTTTCCTATCTAATCAAGAAATGCTGTCGAATTTGCGGCAGGATGCGCTGTTTGACAAGGCCGTTGGCGAGCTGTCGCGCCGGAGCGGAGAAAAGCGCGTACCGACTGGGCTGTATCGGCATTTCAAAGGCAAGGAATATCAGGTGCTGGGCATTGCGGTGCATTCGGAGACGCTGCTGCCGATGGTGGTCTATCAAGCGCAGTACGGGCATTTCGGACTGTGGGTGCGGCCGATTGCGATGTGGAACGAGCGCGTCACCCGTGACGGGTATGACGGAAAAAGATTTATAAAAATTTTGTAGTTCTGTGTTTCAGCCCGTCCAATGGCGGGTATATACAATATGAACATCCAAGAAAGGAAGGAATTATCATGAGCAACACGAGATATGCGGGCACGAAGACCGAGAAGAATCTGGAGGCTGCCTTTGCGGGTGAGTCCCAAGCGCGGAACAAGTACACTTATTTTGCGTCCGTAGCAAAAAAAGAGGGCTATGAGCAGATTGCCGCCCTGTTCCTGAAGACCGCCGAGAATGAAAAAGAACACGCCAAGTTATGGCTCAAGGAGCTGAAGGGCATCGGCACGACCGCTGAAAATTTAAAGGCTGCCGCTGAGGGCGAGAACTACGAGTGGACGGATATGTACGAAGGCTTTGCCAAGACTGCCGAAGAAGAGGGCTTTAAAGATTTGGCCGCCCGCTTCCGTCTGGTTGCCGCCATTGAAAAGCACCATGAGGAGCGCTATCGCGCTCTGCTCAAGAATGTCGAGCTGGCTGAGGTCTTCCAAAAGAGCGAGGTTACGGTGTGGGAATGCCGCAACTGCGGCCACATCGTCGTCGGCACGAAAGCGCCCGCCGTCTGCCCCGCTTGCGGTCATCCGCAGAGCTACTTTGAAGTGAACGCGAAAAACTACTGATATTTTAAGTTATGTGGGGGAACCATTCTTTATGCGATAAAGAATGGTTCCTCCACACCCCTTCCAAGATAGTGTATACATAATATGTGTTGTAGCAGCGAAATATGTGATGCACTTTTCAAGCGATCCGAAGAAGCTATGATAAACTGTTCATTTTTCCCTTGACAATCCGTTTGAATCTGCTACAATACCTCTTGTTCGTCGGAGGGCGATTCGTTCACGGAAACGATGGATCGGACAAGGCGCAGACTGAAATGTCTGTTTCTTGCCCGGTCTTTTTGCGTGAAAAGGAGGTATTTGTGATGAATTTGCTCGAAGGAAAGGTAAAGTCCCTCTATTTTCGATATCTGTCTGCCGCGTTCGGCAGTGCCCTGACTTCATCCATTTATTCCATCGTGGATATGGCGATGGTCGGGCAGTATCACGGACCGCAGGGTACGGCGGCACTGGCGGTTGTCGCGCCGGTGTGGAACATCATTTACAGCTTAGGGCTGTTGATGGGCATCGGCGGGAGCGTCCTTTACAGTGCCAGGCGCGGGAGCAGCAGCCAATGTGACGGGAGCGAAAACCAATTTTTTACCGCGTCCGTTATCGGCTCTGTTATTCTGTCCATTTTTGCGTGGGTCGGCATTCTGTGCTTTGAAAAGCCTATTTTGACCTTTTTCGGCGCGGACGAGGCGCTGCTGGTGCTGGCACGGGAATATATGCACACCATCAAGTTTGTCTTCCCGCTGTTTTTGTTTAATCAGATGCTGGTAGCCTTTTTACGCAATGACGGCAATCCCGGTCTTGCGACCTTCGGTGTGCTGGCGGGCGGCATTTTCAATGTGTTCGGCGATTATTTCTTCGTTTTCACCTGCGATATGGGCATTTACGGTGCGGGGCTGGCAACCGCCATCGGTGCGTGCATTTCCTTTGCGGTCATGCTGACGCATTTTATGAGCCGCAAAAACACCCTGCGGATTGTGAAAACTGAAAAGCTGCCGACAATGCTGCGTGATATTTCCGTTACAGGCTTTTCTACCTTCTTTATCGATGTGGCGATGGGCATCCTAACCGTGCTGTTCAACCGCCAGATTATGAAGTACCTCGGCGCGAACACCTTGGCTATCTACGGACCGATTATTCAGGTCAGTACCTTCGTGCAGTGCTGCGCATACAGCGTGGGACAGGCGGCGCAGCCCATTGTGTCCACCAATTTCGGCGCGGGCAAGGGCAGCAGAATTCGGGAAACGCTTTACCTTGCCTTGTGGACAACCGTGTTTTTCGGCGTGTTCTGGACAGCACTGAGCATGACCGTACCCAATCTCTATACCCGCATTTTTATGTCGCCGACGCAGGAAATTTTGGACATGGCTCCTGCTATCATCCGCACCTATGCGTTGTCTTTCCTGCTGCTGCCGTTCAACATTTTTTCTACCTATTATTTTCAAGCCATCATGCAGCCCAAGGCGGCGTTCGTCGTCTCCGTGGCACGTGGGCTGGTCATCAGCAGCGTATTTATTCTGCTCCTTCCTGCCGTGTTCGGCGCGTCCTCGCTCTGGCTTGCCATGCCCATCACAGAGCTAATCACTATGTTCTACGCGGCGACGGCCATCAAAAAATATACAAACGCTTTGCCGGCATAATGCATATTTTTTTGACAATATTGGCATAAATACCCGCTTCACACACACATTACCCCTTTGTTTCTGCAATCAATATTGTGAGTTAAAATTTTCCTTGGATGGGTACGGGAAGGGATTTCTTTTCTAAAAGGGAACTCCTCACGCTCAAATCTCTACCTCGTTGGTCATGTTTACAACCGGATTCTCCGAACAATGGGAGGAAAGGTCAGAAAAAAGATCGGAACTAGGCGAGTTATCGTCCTTGCTGACACAATTTTGTGCATAATGCGCAAGAATTGCATGGTAATTCGGGAAGATAAGCCGATTTTCCGCAAAACGATAAATATTTTTAGGTCGACACTTGCTTTTATGCTAAAAATGCCGTATAATAATCGCGTTTTCAAAAATAATGTTCGTATTTTTGAAAACAGAAGCAGAAACAAGGAGAGCAGACGCGCATGAAGGAACTGAACGATGCGATTATGAAATTCGGTCGGGGCATCAGCGATGACATTGTGAAGGTGGATATGTTCCTAAATCATCGCATTGATGTGGCGCTGCTGTTCAAAATGGGTGAAGCGCTGGGCGAACATTTCCGTGCCGAGCGTCCAACAATGATTCTGACCGTCGAAGCCAGTGGCATCGCTCTGGCACTGACCACTGCGCACGCCTTAGGCGACATTCCCGTTGTGTACGCGAAAAAGTCCGCGGCGCGTAACCAGTCCGATGATATGGCGCAAACCCCCGTTTATTCCTATACGCACGGCTGCAATAACTATATCCGCGTGGATAGAAAGTATATGCCCATCGGCAGCCGCGTCCTGATTGTGGATGATTTTCTGGCCGAGGGCAATGCGGTCAGCGGCATGATGAGGCTGGTCGAAGTGTTGGACAGCAAGGTCTGCGGCGTTGGCATCGGCGTGGAAAAGGGCTTCCAGCAGGGCGGCGCTCGTCTGCGTGCCCAAGGCATTGATTTGAAATCATTGGCAGTCATCAAGAGCATCGAGGACGGTCTAGTCGTTCTGGATGATGAGGACTGACATTGATATAGAAACAACACTACACTACCGTGGGAAAAAGCAAGGAGGAAACCTGAAATGAAAAAGCTCGTAGCCCTTCTGTTGACCTTTGCCCTGTGCCTGACGCTCGTCTCCGTCTCCGCGATGGCTGACACCTCTTCCGTCAAGGTTGGCTTCATCTTCCTGCATGATGAAAACTCCACCTATGACAACAACTTCATGAACGCTGCTAAGGAAGCCTGCGAAAAGCTGGGCGTTGAAGCCGTCCTGCGTACCAATGTTCCCGAAGGTCAAGAGTGCTACGACGCTGCCGCTGATTTGGCGGAAGACGGCTGCGACATCGTGTTCGCCGATTCCTTCGGCCACGAATCCTTCATGATCGAAGCTGCCAAGGAATTCCCGGATGTGCAGTTCTGCCACGCCACCGGCACCAAGGCGCACACCGAAGAACTGGCCAACTATCATAACGCCTTCGCTACCATCTATGAAGGCCGTTATCTGGCGGGCGTTGCCGCCGGTCTCAAGCTGAACGAAATGATCGCCAACGGCGAATTCATCGCAGAAGAAGCCAAGATCGGCTATGTCGGCGCTTATCCTTACGCCGAAGTGAAGTCCGGCTACACTTCCTTCTTCCTGGGCGCTCGTTCTGTCTGCCCCACCGTTACCATGGAAGTGACCTTCACCAATTCCTGGTATGACGAAGCGCTGGAAAAGGAAGGCGCTAATCTGCTGATTAACAACGGCTGCAAGCTCATCAGCCAGCACGCTGACTCCATGGGCGCTCCCACTGCTTGCGAAACCGCCGGCGTGCCGGACGTTTCCTACAACGGCAGCACCATCTCCGCTTGCCCCAACACCTTCATCATTTCCTCCCGCGTCAACTGGGAGCCCTACTTTGAATACATCATCAACTGCGTTGCGAACGGCGAAGCCATTGCCACCGACTGGACCGGCACCATCGCGACCGGCTCTGTAGAACTGTCTGATGTGAACACCGCTGCCGCTGCTGCCGGCACCGTTGAAAAGCTGGAAGAAGTCAAGGCTGCGCTTGAAAGCGGCGAAGTCAAGGTTTTTGACACCGCCACCTTCACCGTGAACGGCGAAACCCTCACCACTTATTTGGCCGATGTGGATGACATGGGCGACTATCAGGGTGAAACCGAAGTCGTGATTGACGGCGAATTTAAGGAATCCAACTTCCGCTCTGCTCCGTACTTTGACATCGACATTGATGGCATCACCATCCTCGGTGCTTAATTTAACCGACACTTAACCAAACATCGCCCCGTTCCCATCTATAATGGGGTCGGGGCGATTTAGTGCTATTCGCATCAAATGAAATCACAATAAATCGTGCTTTCATTTGAAAATTTCTTGCCCTTTTTAAAATAGTGAAGGAGTGACACGCTTGAGCGAATCCGTTGCCGCAATCAGTATGCGCAATGTCACAAAGCGCTTCGGCCCCGTGGTGGCAAACGACCACGTGAATTTGGACATCTACCACGGTGAAATCCTCGCGCTGCTGGGCGAAAACGGCAGCGGCAAGACCTCTCTGATGAATATGCTGTCCGGCATTTATTTTCCAGATGAGGGAGAAATTTTGGTCAACGGTCAGCCCGTGACCATCGCCTCCCCCCGCGATGCCTTCAAGTACGGCATCGGCATGATTCATCAGCACTTCAAGCTGGTGGATGTGTTCACCGCTGCCGAAAACATCGTGCTGGGACTGCATGAAAAGCTCGATATGAAGACCGCCGTCCAGAAAATCCGCGATATTTGCGCTGCCTACGGTTTTGAAATCGACCCCAACCAGAAGATTTATGAAATGTCCGTCTCGCAGAAGCAGACGGTCGAAATTATCAAGGTGTTGTATCGCGGCGCGGAAATCCTCATTTTGGATGAGCCGACCGCCGTACTGACCCCGCAAGAGACGGATAAGCTCTTTTCCGTCCTGCGCAATATGCGCAATGCGGGTAAGGCTATCATCATCATCACCCATAAAATGCATGAGGTGGAGGCGATCTCGGATCGCGTCGCTGTCCTGCGTAAAGGGCAATATGCGGGCAGCCTGAAGACTGCCGATACCAACGCGCAGGAAATGACCAACATGATGGTCGGTCACACCGTGACGCTCAACATTGACCGTCCCGACCCCGTCAATCCAAAACCCCGCATCGAGGTCAAAGACTTGACCGTGCGCAACGAAGAGGGTATTGTCAAGCTCGACCATGTGTCCTTCACAGCCAACTCGGGCGAGATTTTGGGCATTGCGGGCATCGCCGGCTCCGGTCAGAAGGAGCTGCTTGAAGCGATTGCCGGCCTTCAACCCGCCGAAGAGGGCAGCATCTGCTATGTGGAAGATGACGGCAAGCGCGAGCAGCTCATTGGCAAAGACCCGTTAAAAATTCAGGATATGGGCGTGTCGCTGTCCTTCGTGCCGGAGGATCGCCTCGGTATGGGCTTGGTTGCTAGTATGGACTTGACGAGCAATATGCTCCTGCGCTCTTTCAGACGCGGGCGTTCCCCCTTCATTGACCGCACCTTCCCGCGTAAAGTGGCAGAAAAGGTTGTTGATGAGCTTGAGGTCAGCACGCCGAGCCTGTCCACCCCCGTGCGCCGTCTTTCCGGCGGCAATGTGCAGAAGGTGCTGGTCGGCCGCGAAATCACCTCCGCGCCGACCGTGCTGCTCACCGCCTACGCCGTGCGCGGCTTGGACATCAATTCTTCCTATACCATTTATGACCTCATCAATCAGCAGAAAAAATCCGGCGTAGCCGTTGTGTATGTGGGCGAGGACTTGGATGTGCTGGTGGAATTGGCTGACCGCATTTTGGTTTTGTGCGGCGGCAAGGTCAGCGGCATTGTCGAGGGACGCGGCGCGACCAAGCGGGATATCGGCATGATGATGACGCACGTGGGAGGAAAGCAGGATGCGTGAGGCAAGAAAAGAGCCGTTCATTCATATTACCAAGCGGGCAGATATGACATGGCAGCGGGCAGTGCTCGTCCGCGCCGTCGCCATTGTGCTGGCGCTCATCGTCTGCGCCCTGATCTGCGTGGCCATGACGGGCGAAGACCCCTTCCAGATTTACGGCGCGATGTTCACGGGCGCGTTCGGCAAAGCGAGAAAAACATGGGTCACTTTGCAGGATGTCGCCATGCTCCTGTGTGTGTCCTTGGCGGTCACGCCCGCGTTCAGAATGCGCTTTTGGAACATCGGCGGCGAGGGTCAGACGCTCATCGGCTGCTTGGCCTCTGCAGCGTGCATGATTCTCCTCCGGGACATTATGCCGAACTGGGCAGTCATTTTCTGTATGCTCCTTTCCAGCATGGCAGCGGGCGCGATTTGGGCGGTGATTCCCGCCATCTTCCGCGCCAAGTGGAACACGAATGAGACGCTGTTCACGCTGATGATGAACTATGTCGCCACTCAGCTTGTCGCTTACTTCTGCGTCATTTGGGAATCACCCAAAGGCTCAGGGCAAATCGGCATCATCAATTCCAAGACGAACATCGGCTGGCTGCCGACCATTTTCGGGCAGAAATATCTGCTGAATATTTTGATTGTTATCGTCCTGTGCGTGGCGCTGTACTGCTACCTTACCTACTCCAAGCACGGCTATGAAATTTCCGTGGTCGGCGAGAGCGAGCGCACGGCGCGTTATGTGGGCATCAAGGTGGACAGCGTGATTATCCGCACCATGCTGTTATCCGGCGCGATGTGCGGTATTGCGGGCTTCCTTTTGACCGGCGGCACCAACCACACCCTAACCACCACCTTGGTGGACGGCCGCGGCTTCACCGCCGTTATGGTGGCTTGGCTGGCCAAGTTTAACCCCATCTTCATGATTTTGACCAGTCTCCTGCTCGTCTTTTTGGACAGGGGTGCGGCTGACATTTCCACCAAGTTTAACCTGAATAAATCATTCTCCGATATTCTGACGGGTGTCATCCTCTTCTTTATCATCGGCTGCGAATTTTTCATTTCCTACAAGATTAACTTTAGAAAATCCGCCGCAAAGGAGGAACAGACCCATGTTTGATTTTGTTTCGTTTATTCCCCGTGCGGTGGTGCAGGGCATTCCGCTGCTGCTGGGCAGCACGGGCGAGACGCTCACGCAAAAGAGCGGCAACCTGAATTTGGGCATTCCCGGCGTGATGTATGTCGGCGGCATCTGCGGTGTCATCGGCGCGTTCTTCTATGAACAGTCCTTGGCAACCAAGACAGATATTGCGGCCTTCCCCGCCATCGCCATTCCGCTTTGTACCTGCTTGCTTGGCTCTCTGCTCATGGGGCTGCTGTATTGCTTTCTGACCGTCACTCTGCGTGCCAACCAGAATGTGACCGGTCTTGCCATGACCACCTTCGGTGTCGGCATCGGCAACTTCTTCGGCGGCTCGCTCATCAAGCTCTCCGGCAGTGATGTGCCGTCCATCGCCCTGTCCTCCACGAGCCAATTCTTCCATCAGGCGCTCCCGTTCGCGAACAGCTTGGGCTGGTTTGGGCAAATCTTCCTTTCCTACGGCTTCATGGTCTACCTTGCCATCTTCATCGCGCTGATTGCCTCCTATGTGCTGTGCCATACGAGGGTCGGACTGCACCTGCGTGCCGTCGGCGAAAACCCGAACACGGCGGACGCGGCGGGCATCAATGTCACGCGCTATAAGTACGTTGCTACCTGTGTCGGCTGCATGATTGCGGGCTTGGGCGGTCTATACTATGTCATGGACTATGCGAGCGGCGTTTGGTCAAACAATGCCTTCGGCGATCGCGGCTGGCTTGCCATTTCTCTGGTCATTTTCACCATCTGGCGACCGAATGTCGGCGTGCTGTCGTCCATCCTCTTCGGCGGTCTGTACATCCTGCATATGTATATCCCCTCCGGCATGAATCTGGCAGTCAAGGAGCTGTATAAAATGCTCCCCTATGTCGTGACCATCATCGTACTGTGCATTACCTCCCTGCGCAAAAAGCGCGAAGATCAACCCCCGATGAGTCTCGGCTTACCCTACTTTAGAGAAGAGAGATAAAAACCATTCACTCGCGTCTGCTTCGGCAGGCGCTTTTTCATTTACGGGCTATTCCCATCTTCCGCTAAACAAACCGTCTATCCACTATTCACTAAACAAGTTGCCGCAACGAAGGAAGCATGATATAATTGATACACAATGGGACGAAGGAGACACAGGCATGGTCATTTTGCACGTTGGCCGGGCAGGGCAGCTTTGGAATAAGGTAGCGGCGCTTTCGGATGAGGCGAAGAAAAGCGGGGCGCGGGTGTTGTTGCTCGTGCCGCAGCATGACACTCTGCAGGCCGAGCGCGATTTAATGGAGGCGCTTCAAGTCCCCGGCTTTTTTGACATTGATGTTCTGTCGCCTGGGCGGTTGATGCAGCGCGTGTTTGCGCAGGTCGGCGAGGATGTGCGGGTACGCATTGATGCGCGGGGCAAGGCGATGGCCGTGGCAGGTGCGCTGCTTCGCTGCAAAAAGAACTTGCGTTACTACGAAAGCGCGGCGGACAGGCAGGGCTTTGCGGACAGGATGGGCGCATTGATTGCCGATTTCAAACGGGCGCTTATCATGCCGGAAGACTTGCGGCAATATGCGGACCATCTTAACGACGGCGCACAGAAAGAAAAAATCTCCGATTTAGCGCTCATTTACGAGACCTATGCCGCGATGCTGAAAGACAAGTTTGTAGACGGCGAGGATGTGCAGGACATGCTGAATGCGCGGGTGCAGGACGCGGAGCTGCTGCGCGGCGCACGGCTCATCGTCTACGGCTTTGATGTGCTGACCGGCCAAATGGCGCGGCTCTTATGCGCGTGCGCCAATCTTGTCGAATCCCTGCACGTGTTTTTGTATGACGACCCCAATGACGAAGCATTTTCGCCGGTGACGGAGAGCATGGAGCGGTTTGAAAACCTGCTTTCCGATGCCCATATTTCCTATACGCAGGAAAATCACTTAGGCACATTGCACGCGCCCGCCGATATTCAGGCGCTCGAACAGGGGCTTTTGTGTGCCCGCCCGACCCCGTACACGGGGACGACTGCCGCCGTGCGCCTCTATGCCGCGCCCACACCCTTTGCGGAGGCGCACTTTGTCGCCCGTGAGATGCTGCTCAAAAATCAGTCGGGCGTGCCGTTTTCCGCCATGCAGGTGCTTTGCTGCAACGAGGAACGCTATTTTTCAACCTTGGATGCGGTGCTGACGGGCTACCAAATTCCGCATTATCTGGCGCGGAAGGTCTGCGCGGCGCGGCTGGGCGCGGCGGCATTTCTACTGGCCGCACTCAAGGCAGTCGGCTCGGATTTCCGCGCCGAGGATGTCTTGGAGACCGTGCGGACGGGTTATCTCCCGCTTTCTGAAGACGAGTGTTTCCGCATAGAAAACTACATTCAGTCCTACGGCGTTCGCTTTTCTCTCTTCGTCAAGCCCTTCACCCGTGGCGGCAGCGAGGGTGAGGACTTGGAAGAGGCGCGGCAACGCATGATGGCACCGTTGCTGACCCTCAAAATGGAATTGAACGCCGCGAAAAACGCGGATGAGGCGCTGTCCGCCATCACGCACTTGCTGAGTGCGGTGGGAGCATATGAGCATTTACAGGAGGATGCGGAGGCGCTGGAAGCAAAAAATATGGGTACGGAGGCGGCGCAGCTTCGTCAAGTGTGGAAAACGCTGATGGAGCTGCTTGACCAAATGCACGAGCTTCTGTTCGACACGGAATTGACGGGCAGCATTGCCGCCGAATGGCTGGAAGCGGGTTTGGAGCAGACCGAGCTGTCCGCCTTGCCGCAGGACGCGGGCAGTGCTGTTTGCGGCATGGTGGGCAATGTGGCGCTGACAACCCCCAAAATCGTGTTTGTGATGGGGCTGAACGACGGCGCGTTTTCCGTCTCCAATAACGGACTGCTGACCATGGACGAGGCGCAGGAAATGCAGGAAACCATGAAGACCTACCTGTCCTTGGATGCGGATGGGCGCGAGCTTTTATCCCGTCTGGATGTCTATAAGGCGTTCACCTCCCCCTCTCAGGCGCTGTACATCAGCCATGCACAGGCGCTTCAGGACGGCACGGCGCTGCGACCGCATATGCTGCTTCGTCAGGTGCGGCTTTGTCTGCCCGCGCTGATTGAAGAAGGCGGCGTGACGGCGGCGCAGGGTCCGAGCCTGCCGCTTTCCAAAAATGCGGCGCTGGAGGGGCTTGGCGCATATTTGCGTTCGGGCGAAATGCCGGAAATGTGGCGCGGCGCGTGGCACTACCTTTGTACGCATGATGAAAAAAGCGCAAGCGACTTGCTTTTGGCGTTCGAGCCGCCCAAGCCCGGTGCGCCGCTTCCCGCACAGGTAACGCATCAGCTTTTCTTGGAGCGGATTTTGAGCATCAACCGTTTGGAAACCTACGCGGTCTGCCCCTTCAAGCACTTCGTCCGCTACGGCTTAAAGCCCGTGGAGCGGGCGGAGTGGGCGATTCGTCCGCAGGATACCGGCTCTTTTTATCACGCGGCGCTGGAAGGCTTTACGAGCCTCCTGCCATCCATTCCCGAATGGCCGAATATCAGCAAAAAGACCTGCGAGGAGCTGATGGACAAGGCTGCTAAGCCCATTAAGGATCAGCTTTTTGGTGACCGCATGAAGGATTCAGCACGGGTCAAAAAGGCGGGCGACCGCTATCAGCGCTTGCTTCGGCGCGTGGCGTGGACATTCACTTTGACCGCCAAGCAGAGCGCCTTCCGCCCGACAAGCGCAGAGGTACGCTTTGGTTTTGATGACGGCGCTTTGCCCCCTGTCCGGCTCAAACTGTCGGACGGCACACAGGTGCTGGTGCGCGGCATCATTGACCGCATTGACCGTTACGCGGGTGACGAGGGCGTTTATCTGCGCGTGGTGGACTATAAATCAGCAGACACGGCGTTGTCGCCCCAGCGCGTATTTTACGGCACACAGCTCCAGCTCCTCATGTACCTCTTGGCGGCGCTTCAGGGCGAGCCGGGCGCATTGCCCGCAGGCGCGTTTTATTTCCATCTGGCAGACCCTCTGCTCCCTGCGCCTGAACAACAGGCGGACATCGAGCAAAAATTGGCGCAAGCACTGTCCCTAACGGGCGTGACGCTCCGCGATGTGAGCATCATCCGTCTCATGGATTCGGGTGAACCTCCCCTTTCCATGCAAAAGCTCGTGACCAAGGACGGAGAATTTGCGAAGAACAAGCAGCTTGCCACCTTGGAGCAGATGCGGGCGCTGATTCTGCACGCGAAAAAAATGGCGGTCACGCTGGCCGAAAGCATTTCATCCGGTAATACAGCCGCCTCCCCCTTAGAGACTTCGCCGGAGGAATCGCCCTGCCGCACCTGCGACTACCGCAGTATCTGCCGCCGTGATGCCCTCCTCGGCTGCGTCACGCCACGAGCGGGGGAGAAGATGAATTTTGATGAACTGCTTGAACGCATCGGTGGATAGCGGCGTGCGGCAATAGGCGTGTCGCTGCTGATATGGTTTTGTGTCGAGTGATTAGTGGATAGTAGTAATGTTGTGAAGTAAAATCGCTTGTCCCGTTCTCCATAGTATCACTAAAACAGAAAAAATTAACGGCTTGTCGTGTATGCGCATTATCGGCAAGCCGTTATCTTTTTTTTCAACAACAACTTACATCTTGTGAAAAACTAACTGTCTATCCACTATCCACTAATCACTATCCGTTCCCCGTTGTCACCCGTTTCCTCCGGGTTCTGCAATCATAACGATGTCACGCGTGGTCGCGTCAATATCAAGTTCGAAAGTGTCTAAGAAACCGGTGGACAGCCATTCATCTTCAAACAGAAAAATCTGCCAGAAGGAAGCAGTGTCACCGCTGCTCATATAGTAGACGGCGCAGACCTTGAGCGCGTTAATGCGCTCCTTGGTTAAGGCTTCCGGCTCTTTTACGCCATAATACGCCTGCGGGTAGACATAGGACACATGGCTCGCAAGGTAATTTCGCGCAATTTGGATGGCTTCGTCCCTTTGCAGCTCGTTTTCGGGCGCGTTTTCCTGCATCAAATCAGTCGAAAGACCAATATAGCCGCCGTAAGCCTTGATTTCCGCATTGTCCCAGTAGCACCACATACCCTTTTCCTGTTCAAGTAGAAGGTAGCCCGTCTGCGCCCCCATGCACCGCTCAAACTCTTCCTTGTTCGTCATAGACAAGCTGTTTTCGTAAATTTTGCCGGACGGTGAAGACACCGAAACGCTGCCCAGCTCTAATCCAATTTCGCCTATCATGGCAACATAGGTGAATTGATAGTAGCGCGTGTCGAGGTCGTTCGGTATCTCTAAAAACGCGGCCTGCACTTCGACGGTACTTGGCATACCCGACACGGTAAATGCGTCCGGTGTTTCGCCGAAGGCTTCCCAAAAGGCTTGATCGGCGATGGCGCGGGCGGCATCTTGTGCAATATCATCCGCCTCCGGCATGACATCCGTCGGCACATCAGGAAATTCCGAGGCAATATTGTCGCGCTCTGCGTACAGGGCGCGAGCTTCCAGCGGCCAATATCCATAGCCTCCGTACAGGGCAAAGAACACCTCGTAAAGTTGGGCAGAGGATGTATCTGCACCGCTGATGTCCGCCTTCCATGCCTCCCAAACGCGGGAAAGTGCACCGTTCGGCACGGTCTGATGGATGATTTCACCACTCGTTTCGTCCAACTCAAAGACGCATTCTGCGTCCTCTACCAATTTAGAAGCAGGGCGCAGCACAATGCGCCAAACCTTCCCCGCATCCGTTTGGATAAAACCGCAACCGATGTCAAAAAACATCTCCAAGTCGCTTTCGATTTTTTCCACAAACAGACTCACGTCATATTCCTTTTGAGGCGTGACATATTCAAGCCCGTCCTCCGGCAAGGTGTTATACTGCTTACAAAGATCCGTGTAAGCGGCTTTGATTTTCGCCGGCCAGTAGAAGAAATCTCCGTATTCTATGAGATACTGAAGCTGGGCAAACTGTATCTCGTTCAGTTTGCCCTCGTTTAATTTTTCGGTCATCTGCAAATAAAAATTGTCATATAGCTATTCATATTGGAAGGCGCAGAGGACGGGACGCAGGACAAAAATGCGCTCAATCACGGCAAACAGGCTGCCGTCCTCGGTTTGTGCGATATACTCAATCTTGTAGTATTGAAAATCCTCATTAATCCCCCAAAGCGTGACGGTGTGCAACACATTCAGCACCGTGTCGCCGTTTGCATCCCGCTAAGAGACCAGGCCAAACATCATATAACTCTGCGCGAGGCTGCAAGCCTCTTCGTATTCCGTGCTTGCGGGGTCTGTTTCAAGCTGGGTGGGTGTATCCTTCGTGCTTAAACGGCTCTGATAAAAATAGGTGTACATATCGTTCGTCCATTGGTCGGGCGTTCCTGCCAATTCGTTATACGCCTTATATAATGCAACGGCATCGTTTTCGTACTGTTCAAAAAGCTGTTCTGCCTCGCTCTCCGTTTCCACCTCGCCATAGGAAACAAGGGTGCTTTCGTCGTTCATTTCCTCATGTTAGACATAACCGGACGGGGACGAAATAAACACCGCGCCCAAGTAAATGGGGTAATCATCCTCCGCGCCCGTATCGCGTCGGGCGTAAAATTTCACGGTGTATTCCCGCACGCTACTATTGTTCTGCTGCACATAAAACGAAAGTCCTGCCGCATAGGTCAACGTTTCGCCGTTTGACAAGATGATTTTCCCGTCATTGACGGTAAAATACTGCGCTAATTTTGCTTCGCCCATAGAAAGCGCGTCTTCCGCGCTCAAATCGGTGTCATCGGGGGTGGCAATCAAAAGATTGCTGCTGACAATGCCGCGGTCGTTCCAGCCCAGCTCCGCGGAAAGGTTAGAAAACGCCGCCTTTTCTTCAAGCGGCCAGCGCCACCACGCCGTGCCGTACAGCGTTTCAAACTCGCTCGATTTTTCCGCATACAGGGTATTGAAATTATCGAGTGCCGTCTGTGCGATTTTAGCGGCGTTGGTCGGGTAGTTTGCACTCAGCATCCGTCCCGTAGCGGCATCGATGGTAAAATAGCAGGTGCAGTCCTTATCCGTGCGGATGGTGGGCGTTAAGGTGATATGCCATATACGGCTGCCGCCTTCCTCGGCAATTCCCCCGCCGGTGATGAAGGAATCTTCCGTCATCAGGCATTCGTCCCAGTCCAGCCCGATTTCCTTATACGCGGTGCGCAGAGCATCATCATAGTTCAAATCAGTCGCCTCGGGCATAATATATGCTCTGCCGTCCTCACAAGTTTTGCCCTCCGATGCCGCAACGGTGCTATATTTCGCACGCGCTTCCGGCGGCCAATAGGCGAACAGACCGTATTCGGCGGTGTATTCCTTGTCCAAATCCGCAAGGCTTTTTTGCTCGTCCTCCGCCACGGTGCAGAACAGTGCCAAAACACACAGCAGCGCCGTCAAAATCAATCTTTCAAAACACAGTTTTTTCTGCATCATTTGTCCTCCTGCTCAAACCATATTCCATGTACCATATTATCGGAGCGGAGACTGTCTGTCAATATTAAGTAGAAGTTTTGCAAAAATGGGGCAATGATTGGGCGGGAGACCTTTTCTTTTGTGAAAGGCACATATTCAAAAAAGCGCCGGACAAGCCGACGCTTTTACGAATCAATCAATTATTTAACGGTTACAGTCCAGTTGTCCATCGTTTCCCAAGTTTCCTCGGGCGCGAAGCCATCCGTGTCGTCCAGCTCGATATTGCGCAGGAAGAAGCTCAGCTCATAGGCATCCTGCGCCACGAGGTCGCCCTGTTCATTGGAGATTTCAAAGGTGAAACGGTAAGTGCCGTCTTGCTGAGGAATGAACTCCGCGCCGATGGAATCTGCAACCAATTCGCCGTTCACCATCACGCCGTTGGCGATGATGCTGGCACGCATCACGCGGGCAGCAGTCTTATAGGCCAAGGACTGGTAGGTTTCCGCCTCTGCAGGCGCTTCATCGCCCTGATGCACCTTATAGCCGGCGGCATCATTGACGGAGTAATCAGGGACGATCAGCACGACATTCGCGCCTTCCTTGACGCTAACAATGCCCGTGCCGTACAGGGTGCCGTCCGCAAAGACGACCTCTTCCAAGGTGTACACGATGTCGCCCAGCTCAACGCTTTCGCCGGACTCGAGGAGCGTGCCGTTTTCAATGGTGGCTTTCAATTCATCGCCATACATTTCGCCGAACACGGTCGCCGTCTTGCTTTCGGCCAGCGCCGAGGAGCAGAGTGCCAAGACCAGTGCCATCACAACCAGAAACATTTTCACAGAAGCCTTTTTCATCATAATATCCTCCATTTTGTTGTTTCAAGCGCCCGTACAAGTCCGTTTTCCGACCCGCTCAAGCGCTTGTTCATTGATTAGACGAACAGGAAAGGGAAATGTTTGAAGAAAAAGAATTTT
>CAVJHY010000013.1:0-8409 GCA_963649405.1 bacterium
GTGCGTGTAAACATACGAATCACACCATTGGGACGCAAACAAAGTGCTGGTTCACGAATCAAATTTCCGTCATTAGCATACAAAATAGGACCTTTTTCCCATGTTTCGCCATCATCGCGGGAAATATAAATCCGTACAGCGCCAAAATATTTTCCTGAAAGCTCACTGCTGGTGGATGCCAACACAATGGTGCCATCTGCAAGCAAAATGCTGTCATTGGACGCATGACCGCTCTGAATGCCGGCCGGTACAGCAGGTAACCATGTACGGCCGCAATCGATTGTCTTGCGCATCCACAACTCATCCCGACCATTGCACCAAGTGGTAAAATTCACCTCAGTATCTAAAAATTTAGCATAGAGGAGGATGATTTCACCTTTGCGGTTTTTGATAAACACAGGATCATGGCAACAATAACGGATATCACAGCCAACGGCATCAGGATTTGACCAAGCCGAAGCGCCATACTTCAAAACAGATACCCAATCCTTTGCATCACGCCCCATCGGGTCGCCGTTCCACTGCAAAAAGCCGCCATTCCAAACAGCCAACAAGTCACCGTTTTCTGCCATTGTCAGGCTCGGCATATGATAGCACTGACGCTCGTCAAACCATTCTATGACCCATTTTCTGTCAACAATTTTTGCTTGCATGATGAGGTCTCCTTCTTTAGCGGAAATGATTCATGATTAATTTATACGCAGGAGTGCGCTTTCCATGGGGGGAATAGCCAGTACAAGATTGATGCAATCAGCTTCTTTGATGCATGGTACGATGGTGTATATGCCAAAGGAAGGCCATACATCTGCTTTATCAGCGCAAGAGCCATCAGGCAGAACAAGCTGAATTTTTGCTGCATCATCCGAGCTTCCGTTTACCAAATAGATCCATTGACTGTTTTGATGCTCAAAGCAGTACGGCTCCATATAAGGCAAGCCTTTTACCATCGGGAATCCAACTCCTGCATGGCAAAGCATATCCTGCAAAACTTCCTGACGCATACGATTGAAAGCCATCGGCGGGAGCGTCATATGGCTTTCCTCTCGACCGAAGGGATAAATCAGCACATGTCCGTCTACCATTGTCTGTCCGCAAACTGTCCGATGCCGGAAAGAATCAAACATCGCGGTATATTCCTGCACATCAGCATTTTCCATGTAGGTAATATTCAATGTATCCATAAAGGAAATCATTGCAGAAGCGCGGGCATTTTCACGACCACAATAAATTCCTCCGTTTGTAGCCTGCTCATAGGCGCAGATGCCACTGTTCTGCTTCACCCAATGTGCGTCTTGAATACCTGCAAGATCCCCCAAGCCCATATCCACAAGTGTCCAAGCAGCATCGCCATTCAAAAGCACAGTGTTGTCAGCAAAAAGCTTGCGCAGCTCCTCTTCGTTCCAGTTTCTCAGTACCTGACCGGAAGCCGCAACAATTTGACCTTTCATGTCGATATCATCCGTATAGGCATACGGAATGCCAAAGGCCGGAAGCAAACCGGCAAAAAAAGTCTCTTTAGGATAAAGCTCCTCCATCTGCTTTCCGTTTTCCGTGTGCAGGGTATAGGAAGAACGAGCATTGATCAGCACCTTCACGCCCACACGCTCGCCGCCGAAAACGCCTAAATCAGTCAGTTTATTTAGGTACTGCTTTGTTTCGCGCAGCATATCCTGATAATGCTCATCCTCGATGATGCCATTTCCGTTCAAATCAAATAAATCGATGGTTATGCCATGCAGATGAAGCGGCAAAGCACTCAGCAGTTGAAATCTGGTAAAGGCACGGGATTTAGAAAACAAAGAAAACGGAAAATTCTCAAGCTCAGGGTATATTTCGCAGTCATTTGGCAAAAAAGCTGCTGTCAGCATGGACACCATATTGAAGCCATGCAGATATTGAGAGGGAGAATTTTCCTGATATCCGGGCAAATGCACACGGTCTACCGGCGTACAGCCGTCAGACAATGTATGGAGAAGCAGATGCCAGTCCCGTCCTTCCGCCGCATGGATAAAGGGTGCAGAGCTCATCAAGCCGATTTTAACTGTGGATGAAATTTTCCGGACACCGGCCACTATCGCACGAGCCGCTGAAAGCATCGTTTCCTTGCTCACATCCAGCCAAATTTGACGGTAAGGATGAGGTGTGCCTAGCTTTAAGACGCCTTCTAAAAACTCCTCACGGGTCAGCTTTTTTCCGGCTCGCTCACTATAAAGGCGCATATGTTCTTCGCAAAAGCATCCGCCCCATTTCAGCGGCTCATGATTGTGCAATCGGAAGTCATCTTCCACCCACAGGATAGAAGGATTCAACTCTGCATATCGTGCATAAATCTGCGCAATATAGTTTTGCCATTCCTTGCAAAGCGGGCAGACACAAAGGGTTGCTTCGTTGCCTTCGATATCCACCATTTTTCGGAAGCTCTGATCAGGATGAAGCGTTTTTCCAAGGTCGGCATGCATGACGCTGTGCCACTGATTGACAGACATGGTGATGCCTTTTTTCGCAAGAAGCGGCTGAAGGACACGCATCATGTTGAGATAAGCATCCTGTTCTTCAAAGCTCATATGACCCGTGTTAATCTCTTCCACATTGGCAAACACGGCCACATCATCAATCAAAGCCTCATCAGCATAACGGAGAAGCGCATCAATTTCCTGCTTGTCATTAAAACCGGGATCGCAGCAGAAGCGAAAAATATACTGAAAGGAAGAATTGCTCATGTTGCTTTATTCTCCTGCTGCTCCTTTAAAATCGGTACGCCGTAAAAGGACAACATGGGCATACGCATACAGTCGCATGGTATAGCCACGCCGGGGTTCATTCTCCATGCGCCGTGCAGACGCGCATGCCCACCTAACGGACGGGCGAAAGTAATCGTCAAACTGTCATTTCCCGTGGTGTAAGAAATCGGCTTTACAAGTCCTTCGTCATCCTCTGCTTCAAAGGGAAGGCACTTCGCCGGTACATCGAAAGGATTCAGCCAATTACGGATACGGCAAAAATGCAGCTTGACTGTATCAGGTGCAGTCAGCGTAACAGAATCGGCCTCTGGTGCCATCCAGTCAACAGAACGGTCGTAGCACTCTGCTAAAGCCGCCCGTGCGCAGCGTTCGCCAATGACAAGGTTGCCCTCAGGGGAATTGTGAATAAAATCATACATGGCAACATCTGCAGCGGGAACGACGGTGATATGCGGAATCGTGTGCCATGCCTGCCGCTGCGCTTCGCGCATAAGTCCCCATTGGCGATCCAGCGCTTCGCTTGGATTTTCAAAGCAACGGTTAAGCTGCACAGTTAAAATAGGTAAATCAGGCTGTCCTAGCGCCTCACGTGTATGACGGACAAAGGCGGCAAAACGCTCCAGATAAGTGCCTGCCGCATTTTCAAAGCCTTCCGCTTCGCCTTGATACCAGAGCATAGCCTTAGGATGCAAATCATAATCCTTGAGCATGGCCATCATGTTATCAAAGAGTGCGCCATTTTCTTCGGGATTCCACCAACGAAGCGGAGCACCGCCGTATGCACAGGGAACAAGGCCGATGGGATAGCCAAGGTTGCGTTTAAGAATTTTGGCAAAATGCAGCCACGGGCTATGGCCTGGATTATGATTTTCGTAGTGTCCCACATGGACTGCATTTGTCGTATCCCCCAGCGGATGCGTGGCTAAATCCCATTCGGCATTGGAGCGAAGCACATGGATGCCAAGCTCAGGCTCATCATTCACGGGGTTTTTGGCTCGACCGGCAGCATTGCTTTGTCCGGCGATGACAAATACATCGCCAACGCCAATATTGTGTACCATGTCGCCGCGTGTGCAGGAAAGCCCATCCCAGCCCTCATAATCCATGTAGGTCTCAATGCGATACAGACCGCCGGCCGGGACATGAGAGAAGGTAGTCTCCCAATGTTCATCATCAATAATTTCCGCTTCCTGCCATGCAACGACAGATTCGCTTGTGCTTTCCAAGGCAACACGCGCCTTAACCGTTGCTTTCTTATGGTCAACATTTTCAAAAGTCAACGGTAGTTCCGCCGAGAGATGCACAAGATGATACAAACCCGTCAAATGAATTGCGGCTGTACCGTCGGACCCCTGCTGAAAGATTTGCCAAGGCTTTGCACCGGCTGTAATGGTGACGCCAAAGTCCATATGCTTTTCCTCTTTTCCCGAAGAGTGATTTTAATTTGAGCGAGGATATTACATCTTAAAGAAAATACGGATTCATCCATGCTTTCTTCTCTGTGCCGTCTGTAAGCTGCACCCAAACATAGCGTGCATCATCACGAATATCTTTCATGTTAAATTCGATATGCGTCAAATCATTCTTTTCAGAATAGAATTTGCTGATGGGATTAATGCCTTGGCACATCACATGAATACGGCGAACGGGAGAGCAATTCAGCTTGAATACGCCATCTTCAATATAGCAGGAATAAATTTCAGGACCAGTAGAAGCATAAAACTGCATCTTATCATATGCATCAATAATCGCATCATAGCTCAGCTTTGGTGCTTTAAAAACGACCCAGCCGCCAAAGGAGTCATCCTCGCAGTTGCGTCCCTGATGGTTATCATCGGAAGCAATGCAGCGAATCGGACGGCGCAGCAGACGCAGAGCAAGTGCAAATTCATTCTGACTTAATCCATTATTATTTTCGACGACACAACCATAGTTAAAAATTTCCATGCCGTCAAAGTTTCCGTAATGTAAGAATTCATCAGATCCTTCGGCTGACCATGTCGGATGATTGTAGTTGACGATATAGCCATTTTTATGGAATTCCTCAACCTTTGCCGTAATTGCTTCCCCGGTATATTGCTCGGCTCGGTAGACAGGAACAGCATGTGCAGGGTCGCGAACAATGCCGCAAAGATGGCAAGTCTGATTAAATTCATGCTTTTTTCCGTAAACAAAACTGTCGGTATCAACCTCAAGACCTACAAGTGCCAGAAAATTCGGATCATTCAAATCACTGTGATCAATCAAAACATTATGATCCGTAAATGCAACAATGCTATACCCCTTCGCCTTATAGCGCGTTTTTGTCTCTTCAGGGGTCAATCTGCCATCGGAAAAGGTAGTATGACAATGAAGATTCGCCTTATAGCTGTTGTATTTTTCCGGCAGAAGCTCAATAATGGCCATCGAAGTTTTCTCCTTCCAATTTTCAGTGAAAAATACCATCACCCTGCAGGCACGAAGCCTGCAGGGGATGGTGCATGGTCAATTCAAAATCTTAACAGAAAATGAAGAGATGTTAGTTGTAGGTTTCACGAGCAACTTTGATTGCTTCGTTGACAGCTTCCTCAAGGGCAGTGCCGCCGGCAGCATTGAACTCAGCGCGATACTGCTCCCAGCCGGTCTCAACATCCAGCTGACCGCCGATCATCTGAGACAGATAACGGTTGGCGATTTCAACCAGCGCAGTCTGCACAGAACTCCATTCGGAATCGAGGGTCGCCATGCCGTAGTAAGAGGGAAGAGCAACATACACATTATCGACAAATTTTGCAACAGTGTCAAGTGCGTACTGATAGCATTCCTTTGTTTCGCCCTTGGCCCAGTCAAGCGTATTGTCGTAAGGCGTGGTCACAGCAGTCCACCAGTCATTCTCTTCGAGGTTAAGCTTCATTTCGCTTCCGCAGAAGAGGTAGGAGAACCACATGTAGCGGCAACGGTCAGGATTCGGATAGCCGTAGGACTTGTTGATGTTGACGAACTCGTTGATGTCATACACAACGGTATCGCCATCCATGGTGTAGGTCAAGCCTTCGATGCCGCGGAACAGCAGATTCTGTCCTTCGTTGCTGGCCAGGAATTCAACGAGATCCAGGACACGATCCGGATAGGAGCAGCTGGTCGGGATAAAGTAATGAGCGCCGACATAGGAAGGAAGGTCATACACACGCAGCCACTGGCCGTCATCACCCTGCAGAGCGGTGCCCAGCGTGAGGTCGGACAGGGAGCCATCGGGATGTGCCTTCATCCAAGAGTCATAGAGCTTCTTGAACTGCGTGTAGTAGCCATAGCTGTAGCTGTAGGAAGCCAAGGTGCCATTGTTGAAGGCAGCATAACCGTCATCCTCATCAACGAGCGTACCAACGCCGTTGTGAATGCCGTTGTTGGCATACATCTGAGCTAAGAGCCTGACAACTTCCTTGCTCTTGTCGGATACGGTCATGAGCGTCCAATGCTCTTCGTCCGTGCCGATCTTGGATTCGTCATCGGGAGAGAAGCCGGTCCAGAGCCAGTCCCAAGTGGCGGGGGTGCGCAGGCTGGTGCCCATAGGACGAGCGATCGTATTGTCGATGTCGGCCCAGTTGGTCAACTTGGCATTGTAGGGCCACCATCCGGAATAACCGGCAGCAACGGCCTTTTCGGTAAATTCAACGAATTCAGAAACAGTGGTCGGAACCTTGCCGTCATTGACTTCGTTCAGAATAGCGGTGTTGTAAGCAGGGACGCCGCCGAAGGAAGGATAAGCACGAGCGGAGAAGGAGTAGATGGCATAAGCCTTGTTCTCATCGCCGCTGTACAGCTTATTGTACATCTTGTACTCAGCTGAGTTGATGATCTTGTACAGGATGGGATAGCGTTCCGGATCGGCGTTGATGATGGCCGCGATATCATACACGGCTTCTTCTTCGATAAACCGCTGAATCTCGGCGGTAGAGCCCCATGTGGGGAAGAGTTCCGGCGCCATACCGACAGCCAGCTCGGTTGCAATACGATCATCGTAGCCTTCAGCGCCGGTGTCGTATTCAATGGTAACATTCACAGCTTCTTCGATGGCCTTCTTGATCGGGTCATTGGCCATGCCTTCTTGGTCGTCAACACTGTTGCCGAACTGAGAGAAACGGATGTTGACTTTCTCACGGGCAGCGTTTGCCTCAGCAGCGGTCGAAGTTTCCGCAGCAAAAGCAGGGATTGTGGCGCTCAGCATGGTCAGGCACATGATGAAAGCCAACACTTTTTTGAGGTTCCTTGACATAGAGTAGATTCCCCTTTCTTTTTATATGTACAGACTTTTTCGTCTGCACTTATCAAAATTTGATGCAGCGCTTACTCCTTCACTGCGCCAATCATGACACCCTTGGCAAAGTGCTTTTGCAGGAAAGGATAAACACACATAATCGGCGTCATTGCGCAAATGATGGTAGCCATGCGCAGCGCCATGGGCGGCGGCAGCTGATCAGCAAAATCAACAGCACCATTTCTCATCTGAGAAATCATGGACGATTCGGTCAGCACCCGGCGCAGCACCCACGCAAAGGGCTGCAAGGCCGGTTTTGTGGCGATGTACATCATATAGCTGTAGTAATCGTTCCAAAAGCTCACGGCAATGAACAGACCGACAGCTGCAAGCATCGGTTTGGAAAGCGGAAGGATGACGCGGAAGAATACTTTCACATCATTGCAGCCATCAATGCGAGCCGCCTCCTCAAGCTCCTTGGAAACCGAATAGGAAAAGTAGTTTCGCATGATGATAAAGTAGGTAATGCTTAATCCATAAGGAAGCACCATTACCCAGTAGGTACGAATGAGCTTCAACCGAATATAGAGGATATAAGTCGGAATCAAGCCACCGCCAAAGAACATGGTGAACACTGTCAGGACATTAAGCAATTTCATGCCCGGTACATATGCTTTGCTGACGGCATAAGCCATTGTCGAGGTAATGATTAGGCACATCAAGGTGCCGATGACGGTCTTTGAGGCGGAAATCCAAAGACTGCTTACAAATGATGCGTTATTGAATATGACCTTATAATACTGAAAATCAATGCCGCCGTTCGGCCACAACAGCGTGCCGCCCTTGACGAACTGCTCATAAGGTGTAATCGATGCGACAAACACATACCACATGGGATAGAAGCAAATGATAGCAAAGATAACGCAGAACAGAACGACAAACACATCATAGAAATTGAAGCCAATTGCTTGCTTCATGGATTTTCTAATCTGCTCGGAATTGACAGTTGCTTTCTTCATAAACACACCTCCTCAGAAAATTCCCGTAACATCCATCTTCTTGATGAAGTGGTTAGTAAAGGTCAGCGTAATCAAGCCCATCAAGTTCAGAAGCAGGTTTGCCGCTGTTGAAAGTTCAAAGTCACCGCCGCCGCCCAAGCTGATTCGATAGATGTAGGTAGAAAGAACATCACCGGTGCTTAAAACAAAGTTGTTGTACAGGTTGTACACCTGGTCAAAGTTGGAAATAAAGAGCTGAGAAACATTGAGCAGGAACATAACCGTGATGCTTGGCAGGATTCTCGGAATCGTAATGTGAAACAGCATATCCTTGCGGTTTGCGCCGTCAATGGAAGCAGCTTCGTAAAGAGAAGGGTCAACACCCGCCAGAGCCGCCAAATAAATGATGGTGGCATAGCCGGAGGTTTTGATAATG
>CAVJHY010000013.1:8419-13407 GCA_963649405.1 bacterium
TTGATAATGTTAGTAACCACCAAGATACCACGGAACATCTCCGGCCGCTTCATAAAGTCAATAGCCTTGCCGCCCATGGCAACGATGACCTGATTAACAATACCGCCCATATCGCCCGGAACAGGTGCCTGAAGAAAAACCTGAACAAGACCCGCAAAAATAACCCAAGAAAGAAAGTAAGGCAGATAAACGCAGGTCTGGATGATGCTCTTTAATTTCTTCAGTCTGATTTCGTTGATCATCAACGCCAGAAAGATGTTGAAGGTAAAACCGAAAATCAGATTATAAACATTAATGATAATTGTGTTTTTAAATGCCTGAATAAAGGAAGGATCAGAAAAAAGCGTACGATAATGCTGTAAGCCGACCCACGGGCTGCCCATAATGCCAAGATTCATTTTGAAGTCCTTGAAGGCCATCAAAACACCGTACATGGGGGCATAGCTGAACACCGCAAGAAATACGAAACCGGGAAAAGCCAGCAGATAGATAAACCAGTATTTTTTTAATGAAATGCAGAACCGTTCCCAAAGACTTCTCTGTGTCTTATTCGGAAGGTCATGCATCTCGCCCGCCGCAACTGCTTGTGACATCGTCCTTCTCCTTTAGTAATAATCTTATAATAATTCAAGCGTGATGAATATTTTCTGTGGTACTTGACTTTTATAAACGCCTGTGTCAAAATACCACTGAGCGCTTGATCCTCTTGCATTATATAAGTTCATGTGCTCAATGTCAATAGTTTGACTAAAATTTTACCTGTCTTCTGTCTTTCATCTTTATTACTCAGCAATGCTAATATTAGCTGTTAATATTAGCAACGACAGCATTTTTAAGGGCAAAGGAGAAGCAAAATGAACAGCAAGCGTATTGGTTTTATCGGCTATGGTCTAAGATCCGAAACGATGATGAAGGCGTTTCGTGCATTAGAAGCAGACATCAGTGTAGCCGCCATCGCCGACCCGCGTTATGAGCAGATCGCTCCTAATCTTAAGGACGATCCTTATTTTGCTCATACTCATTATTATGCTGATGCCGGGGATATGTTAAAGAGCGAAACATTGGGCGGCGTATTTATCGGCACGCGCTGCTCTTTTCATACGCCTATGGCATGCCGTATTTTGGAAATGGATATTCCCCTCTTTTTAGAAAAACCCGTGTGTGTGTCCCGTGCTCAATACGAAACCCTGCGTGAAGCAGCTCGTGGAAAAGAAAAGCGCGTTGTTGTTTCCTTTCCGCTTCGTCTGTCCTGCATCACACAGGAAATGCACCGAATTGTAAAAAGCGGTGTTCTCGGTCGTTTGACGATGGTGCAGGCCACCAACAATGTTCCCTACGGCAGCGTATATTATCACAGCTGGTATCGTGATTCGAGCGAGACGGGTGGCCTTTTCTTGCAAAAAGCAACGCATGATATCGACTATATTCATTTCTTGATTGACGAGCCGCCTGTTAGCGTCTGTGCGAAAACAACGAAGCTCTATTTTAAAGGCGAACATAAGGAAGGGCTTCATTGTCCGGATTGTCCTGAATATCGCACCTGCCCTGAGAGTAGCTATGTGGTAGGCCATATTTGGAAGGACGATGTGCAGGGAGATGCCTGTTGCTTTGCAAAAGATACCGGCAATGAGGACGGAGCAAGCGCCATTTTTACAACCGCCAGTGGCGTGCTGATTAGCTATAACCAGAATTTCACCGTAAAGAAAGGTGCTTGTCGGCGTGGCGCTCGCCTAATCGGCACAGAGGGTAGCGTTGAGTTCGACTTTTATTCGGGAGAAATCCGTGAAGATAGATATCGCTCTCCGCAGACTGTAATTCATAGCTTTAAGTTTCCTGCCGGTCAGCATTTCGGCGGCGATGAAATGCTTGCGCTTGATTTTCTTCGTGTGCTGGACGGTGGCGAAGCAGAATCCGACCTGACAGCCGGTTTAATCAGCGCTGCAAGCTGTCTTGCAGCTCGTGAGGCCGCAGAAAAGGGATGCTTTATTCCTATCGAATATTGATATAATTATACAAGGAGGTCATGTTTCATGCTGGTCAATTTGAAAACCATTCTTGCTGATACGCGGCAAAAGAAATACGCTGTCGGTCTGTTTAACTGCGTCACGCTCGAAATGACAAAGGGCATCATCACGGCGGCGGAAGAACTGCGTTCGCCTGTGATTATCGGGCCGGGTGAAAGCCTGCTGCCCGGCGCAACACTGGCGGAATATGCGGATATGATGTTGGGCATAGCCAAACGAGCTACTGTTCCCGTTGCGCTGCACTTTGATCACGGCTTTACCCCCGCGCTGGTCGAAGAAGCCATCAGGCTGGGCTTTACTTCGGTCATGTACGACATGAGCATGCATTCCTTTAATGAAAATGTAGCGGGAACAAAGGAGATGGCGAAAAAGGCACATCTGGTCGGATGCTCGCTGGAAGCAGAAATTGGTCATGTCGGTTCTAACGGCTCGGCAGAGGAACGCATCGCCAAAACCGTCTACACGCAACCTGAAGATGCTCTTCGCTTCGCTGCCGAAAGTGATTGCGATGCGCTGGCCGTGGCCATTGGCACAGCACATGGTGTCTATAAGGAAAAGCCGAAGCTGAATTTAGAATGCCTTCACAGCATTGCAGATGCCTGCGATATTCCGCTGGTGCTGCACGGTGGCAGCGGTCTAAGCGATGACGAGTTCCGTGCTTGCGTAAAAAACGGTATTTCCAAGATTAACATTTTTACGCACAATAATCTTACAGCCGCACGAGCAGCACATGCGCATTTCACCGAGAAAACAGGCGCATTTGAGCTAATGCCTATCATCACCGCGGCTGTAAAGCAGGAGACGATGCACCATATGCTCGTCTTTGGCAGCGATGGAAAGGCATAATGCATGAATCGCAAATCTTGCATTGCCGCCATCGATGTAGGGACAACCTCTGTGAAGGTTTGCCTGTTCACGCCGCAGCTTAAGCTGCTTTCCGTCAGCGTACAGGAATACACGCTTCATACAAAGGGTAGCTTTGTCGAGGCTGACGCAGGGCAATATCTGCGTGCAATTCAAAATGGTTTTGCCGAGGTCTTGACCACAATGCAGAATTATGAGGTTGCCGCCATCGGTCTCAGCACACAGGGTGAAACGCTAACGCTTACGGATGCGCAGGGAGAGCTGCTGCGTCCCTTCATCGTCTGGCTGGACAGCCGTGCTGATTGTGAGGCAAACTTGCTGTCTAAAGAGCTTTCAGCACAACACTTTTATTGTGAGACAGGGCTTCCGGCCATCACAGGTGCATTACCGATTGCAAAGCTGATGTGGCTGAAGCACAACGAGTCTGAATTGTTCAACCGTGCATCACGCTTTATTTTGCTTGAAGACTTTCTGTTGCACTGGCTGACAGGTCGATTTGTGAGTGAAAAATCGCTTCAAACATCAACAGGCTGGTTTAATCTCAAAAAAGACGGTCTTTGGCAAGAAGTGTTATCAATCGCAGGATTACAGTTAGATCGATTTCCTGAGCTTGTAGAATGTGGGGATGTCATTGGTACTCTGCTTCCGAATGCTGCGGATTTTTTGGGCCTGCCTAAGGGTATTCCGATTGTAGCCGGTGCAATGGATCAAACGGCAGCAGCATTGGCAGCCGGATGTTTTCAATCGGGCATGGTGACGGAGACGACCGGTACCGCATTGGTTATGGCTGCCTGCACGGATTCCCCTACTTTTTCGTCCGAACATTATGTGACCATCTACCGTCATGCGCTGTCCGGCCAATATCTTTATTTGCCCATCGGCAATACCGGCGGGATGTCGCTCCGATGGTTTCGAGATGCATTCTGCAAGGATTTACCTTCCGGCGCAGATGGCTACAATGCATTGACTTTGCCGGCATCACAAGTGCCATGCGGTTGTGACGGGCTTGTGTTTCTGCCGTTCCTTGCCGGAAGCATCGACCCGGATTATTGTCCTGATGCATGTGCTGCTTTTTTCGGTGCAACACTGTCAACGACACGCGCCCATTTTGTGCGCAGCATCATGGAAGCCGTTGCTTTTTTGCTAAAGGATTTTGTCGGAATGCTGGAGGGGCTTGGATTGCCCGTCACGATTATCCGTTCCTTAGGCGGCGGTGCTCAGAGCGCTTTATGGGAACAAATTAAAGCAGATGTGCTTGAGCGGCCGCTCAGCGTGCCGACATGTAGAGAAGCCTCAGCAGCCGGTGCAGCCTTGCTGGCCGGTTGGGGAACAGGAATGATACCACGGCACACAATCCCTTCCTGCGATGAAGCAGCCGTCTTTACACCAAATGCCGATCATGCCGAGGCATATCAAACCGCTTATAACCTTTATCATAAGCTGTATCAGGCAGTACGCCCATTGTTTGCCAAAGAATAAGGAGGTACAAAAGAAATGAAATCGCATTCCAAACCGCGTCTTGGTGTCCTTGCATTGATGCTTGAGGGCTATGAGCCGCTTTTTCCGGGCATCATGGAGCGTCAACGGCTATATGTTGAAGAGCTTACGGCTTCACTTGCCCCGGCAGCAGATTTCTTTTTTCCGCGTATCGCTGCGAACAGAGATGATATTGAAGCATTGGTTGCACAGTACAATGCAGACAATTTAGATGGCATTTTGATTTTCCTGCTCAGCTACGCACAGGGGCAGTATCTTGTACACGCCATGCAGCGCAATCATCTGCCGCTCGCGCTTGCGCTTGTTCAGCCGGATGAAACGGTTGGGGACGATTTTGAGGAATTAGAACTGACCGTCAACCAAGGCATCCATGGCTCGCAAGACAACGCCAACTGCCTGATGCGTGCCGGTATTCCCTGCGTCTTCTTTGCAGGAAGCCGTCATGACGGAACACTTCTCAAATTCGTGTCTGACTTCGGCGCAGCCGCACAAACCGTTGCCGCCATGCGTTCTATGAAGATTGGCATCATCGGCAAGCTGACAGGCATGGGCGATGTTATCACCGATGACATGGCTCTATATCGCCGGTTACGGCCGGCATGT
>CAVJHY010000013.1:13417-21407 GCA_963649405.1 bacterium
AGGGCCGGAATTTGTCTATGATTCCATCGGCACTGTCCAGCACTTCTGCGCCGAGGTTTCAAAAGAGCGCGTTGAAAAACGTGTTGCTTTTGAACACACCATCTTTGATGTCGATCCAAAGATGCCGCCGGCTTATCATGCCGAAGCTGTCCGCATGTATCTTGGCATTGGCGACTATCTAAAGCATATGGGCTATGCCGGCTACACGGCACACTTTGAAGAATTCGGAGCAGACGGACGCTTTACACAGCTTCCCCTGTTAGCTGCTTCCAGCCTGATGGCTGATGGTTACGGCTATGCCGCTGAGGGCGATGCGACCGCGGCCATGCTTGTTTCTGCCATGATGAGCTTATGCGGCATTGCTAATTTCAGCGAAATGTACATGATGGATTTAAAGCGGGCTGCTATTTTGCTCTGTCATGCGGGTGAAGGTAACTGGGCAACCTGCCGTCCTGACCAGAAGCCCTTCCTGATGGATCGCGTTTTTAATGAGGGTGGTTTAGGCAATCCGCCAACACCCATATTCACGCCCGCTCCGGGTGCCGCTGCCGTGATGAGTCTTGTTCATGTAGGCGGTGAACATTTCAAGCTGGTCTATGCCGCCGGTGAAATGCTGGATAAGCCTGATCTTCGCAAATGTGATATGCCCTACATGTTCTTCCATCCGAACAGCGGAGTGTGTGCATGTGTCAAAGCATGGCTGGAGAACGGCGGCACGCATCACGAAGCCATCGTTTACGGTGACCAGACAGAACGCATTCGTCTCTGGTGCAAACTGCTGAACATCGAATTTGTGAGCATTTAAGAGGGAAAAGCAATGAGAAACATCGAACTTTCTTTGGCTGATTTATTGGGGCATGAATTTACAAACGCCGTCTGCCATGCCCGCGCCGTACTGACCGGGGAGGATGAAACCGCGCTGCGCACGGTTGCGGAGCAGAAGGTAGCATTTTATCCACTGGAATTTGAAGCACATCAGGAAGAACTGATGCATAAAGTAGGCCGGCAGCTTGTGCCGGCATTTCAGGACAATGAAGACGGTGCGCCGACACATTCCTATCGGGCAGCACAGCATAGCTATGCAGCACCGCTGGCCGGTCAAGGAGCGCTGCGACTTGGTGAAGATGGTCGGCTCTACTTTGCCGGAAAGAGTGAACATTATCAAATCCCGCTCGGTCATAATTTTCCAGGCTATGCGCTGATTGAAAACGCACGGCGGCTTGGCATCCTGAATGCTACGCACAACAACACCCGCGGCTATATTACCCGCACGCTTGAGCGGCGCTTGATTGCTGCTGCCAACGATGTAAGCCCTGATGATTCGCGCATGGATGAAATTCTTGCAAGCCGGAAGCCCGGTGTTTTGAATGCCGTCATCAATCTTGAAACCGGATCTCTGGCCGTCGAAGCTGCATTAAAAATGATGCTTGCCCGCTTCTATTCGCTGGATGGCGCTTCTGCCACATATGCCGACCGAATTCCTATCTTTCTGGTGATGGCCGACAATGCAGGCGGTGTCACGGCAAACTATCACGGCACCACGATTTTTGCTCAGACCCTGCGCGGACTGTGGCCTGCATTTTACAATGCCGCAGAAAAAAATAATCTTTATAAAGTCGTTTCTGTACCGATCAATGATGCGGAGCAATTTAAATCAATTATCCGGCAGTATAATCAGCCGCCTTACAAGACAGCGGGCTTCTGTCATGAAATTGTCATGATGAATTACGGCGGTATTCGTTTGAGCGAAGATTATCTGCATGCCGCCTATACTGCTTGCCGCGAAACTGATACGCCCATTCTATGTGATGAAATTCAATCCTGTGCGTGGTATGACGGTCTCTTCCTCTTCCGAAAATACGGCTTAACACCGGACTTTGTCAGCATCGGCAAGGGCTTTCCCGGCGGAATGTATCCTGCAAGCAAGGTGCTTGTCAGCGCCGCTTTTGACAATCTTAATCAGTTTGGCGCACTGGTCACAAACGGTCAGGAGGAATTGGCCAGTCTTTCCTACCTCATCACGATGGCTTTCATTCAGGCCAATGGTGACATCATTGCCGAAAATGGTCGCTATTATCATGAAAAAACGACGGCTCTTGTCAGCAAATATCCATCGTTGCTTGCAGGTGTTGAGGGTGACTCGCATATGACTGCACTGCGTTTCCATACAGTTGATGCAGCCGTTTCATTCTGTACAATCATGAACCATGACCGTTGCGTGGATGTCAGTGCGCAAACCTATAAGCCGAATTGCCCGCCTGTTGCACTGACAAAACTGCCGTTGATTACCTCAAAAAACATGATGAATGTCTTGCTTGAGCTGATGGACGGTGCATTGGCACAAACAGTAAAGGCGGTGGGATAAATGAAGGATTGTGTTAAATTCGGTGTCATCGGTTGCGGACTGATGGGGCGTGAATTTGCCAGTGTTTCTATGCGCTGGCTGCACTTGATGGGCGATTTGCCAAGACCCGCTATCATCGCCGCCTGCGATTCGTCGGAAAAAAACTTAGATTGGTTTCACAATGTGCCGGATACCCGTTTTTTCTACAGCGATTATCATGAGTTGCTGAAAAATCCTGAGGTTGAAGCCGTATATTGCGCTGTCCCGCATCATCTGCACGCCGGCGTTTATGGCGATATTATCCGTGCCGGAAAGCATCTCTTAGGTGAAAAACCTTTTGGTATGGATTTTGCAGCCTGTACAGAAATCGAAGCGGCGATGGCCGAGCATCCGAATGTATTTGTTCGCTGCGCCAGCGAATTTCCCTATTACCCCGCTGTGCAACAGATGGTAAAATGGTATCGTGAAGGGCGTTTCGGGCATATTATTGAGGCACGGTTTGCTATTAAGCATTCGTCAGACATGGATTTGAATAAGCCCATTAACTGGAAACGTATGCGTGCCGCCAACGGCGAATATGGCTGCATGGGCGATTTGGGCATCCATACGCAGCATCTCCCCTTCCGCTTAGGTTTTCGTCCTCAAACTGTCAGTGCTGTGCTGGCCAACATTGCAAAAACACGTCCCGACGAAAACGGAATTCCCGTTCCATGCGAGACGTGGGATAATGCGCTTTTGCTTTGCGAAGCAAAAAATGAAGCAAATGATGTTTTCCCGATGACGCTGGAAATGAAGCGGATGGCACCCGGCTGCACAAACACGGTCGAATACGAAATTTACGGATTAAATATGTCAGCCAAATTTACAACCGATGACCCGAACTCCATCCGATATACGCTTTCTGTTGGGCGCGAACAGGCTTGGGCAAGGCTGGTTATCGGTCAAAAGCCGCTGTATCCTGTCATTACGGGCTCAATTTTTGAATTTGGCTTTTCGGATTCCCTTTTGCAGATGTTTGCTGCTTTTGTCAGCGAGCTGCGCGGTTTGCCGTGTTCATTTGGCTGCTTTACGCCTACCGAAGCGCATTTAAGCCATACATTACTCACGGCAGCGCTTGATTCCTACACGCACAAAAAAGTGGTCGAATTACCTCAGCAGTGAACGCTGACTATTCCTTTGTGCGGTTAGGCACTACGCCGGTTGTGCCACGAACAATGAGCTGCGGTGTATACTCAATCTTGTTGAGGTAAGGCGTAGGAATGGCGGACGGCAGTCTGTATGATACGATCATATCGACTGCCGCCTGACAGCGCATATGCAGATGATGATCAATGGTTGTCAGCGCCGGAGAAGAAATGCGGGCAGAAAAAATATTGTCAAAGCCGCAAACGGAAAAGTCCTGCGGCGTATGCAGTCCCTGCTCCGTCAGCTCACCGAGAATACCAAGAGCCGTCATGTCATTGACACCAATCAAGGCAGTTGCCTGTGTCTTTTTGCGAATCAGCTCTGCTGTAAGGTGACATCCGACGCTGTATTCATAAGGGATGCCGCTGTCCTGCGTATCGGCTTCAGCCAGTTTTTCCGCTGCAAGCACCTCCACCCCATCCTTAATGCCATGTGATTCAAGCTGATGCCGCATTCCCGCCAAGCGTTGTTCGCGTGCCAAGGTAAACTGATTGAAGGGAGTGGAAATAAACACCAGCTTGCGATGACCAAGCTGATAAAGATGCTCTGCTAACATAGCACCTGCGGTCATGTTGCTCAGTTCAATCGAGCAAATGGCAAGATCATCATATTTTTCGCCAATGATGACCACCGGGGTTATTGCGTTAATTTGCTCAACAAGCCGAGGAAAGCTGGGCAAAAAGGTGTAGATAATACCGTCAACCTGACTGGCTGCAAATGTATCCAGATAGTATTTTTCCAAGTTAGGCTGGCGAAAGGTGTTGCAGACAATGACGCGATACTGAAGTGTATCGGCATACTCCTCCACGGCCTGAATCAGCTCAGAATAAAACTGGTTGGTCAATGTCGGTGTCAGGACAAGAAGCAGATGGTTATCCTGCTTGTGCGGTTGCTGCTTTTTACGAGGAGCAAGCTGATAATTTAACTGCCGGGCTGCCTTCAGCACACGCTCTCGTGTTTCATTGCTGAAGGAAATCTTATCGCTGTGATTTAATATCAGTGACACCGTTGTCTGTGATACACCCGCAAGCGTTGCCACATCTTGAGAAGTTGGCTTCTTCATTCCGCAAGCCCCTTTCCACATATTCTGATATAATATTATATCAGAATTACTAAGAAGTCAAACAAAAGACAGCCAAAATTCCTCTTTTTTTCTAAAAAATGTGTTTTTTTATTGACATTTTGGCGATTTAGATATATACTTTGTCTGAAATTATTATTTATAATTATCATTATTACTAAATGATAAAGGAGCCAGTATGACAAGCGAAACTTTACTGAAGGAAGAGCGGAAACCAATTCTGGCTTTAGGAGAGCTATTGGTGGATCTTGTGCCGGAGCAAGAGAATATGCGCATCGAGGATGCCGGTCCCGTTCTCAAGACTGCCAGCGGCTCAGCCGGTATTTTTGCCTGTGCAGCTTCGTTGCTTGGTGCGCCGAGCGGCTTCATCGGCAAAGTCGGCATTGATAGCTTAAGCCGCATGGTCACAAAAGCGTTAAGTGCTCAGAACGTTGATATGTCTAACCTGATTGTTTCCAATGAAGGGCAAATCGGGCTGGCTTTTCTGGAATATTTGCCGGAAGGACGAAATTATCAGTATTATCGTAATCGCTCCGTGGGCAGTCTACTACGGGCTGATGAGCTGGATGAAGCGTATGTCAGCAGTGCTTATGCCGTCCACTTCCCCGGTATGCTGCTGGAGCTGACTGAGGAAATGCGTGGGGCGTGTATAGGCTTAGTCGAGCTTGCGCACAAGCACGGCGTTCTTGTCTCGTTTGATCCAAATATTCGCCGTGAACTGTCTAATGATAAAGCAGCACGGGATAGAATGCTATGGGCAGTACACAACGCAGACATAATCGCCCCTACGCTGGCCGAAGGTCAGCTTCTGACCGGAAAAACAGAGATTGTCGATGTCCTGCATTCTCTGCATGCCCTGGGACCTCGTGTGGTGGCGCTAACGCGGGACAAGGACGGTGCTGTCATCAGCAAGGATGGCAAGGTTGCCATCGCAGCAGGCATCCATTACCCTCCCGTAGATCCGACCGGCGCAGGCGATACCTTAGCTGCAGCACTGTGTGTCGGCTTGCAAGAAGATATGCCGCTTGAGCGTCTTGCCGCATTTTGTAATTGTGCCGGTACGCTGGTCATCACACGACGCGGTGCCATCGGAATGGCATTGCCTACACGAACACAAGTAGAAGAAATGATGGCTTCCGGCGTGTGCAAGGTAACAATGTGTTCATTAACTGATTTATAAAAAGGAGTGTATGAATGATGCAGAATTTAAAGCAAAGACTTCGTAACGGCGAA
The DNA here is from genome assembly GCA_963649405.1 of bacterium. Taxonomy (GTDB): domain Bacteria; phylum Bacillota; class Clostridia; order Christensenellales; family Aristaeellaceae; genus CAVDRM01. Next base: position 19,261 of record CAVJHY010000013.1, read on the forward strand.
CAGGTACTCGGAACAATGGTGACGACCTTCACAAGCCCCGACATTGCAAAAATCTTAAAAAACTGCGGTTTTGACTTTTTCATCGTAGACTGTGAGCATGGTGCATTTACCACCCGCGAGGTTGCCAATATTATTGCCGAAGCACGTGGTGCATCCATTCCCGCACTTGTGCGCATTCCCGAAATGCGCCGTGAACATGCGCTAAAATTTATGGAGATGGGCGCTTCCGGTCTGCTCTTGCCGAATACGGAGACGGCGGAGCAGGCACGTATGCTTGTGGACTGCACAAAATATGCACCGATGGGGCATCGCGGCGTATCCCTGTCCCGCCCGCATACAGATTTTCAAAAGGTCAACAGTCTTGAATATATGAAAGAAGCCAATGACCAGACCATCCTCATGTGTCAGATTGAGTCTCGCCTCGGCGTAAAGAATATTGAAGAAATCATGGCGGTAGATGGCATTGATGTCGGTTTTATCGGTCCTAATGATATGTCTCAGGATTATGGCATTTTAGGACAATTTACGCATCCCGATATTGTCGCTGCATTTGAAAAAGTTATTGCAGCAGCAAAGAATCATGGAAAGTGGAGCGGTGTCCATTTCGGCTCTGCCGAACCCTTAAAGCCTTGGCTGAAGCGCGGTATGCAAATGAATATGTGGAACAGTGATAATGGGCTCTTGGCACTTGGTGCTAAGGCAATCAGTGAATTGCGCGGAGGCGATGTAAAGTGAAAATTGTTATCTTGGACGGATATACGGAAAATCCCGGTGATTTAAGCTGGGATGGCTTTCAATCTTTGGGCGAGCTAACCGTATATGATCGCACCCCCTTTAAAGATGGCAATGATGAAATCATTCGGCGTGCAAAGGGCGCAGAAATTGTCATCGTCAATAAAACACCGCTTTCCGCAGAAACACTGACTGCTCTTGCGCCGCAGCTTCATTATATCGGCGTATTGGCAACTGGCTATAACATCGTAGATACGGCTGCAGCCGCCACACAAGGCGTACCTGTGTGCAATATCCCGACCTACGGAACAACAGCTGTGGCGCAGTATGCAATGGCGCTTCTTTTGGAGCTGTGTCATCATGTCGGTGATCACAGTCGCTCCGTAAAAAACGGCGATTGGTCTCGTTGCCCTGATTTCTGTTATTGGAATACGCCATTGATTGAATTGGCCGGAAAAATCTTTGGCATCATCGGGTATGGGCGTATCGGCAAAACGGTCGCTCGTTTAGCAGCCGCCTTTGGCATGGAAGTACTGGCTTACGACGCATATGCAACCGGTGACGGAAATGCTCGCATGGTTTCTCTGGATGAACTGTACGAAAAAAGCGATGTGATTAGTCTGCACTGCCCGCTTTTCAAGGAAACGCAGGGAATGATTAATGCAGAAAGCATTGCGAAAATGAAAGACGGCGTGATGCTGATTAACACATCTCGCGGTCCGCTCATCGTTGAAGATGATTTGGCCAAAGCGCTTCAAACAGAAAAGGTTGCCGCTGCCGCAATGGATGTGCTTTCCGCAGAGCCGGCACATAAGGATTGCCCTTTGCTTGCTTTGGAAAATTGTCTCATCACTCCGCATATTGCTTGGGCGCCAAAGGAAAGCCGCCAACGCCTTATGAATATCGCAGTAGAAAATCTTCGTGCTTTTTTAGCCGGAAAACCACAAAATGTTGTGAATATGTAGGTTTATTAAAGCCTTCAAAAAAACAACAGGCAAAAATCCGTATGCTTTTTTCCTCATTAAAACGAGTCATTTTCAAAATGGAAAAAACTGCAATTGTTGAAAGTAGAAAAGCTTTCAATGATTGCAGCTTTTTTCAGTATTCATCGCATTAGAAACTGCAACAGCTTTTCTGCCTCATTCGCATTTCATCATATAAATCTTTAAGGCAACACCGCATAATACGGTCATAGTGTGACGCAAAGTCAAAAAGAAAACGCGCGGAAAACGTCCAGCCTTCAAAGTGGTCGGATGCATCCCCAAATTTGCTTGCAAGGGCGCACAGACTCAAACTGCCAAGCAGGGCCTGTCAGCCAGAATCAGATTTGCCAATGCAAATACCATATTCAATTTCGCAGCTTGTTTTGGCAAGCCTCGGTATCGCGTTTTTCGGAATCGGAATTGCAGCTTCAC
>CAVJHY010000014.1:0-19729 GCA_963649405.1 bacterium
TTACAATTCCTTCAGCGTATTGCGCATACGGGTATAGACTTTGGTATAACTGGAGTTAAACCAGCCGGGGGAAATCAGGTGGACGGTGACGGTCTTGCCAGGGAGCAGGACGATATGGACAAGGCCGCGCACGATGGTGCCGTCATACAGCTCACCGCGATAGATGTTGTAGTACCCATCCGCGCCCAGCAGGGTGCGGGCGGCTGCATTCGCCGCAGACCATGTGGTGTAGCTCTTCTGAATCTCGGCCAGCTCGTTTTTCAGGTCGGTCTTCACATCGGAGAGCTTGTAGTTGTTGGCAACCTGCGTCACGGTGATGGTGATGGACGCATTGATGTTTTCCCGCGTGGTCGGGTCGGTCAGAGAAAAGCCCGTGGCATCGTCCTGCGTGACATTCCAATCGTTCGGCGCTTCAAAGGTCAGCCCCAAGCGGGAGGCCGTGTAGGTGTCGTAGGTAAAGACCAGATCGGGGCGCGGCGTGGGCGTGGGCATATCGATGGGGTCAAGCGGGATGGGGGTCGCGCCGGCATAAATGGCCTCACCCGAAGCGTTATACGCGCCCAAGGCGTAGTAGTAGTTCAGCTCGTCGTCTTCCTCGGAGGCGGGGTCGTAGTCTTCAAGGTCAAGGTCGATGTCCTCATCCGCCGTGTCCTCTTGAACGGGCGGATTGGTTGGCGGGTCAGTCACGGTCAAAAGGTTGCTTTGCTGGATGACCGTCTGCGACTGCGCCTGTCCTGCCTCCGGATAGGTCGTTTGTTCCTGCGTACAGCCGCCCAGAGATGCCGCCAGCAGCGTCAACGCCAGAAGCAGCGCTAGTTTTTTCTTCATTCCGTACAGCCTCCCTTGCGGTTGGAAAAAGTTCCGAATTGGTTGATACTATTGTAACAATTCTTCATCTTTTCGTCAAGTTTTTTAGTGATTAGTGGATAGTGGTTAGTGGATAGAAGAATGGCTTTTTCAGAAGATGATAATAGACGGTGAAATGTTTCTAATAATTTGGCGTTGTCATGGGATTTACAGTCAGTTGTTTTATTTCACAACACTACTATCTATTCACTATCCACTACCCGCTTTACAAAAGTCCTTGATAAGCCCGTTCGTTATCCGGCTTCACAAACCGCCGTTCCGCCGGCTTTTGTTCAGGCTCTGCGGGAGCTTCCTCCTGCTGCTCTGCTTGCTTCGCATTGGCGGCCAGCTCCTTTTGATAGCAGGGATGGTAAACGCGCCGATCCAACGACCAAATTTTTTCGCTGAATGCGCCCATCGGCGTGCGGCGCAGAATGCCCTCCATCTCGTTCATTTTGGCATCAAAATCGTCCAGCATATGGAGCGCCTCGGCCTCCGGAAACATAGGAGCGCGGGGGCTGCCAAATTCCGCCGTGCCGTGGTGACTGATGACCATATGCTCCATTAGCAGCACATATTCGCCGCTCACACCTGCGCGTTCCGCGGCTGCCCGCACCTCGCTGACACCGCGCACCAAATGCCCCAGCAGCAGACCGTCCTTGGAATAATCGGACACATTGCCCGCCTTATCGGACACCATCTCAAAGACCTTGCTTAAATCGTGCGCGATAACGCCGCTTTTGAGCAAATCCGCATCCAAAAAATCATAGACCTTCAAAATGGCATCTGCTGCCCGCAGCATGGAGGTCACATGGTGCAAAAGACCACTCCGCTCCGCGTGATGGAGACGCTGCGCGGCGGGATAATACACAAGCTGCTCATGCACCGCACTCAGCATTTCGCGCAGAATTTTTTGCAGCTCCGGCGTTTGCATTTGGTCGATGGTGTCGTTAATCAGCTTCAGCATGGTCTCCGGCTTTTCGGGGGCGCAGGGCATGAGCTGAGAAATATCCACATCATCGTCTTCCCGGCTTTCCCGAATGCGGTCAATGCGCATTTGCAAGCGGCCGTTATATTCCTGAATGGTGGCGCGTACCTTAATGATGCTGCTCGCCTTCGGCGGCTGCACCGTGCCGTCCCACATTTTGGCGTTCATGTCGCCCGTCTTGTCGCACAGGGTCATATCCAGATAGCGGCTGCCGTTGTTGCTCTGCCGCTGCTCGGCAGTGCGCACCAGCAAAAAGCCTTCAATGCGGTCGTCCTTCTTGAGTCCGGCCATCGTAAAATTGTTCATCGGAAAAATGCTCCTTAGTTAGGTACTTGCTCACTTAAATTCGCAAACTGCGTATAATCACTCAGCCATGCCAGCTTGATTGTCCCCAGCGGGCCGTTTCTTTGCTTGGCCAGAATGACCTCGGCGGTGTTTTTATCCTCAATCGTATCGTCATAATAGCTCTCTCTGTGCAGGAACATACAGACATCGGCATCCTGCTCGATAGAGCCGGAATCACGCAAGTCGGACAGCATGGGCTTTTTGACGGCACGCTGCGTGTTGGCACGGGAAAGCTGGGCGCAGGCAATCAGCGGCACCTTTAATTCCAATGCCAGTGCCTTTAATCTGCGGGAGATTTCGCTGACCTCCAGCTGCCTGTTTTCGGTCTTGCCATCGGCAGCCATGAGCTGCAAATAGTCGATGACGATGAGGTCAAGCCCTTTTTCCATCATCAGCCTGCGGCAGCGGGAGCGAATCTGCGAAGGGGTCACGCCCGCGCTGTCGTCAATGTAAACGGGGCTGTTTGCAAGCGGTCCCAGAGCCTTGGCCAGCCGAAGCCATTCCTCATCCTTTAATGTGCCGGAACGGACGGCTTGCATATTGACCCTTGCATCGCCGCACAGCATACGCATGGCAATCTGTTCACGCGGCATTTCCAAGGAAAAGACAGCCACGGTCTTGCCCTTGTGCGCGGCATAAGAGGCGATGTTAATGGCGAAGGATGTTTTACCCATTGAAGGACGCGCACCGATTAAAATCAGCTCGCCCGCGTGCAGGCCGGTCAACAGGTTATCCAAGTCATAAAAGCCGGTCGGCACGCCGGAAACAGCGCCCTTTAAGCGGGATAATTCCTCAATCTGCGCGTAGGTGCGCTTCAGCACCTCGCTGATATTTTCCAGCTCCGCACCGCCGCCGCGCCGCATGGCAATGTCAAAAATCAGCTTTTCGCAGTTGCCTAAGATGGTCGGCAGCTCCTCCTGCTGGGCATACGCCATGTGAGAGATGTCATTCGCCGCCGAAATCAGCCGCCTCAGGGTGGATTTTTCGCGGACGATGTTGATGTAATAGGGCGTGTTCGCGGTGGTCGGCACATCCTGAATAAGCTGCACCAGATATTCCGTGCCGCCCACACCGTCCAGCGTGCCGCGCCGCGTCAATTCATCATTCATGGTGATTAGGTCAACCGCCGTACCGCGGGCAGCCAAATCAACCACTGCTTGATAAATCGCCTTATTCTGGGGCGAATAGAAGTCATCCGCCGTCAGAAGCTCCATTGCGGAGGCGACAACGCCGGAGTCCTGCAAAAGCGCACCCAATACAGACCGCTCGGCCTCTAAGCTCTGCGGCGGGACGGAGGTATACGGAAGCTGTTCCATAGGGCGTTACAGCGCCTGTACGCGCACGGTCATGGGCGTGGTGATGTTCGGATAGACCCAGACATTCACGGCGACATCGCCCACGGCACGAATCGGCTCTTTTAAGTCAATCTTGCGCTTGTCAATGGTAATGCCGTGCTGTTCCTTCAGCGCCTCGGCGATTTCCTGACCCGTGATGGAGCCGTACAGACGGCCCTTTTCGCCGCACTTGGCGGTGACAAGAATGACCTTGCCCTTCAGCTCACGCGCCTTCTGTTCGGCGGCGGCCTTGGCTTCCATTTCGCGCTGATGCTCGGCAGCACGCTTCTTTTCGACTTCCTTGGCAGCACCAGCGGTGGCTTCCATCGCCCAACGGCGCGGGAACAGATAGTTGCGGGCAAAGCCGTCACTCACGGTGACGATTTCGTCCTTCTTGCCGGTACCCTTGACATCCTGTAATAAAATAACTTTCATTGTTTAGTCCTCCCCGTCGTCAAAATGATTGTTAAGCGGCTCGCGAAGGCCGCGGAAGTTGGCCAGTTGGTCAATGATTCCCAAAATATTGAACAGCGTCTTGAACAGAAGCATGGCAATCACCAGCGTCACCCTGCGCCGGACAGCGCCTGCGCCGCCTTTCTTTTGCAGGAAATTGAGCGCCGCCATGCCCTGAATCATGTACAGGCTGCTGAAGACAGTGAAGGCGATGCCGCCAGCCATTGCAAGAGCCGGTGTTTCGGCCAATGCCATCAGCAGATAGCCCAGTGCCAAGAGACCGACCTTTAAGCCCACGCCTCGCGGCATAAACCACTTGGACAGCGGCGGCATTTTGAGGTCAGGAAAGCCCTCCGGCGTTTCCTGTTCGGCCTTTTCAAGGCGCTTGCGGAAGTCCTCCGCCGTTTCGATGTTCGGCTGACCGGGCGTTTCGCCGCGGGCAACGGCCTCTTTCCGCGCATTCAGCGCGGCGCGTACCTCTGCCTCCCGCGCTCCCTTATAGACCCTGCGCTGCTGGGCGATGCGCCCGATGTAAAGTCCAAGCCCCAGCCCGCCGATGGAGAAGAAAATGCTGTCCTGCACGATGAGCAGGGGAAGCTGCTCCACCAAGTCCTCCACGGACGAGGACAGCCCCATCAATAGCTCCTGCCGTCCGAAATCCGTTACATACACGCCGAGAATGGTGGTTGCGTCCTCGCCGAGCATGGCGACGCTCTTGAACGCATCGTTCACCAGCTCCGAGCGAAGGCTGATAAACCCGCTCTGGTAGAGAGACACCAAAAGCTCATCGCACAGGCCGGAAGCGGCAATCGTCTGCGCTGCAGCATCGCCCGCTGTCTGATAGAGCTTGTACCCCGTCTGCACATTGAGGATGACAAAGGCGGCAAGCTGCGACAAGAGCAGCGTCAGCCCCATGATGAGCGCGGCCTTGAAAAAGGAAACGCGCTTTTCAACGACGATGACAAACGCCGCCGTAAAGGGCAGCAGATACAGCGCGGCAATGCCCCCGCCCATTCCGCCAAAGGCGTACAGGCAAGTGCCGAGGCCGGCAGCAAGCCCCGCTATCATGGCCGCAGAGCCTGCCCACAGTCCTGAAATGCACAAAAGAATGGGCAGATAAAGAAGAACGGCAGGGGGAATAAAAAGCTGATAGATGGGATTCAGTACCATCAGCACGAAGGGAAGCACCATCAGCAGACCCATGATAATGGTCGGCTTGGTTGAGCGAATCAGAGGAAATGAGCGCATGAAGAACTCCTTCATAAAAGATAGAAAGACCCACTTTTTATTGTAAAGATTTGGGGCTCGTTTGTCAATCCTTATCCGTACTTTGGTTATAAAAAACAGCGTCCATCTTATTCAGACCGACGCTGTTTGAAAAACATCGAAGACTATTATTAAAGCAGCTTGTTCGTCAAATTATACAGCTTCTTATTAAAGCTGCGCTTCTGCTTCAAAGCCGTTTCAATGGGCATATGGAAGGTCTTGCCGCATTTCACGCCGATGACCTGATTGCCGATGCCGTCCTTCAAAAGGCCGACAGCCATCGCGCCCGCTTCAAAGGCAAACGCGCTGTCCCGCGCCGTGGGCTGACAGCCGCGCTGGGTGTAACCGATGACGGTCGCACGTGCCTCGGCATTGCCGCACTTGCGCTTCAGGATGCTGGCCAGACGGTTGGAGGTCATAGGCTCGCCCTCAAAGACCTGCTTGCCGTAGGGCTTCAAGAAGGAATAGACATCGAACGGCTTCATGGAAGCCCAAGCGCCTTCGGCCACAACGACGGTGGCGCGGGTGTTGCCCTTGGCAATCAGCGCATTCAAACGCTCGGCAACCTGGTCCACAGACCACTTAACTTCCGGCACGATGACGATTTCAGCGCCGGTGGACACAGCCGTTGTCAGGGCAATATCGCCGCAGTTGCGCCCCATGACCTCAACAACCGCAGGACGGTCGTGAGAGCGGGAGGTGGCGCGAATGGAACGAACAGCGTCCACGCAGACATTGACCGCCGTATCAAAGCCCAAAGTGGCCTCAGTGTAAGCAAGGTCATTGTCGATGGTGCCGGGAATGCCGATGCAGGGAATGCCCAGCTCGCACAGGCGCTGTGCGCCTTGGAAACTGCCGTCGCCGCCAATGACGACGAGACCGGCCACATCCATATCCTTCAGGCGCTGCGCGGCGGCAGCACGAACATCGGGGTTCATGAACTCACGGCAGCGAGCGGTGCGCAGATGCGTTCCGGGCAGGTCAGCAATATCAAGAACAGTGTCCAGTGTCAGCTCGACCACATCGTCCTCCGGGCGTGCGCCTAAGCCCAGCAGCCCGTTATAGCCGCGCTTGATGCCGATGAGGGGCATTCCGTACAGAGCGGCATTTCTGGCTACGGACACCACGGCGGCATTCATTCCGGGGCTGTCTCCGCCGCTGGTCAACACTGCGATCTTGGGCATGAAAAATACACTCCTTCTGTCAACGCAAGGCTGTTCATGGGGCAATACCGCGCAAATGAATCAGCGCAGTCAATCGTGAATTTTGTGTCAAATGCAGTCGAAAAAAAGCAGATGGCGCAAAAGGCACATTGTTGCAAGCCGCTGAATTGTGCGGAGAGACCCAAGGCATACGAAAAGCCTCGATGCTCGGTGTTGCCGCATCATCGGGCTAAATGCCTCATAGAAGCAAGTTGCGTTCGATCAATAATTGTTGTGCTTCCGCTGCTTCCGAAGCGAGTACCATGATTTCATAGTAATTCTCTTCGTTGGAAACGGCGCGGTAAACCTCCCGCGAGCGAGCCATAAAGCCTTCGCTCTTCAGCGTTTCCAGAATTTCGTTGGCGTGCGCTTCACTGCGCACCATGTGAATGACCTTCCAAAGTGCGCCCCGCGCCATACGCTCACCCCCTGTGAAACAGCATTAGGAAGCATCCGCTCTATTATACATACTATGTATCGAATTGTCACGCACTTTCTTTTGGAAGGCTTGAAATCGACTTCTTTTATACACCTTCCAATAAAATAAAAGCATCAGGCTTTTATTTTATTCTGATTTTCCGCACATTTCGATTCATGAAATGTCTTCCAAGATGCCGATAGGCGAAGGATTTCAGCGGGGACATTTCCTGATGGTGGTCTTTAAGGAGGGCATCGGGGGTATCATAGATACCGAAATCTTGAGTGATGCCCTCGCTTTGGATATAGGTGTTATTGCGGTTAAAATCGATGATGGGGTACTGAAAGTCCTTGACGGCAACGCCGTAGCCGCAGAATGCGCCGGTGCATTCGGGGTGCTGCATTTGCAGCTTGCTCAAATAGGCTTTATCTAAAATGAATGCCTCCAGCTCGTACCATTTATCCTCAAAGTACACCTCGACCCAGCTATGGAACACATTTTGCGGGGCGTTTTTATAGACAAGACCGGTCATCGCGCCCTTTTGTAGCTTTTTATCAATGGTGAAGCCATGCACGCGGCACGGAATGCCGCAGCAGCGCAGGAGCGCCATAAACAGCGTGCCTTTTGTGTTGCACTGACCATAGCCATCCTTTAACACCTTGGAGGCGGGGATGCTGTCATCCGTATTGTAGCCGAACAGGATTTCATCCCGCACAAAATTATAAATCGCCTGAAGCCGCTCAAAGGGTGGCAAAGCCTGCCAATTCCGCTCCCGCACGAGCATCTGAATCGCCGGTGCGGAATAGTCGAGCATTTTTGTTTCTGTTAAATATTTCTCCATCTGTCAGTCCATCAATGTGATTGAAATGAAGTAAAGCCTAATCCGCAGGGGATATTTGCTCATCACGCCCTTTTGCTTGCAGAGGGTCTTATAATAGCCGTACATCCGCCATTTGGTGCGACAAGCCTTGCCGAAATCCTGAATGATGGTGCGAACGCTCAGACCGTTCGGCGCTTTGAAATAGCAGTAAACGGGTTGGGACAGAGCGCGGACGGTTTTCGTGTGCGCCAGATACAACATATTAAAGGCAAAGTCCTCACCCCAGTCAAGTGCTTCATCAAAGGTGATGTGATTTTCCCTTATGATGTCGCCGCGGTACAGCTTGTTCCACAGGACACCGAAATAGAAGGTGGTCGGCCATTTGACCAGCTCATTCAAAAATTCGCTGTCCGTCATCACGGTATCCTGCTTGATGCGGCCTCTGTCGGCGCTGATATCGCCCACGGCAAAGAGAAAATGCGCGATGGTCAAATCCGCGTTGCTCGCCTGCATGGATTCCAGCATGGTGGGCAGGGCGTTGGGCATCAGCTCGTCATCGGCATCGATGAAGCAGTAATAATCGCCCTTGGCGTGCTGGAGCGCCGTATTGCGTGCGCTGGACGCGCCCTGATTGTCCTGCACATAGTATTCAATGCGCCCATCCTCCGCCTGAAGCGCTTTGCAAAGGGCATTACTGCCGTCCTTGCTGCCATCATTCACCAAAATAATCTGCAACCGATCGTACTGCTGGCGGTTCAGGCTCTCGATGGCGCGGCGCAGCGTCTTTTCCGCATTGTAGACGGGAATAATCACGCTGATCAGCGGCATACCTTGACTCATTTCACACTCTCCAATCAAACGGAATGCATGATAAATTATATCACGAGCGCCAAGCAAATGCAAACTTCGCCCTTTCCATTTCAAATTTATAGAAGTTGTTTCATAATTTCGCTTTTTCGTAAAATAATTTCTCATATTTATGTAGAAAATATTTCAAAATCACTTGATTTTTATGACGGTTTGAGTATAAAATAGTATCAAGGATGCAGCCGTGTCTGCGTCTTCCATACGGAAGGATGAATGCATTGTGGGTAAACGCATTTTATTGGTTGATGACGAACCGTTAATCTTAAAGGGGCTGAAGTTCTCCTTGGAACAGGAGGGCTATGACATTCTGACGGCGGCAGACGGCGAGGAGGCGCTCAAGGTTTTTGAGGATAATTCCGTTGACCTTGTGCTGCTGGATGTCATGCTGCCCAAGCTGGACGGTATTCAGGTCTGCCAGCGCATCCGCGAGCAGTCCAATGTGCCGATTATCATGCTCACCGCCAAGGGCGAGGACATGGACAAAATTCTGGGTCTTGAATACGGCGCGGACGACTATATGACCAAGCCGTTCAACATTTTGGAGGTCAAGGCGCGGATTAAGACCATCCTGCGCCGCGCCGCTCAGAATGTGCCTTCTGAAGAAAAGAAGATCATCCGTGTGCATGACATGGAGGTCAATGTTGTCAACCGCTCTGTGACGCTGGGCGGTCATGAAGTGCGCCTTACCGCCAAGGAATTTGACCTGCTTCAGCTTTTCATCACCAACCGCGGCAAGGTGTTCAGCCGTGAAGCCATGCTGGAAACGGTGTGGAAGTACGACTACATGGGCGATGCGCGCACGGTGGATGTGCATATTCGCCGTCTGCGTGAGAAAATCGAACGGGATCCCACCCAGCCGGAATTTATTTTTACAAAATGGGGAGTGGGCTACTATTTCACCGATAAGGACTAACGGATTTTTTTCCGGAATCCGCTTCAAAATATCACTCGCCTTCCTGCTGATCGTCGGGCTTTCTTTCGGCATCATGGCCGGATCGCTCAGCAGCATGGTGGGTGATTTTTTATTTGAGCAGCGCGTGCGTTCAGACAAGGCCGCGCTGGAAAAGCTGGCGATGGAGGCCGCGCCGCTCTTTGCCGAGGCGGATACGGACGCTTTGAAAGCGCTACTTCAGGAAGGCTCGGAGAATTTAAGCGGGCAGATTTTGGCTGTGGATACGGACAGCAAAGTGCAGCTCGACACCGAAAACATCTGGATGGGGCGGACATTTTCCTCCTCCGAGGTATACGCCATTTTGGTGCGCGGGCAGAGCGTGGACGCGGGCGTTCACGATGAGGAAACGGGCGCGAAGGTGGACACCGGTACGATGTTTTTCACCATCCGCGCTTCCAGCGCATGGGTCAGCTATTGCGCCTCGCGCATGGTGGACGGCGATGATGTCATCGGCGTGCTGGTGCTGATTTCCCCCGTCAACGAAATGATGGAAGGGCTGCACGGACTTCAGGGGCAGATGCTGATTATTCTCCTGCTGGTCGCAACGGCGGCAGTCGTGTGCAGTCTTGTGTTCTCGCGGGTCATCACCAAGCCGATTATCGCCCTCACCCGCGTCATTCAGAAAATGGCGAAGGGCAATTTTTCCGCCCGTGTGAAAGTCACAGGCTCCGGCGAAATGCGCCATCTGGCAGAAGCGTTCAATACCATGAGCGAGAAGCTGGAAACGCTGGACTATTCCAGAAACCAGTTCGTTTCCAACGCCAGCCACGAGCTGAAAACCCCGCTGGCAACGATGAAAATCATGCTCGAATCGCTGATTTATCAGCCGGACATGGACAAGGCGCTGCGCACGGAATTTTTGCAGGACACAAACAAGGAAATTGACCGTCTGAGCGCCATCGTCAGCGACTTACTCACGCTGGTGCAGATGGATTCTAATTCCGTCCGCCTGACCCGCGAAAATGTGTCCTTGGCTGCGCTGGTCAAGGAAAATGCGCACCGCCTCACGGCGCTTGCGCAACAGCGTCAGCAGACGATTACCCTATCCCTCAATGACCCCTGCGACACCTATGCCGACCGCTCCAAACTCACGCAGGTCATTTACAATCTGATGGAGAACGCGGTGAAGTACACGCAAGTCGGCGGACAGATTCGGGTTGTCCTCCAGCGGAACGGCCACGATGCCGTGCTGACCGTGCAGGACAACGGGCCGGGCATTCCCCGCGAGAGCCTGCCGCACATTTTTGACCGCTTCTATCGGGTGGATAAGGCGCGTTCCCGTGAGACGGGCGGCACTGGGCTTGGTTTGTCCATTGTGCATCAGCTTGTGCTGCTGCACGGCGGCTCAATTCGTGTCGAGAGCGAGGAAGGCAAAGGCTCGGCGTTTATTGTGGAATTGCCTTTACACGATGGGTGATTTTTTTGCGGGGGAACCATTCTTTGTACGACAAAGAATGGTTCCCCCGCACCCCTTCCAAGAAAGCGGATACATAATGTATTTGGTTGCATCGAAATGGCAGCTTCTATGTGTTGCACTTTATATTGTAAACAAAAGCAAAAGGAGTGAGGAACAAATTCTTACTCCTTTTTTTGCTAATCGCTAACAGCTAACAGCTAATCGCTAACTGCTCTACTCCCCCAGCACCAGCTCAACCGGACAATGATCAGAGCCGAAGATTTCGGGGTGGATGGAGGCAGAGAGAATGCGTGGACGGAGGGATTCGGAGACGATGAAATAGTCGATGCGCCAGCCCGCGTTATTCTCCCGCGCATGGAAACGGTACGACCACCACGAATAGGCATCCGCCGTGTCGGGGTGCAGGGCGCGGAAGGTATCAACAAAGCCCGCGTTCAAAAGCGCCGTCATTTTGCCGCGTTCTTCGTCGGTGAAGCCCGCGTTTTTACGGTTGGCCTTGGGGTTTTTAATGTCAATTTCCTCGTGCGCGACATTCAAATCGCCGCAGAAAATGACAGGCTTGTCCGCCTCCAAGCGCTTGATGTAGGCGAGGAAAGCGTCCTCCCAGCGCATCCGAAAGTCCAGCCGCTTGAGGCCGTCCTGCGAATTGGGCGTGTACACATTGATGAAGTAAAAATCGCCCATATCCAGCGTGATGACGCGCCCCTCATGGTCAAATTCGTCCACGCCGATGCCATAGCGGACAGAAAGCGCCTCGCGCTTTGAAAAAATCGCCGTGCCGGAATAGCCCTTTTTCTCCGCGTAGTTCCAATACTGGTGATACCCGTCCAGCGAAAGCTCCGCCTGACCCTCTTGCAGCTTGGTCTCCTGAAGGCAGAAAACATCCGCATCCAAGGCGGTAAACGCCTCCATAAAGCCCTTCGTCAATACGGCGCGTAGCCCGTTCACATTCCATGAGATGAATTTCATTGGTGTCCTTGTCCTCTTTTTGTGGTGTTATGGTTTAGTTTTGCGGCATCGCTTCGGTGGAGAAGGTGAAGCCGTTCTCACTGGCATATGTTTCAGCAACTGAGCCGGAAACGCCATAGATAATCAAATCGGAAGAGCAACCAGAAAACGCGCTGTCGCCGATAGAAGTTACGCTGTCCGGTATAATGATGCTCGTTAGGTTGCGGCAATATTCAAATGCACTCTCGCCGATAGAAGTTACGCTGTCCGGTATAATGATGCTCGTTAGGTTGTGGCAATATTCAAATGCACTCTCGCCGATAGAAGTCACATTGTTCGGGATTGTGATGCTCGTCAGGCTACGGCAATCAACAAACACATTTGAACCAAGAGAAGTCACGCTGTCCGGCATCGTGATGCTCGTCAAGTCGTAGCAATATGCAAACGCATCATTGCCGATAGAAGTCACGCTATCCGGTATCGTGATGCCCGTCAGATTACTGCAAAATGCAAACGCCAATCTACCGATAGAAGTCACGCTGTCCGGTATCGTGATGCTCGTCAGGCTGCTGCAACCATCAAACGCATAGCTACCAATCGAAGTCACGCCATTCGGGATGGAAACAGTATCGGACGTTCCATAGTAGCCAAATACAATATTACCAACAATAACCATACCGTCCGCATCGGCTAACCCTTGGCAGGATTCAAACGCAGCTTCGCCGATAGAAATATCACCATCCGGAAGCGTAACGCTTGTTAAGCTACCGCAACTAGCAAACGCCAAGTCGCCGATAGAAGTCACGCTGTTCGGTATCGTGACACTGGTTATGTTACTGTTCAGAAATGTGCGATCTCCAATCTTGCTCACAATGTCACCCTCCGGCGACCATGCGGGCAAAACAAGCTCGGTTTCTGTGCCTTTATAGCCGGTGATGACGCAATGAGACCCGTCACCTTCAATGGTTTCATAGGTAAAATCATTCGACGATGTGGAAACATAGAAATAATTGTTTTCCGTTGCCCATTGATAAGCATAGGAACCCTCGTTCATTGTGAAAGAAACCTTCAACGGTCCGTCAAACGCATCATCCGCGATGTATTCCAGCGAATCGGGATTTTAAAATGTAATGCTAAGGCAGTATGATAGTTTAATTCGACAAACTATCCATTTCCTTGCGTCCGATGGTCATGATGCCGAAGCCGACCAAGAACAGCACGCACAGGCACAGCACGCCGTAGGACGAGCGCCCTGTCCAGCCGGCAATCAATGAATACAGCAGCGGGCCGATGACGGTGGCGAATTTGCCGAAAATATCGAAGAAACCGAAAAATTCGTTCGAGCGCTCCTTGGGCACGAGCTTGCCGAAATATGAGCGGGAGACGGCCTGAATGCCGCCCTGCACCGTGCCGACCAAGAAGGCCATCGCCCAGAAGAGGATGGTGGAGAAGTGAATGGCGGACTTGTAATTGTTGATGACATCCGCCTGATTGGCGGCAAACGCCAGCGCCGCTTTCTTCAGCGGCTCTTTGAAGCCATTGATGAGGCCGACGGTGATTTCATCCGTCGCGTCCGAGGTCAATTTCAGCGCGGCCAGCCGTTCGGCGCAGTCATCCTCCAAGAAGGCATCCTCCGCCGCCTCCACAAAGGTTTCATAGGCGGTCTTGTACGCCTCCGTGCCGTTCCCGTCCAGCTCCGCAGGCGCGTACTGCCCCACGGCGGATTCAAACTGCTCCGCCAGCTCCGCTTCATACGCCTCTTGATGCGGCTCCAAAGAGAAGCCCATGTAGAAGCCGACCACGCAGATAAGGAAATACACCAAAATCGCGCCGGACAGCGCTTTGCGGGCGTTGGTCTTTTCCGCCAGACGGCTGAACAAAATGGAGCAGGGAACGGCGACAATCTGCGTCACCAGAAGCGCCAAAATCATGCCGACCGTGCCGAGACCAAGCACCGAGCCGTAAGCGGTCGAGATGCTGATAATCGTGCCTACGCCGTCAATATAGAAGAAATAGGCGATGATGTACAAAAGCAAGCCCTTGCGCCGGCAGATGTCCTTGAAAGTCCTCACGATGTTGTGAAAGGTTTCCTTCACGGAATGGTCGCCGCTGCGCTCAATGTAATGCGTCTGCTCGACATTTTTGAGGAACGGCAGGGAGAAAAGCAGCCACCAAACGCTCGTAATCAGCACGGAAAATTTCTGTGCAAACGGGCTGTAATCAAGGATGAGCAAAACGGCAATGGAAATCACGAACGGAATGGTGCTGCCGCCGATGTAGCCCATCGCGTAGCCCCATGAGGACACCCTGTCCATGCGCTCGTCCGTGGTCACATCCGTCAGGAACGAATCATAGAACAAATTCGAGCCGGAAAAGCCGATGCGGGAAAGGACATAGCCAACCAGCATGACCTTCCAGTTGTCCGTCACGGCAATCAGCGCCGTGAACACGACACCCAGCAGCATGAAGACCGTGAACAGCTTTTTCTTCATGCCCTTGTAATCGGCTATCGCGCCCAAGAGCGGTGCCAAAATCGCCACGACAAAGGTCGCGCACGAGGTGGCATAACCCCACCATTGGTCGCCGCCGTCTCCGGCGATGGCCACGAAAATGGTCGGGAAAATCGCCGCCATGATGTTGGTTGCGTAAACGGAGTTCGCCCAGTCGTACATAATCCAGCTCCACTCACGCTTGGTAAAACTGTTTCGCTTCAATGCTGATCCCTCCATGCTTCAATTCATAGCGATCTAATTCGCCGGCCAAGCGACAAAATCCTGCACCGCGCCTTGTCCTTTCACATAAGGATTGAGCTTAAATCTCGTGTCCTTCTGAATCATTTTCATAACCTTTTCAGCCTGCTCGCCGCTGACTAAAACGGGCTGATAATTGTTTTCCGGCGAGGTGCCGCTGATATGAATCGGCCAGATAGTCATCTGATGGCCTGTATAAACCGAGTCCTCAAAATACAAATCGAAGGTGGCAACATAGCCTTGAATGCAGGTCAGACGCTCATCCACGCCCGTGTTCCCGCCGAAGGAGGAATTGCCCAAGGAATAAATGTGCGTAACGCCGTTCTTGACATTGATGCCCTGCGGCACATGCGGATGCGTCCCGATGATGATGTTCGCACCGTATTTCATGCAGATGCGCTCGTATTTTTCGTGAATGTCGTCATGCTTGGCCAGATATTCCTTGCCGCAGTGCAGGGAGGCAACAATGACCTGACAGCCCGCATCCTTCAGTGCATCGAATTTGGAAATCAAATCGTCCTTATTCTCTTGGCTTTTCACCCAATAGCCCGGCAGAACGCCGATAAAGCCGATTTTAATGTCGCCCTGCTCATAAATGTAGATGTAGCTGCCGCCGGTCGTCGAACCGCAGTAATGAATGCCCTCCGCGTCCAAAGCCTGAATGGTTTCATCAAAGGCGGACTGACCGTGATCCATCGTGTGATTGTTGGCCAAATTCACAACCTCCACGCTGCTTGAAGAGAGGATTTTCGCGTAATCCGTCGGCCCGCGGAAATTATAGCGGCTTTTGGAGGCTTTCTCGTCCGGATTGTCCGACAGCACGGCTTCCAAATTGACCAGCGTGATGTCGTCATTGGCGAACAAATCCATCAGACCGGCGAAAGGGTACTCATAGCCGTATTGTTCGATGTATCGGTCAAAGGCATAGTCCTGCTGACGCACCTTTTCATTGCAGCCCAAAAGCGCATCCCCCGCGCAGGTCATGCGGATGACCTGCGTTTCCGCCGATGCGGGCAGCAACGCACTCACCAGCAGTAATGCCAGAAACAACGCAGCCATTTTCTTCATTCCGGGTATCCTCCAAATGCATATTGGGGTTACTGTTATAATGTTTCCGCTTCGGGTGCAGCTTCCGCCTCTTCATCTTCAACAGCGGGTGATTCTGCAAAAGGAATATATTCGCCGGATTTGAACATATCGTAAATGATGAAATACCGTTCATGCTCGCGCCAGCCGCCGAGTGTGGAATAAGATTTATAGTCAAGGTAAGTGTTGGGCAGATGCTCCTGAAGAGACCGAACGACTTTGTTTGAAACAGGCTGTTCTTCCGAATAATTGTTGGAATTATAAATCCAGAGACGCTGAAGCTGCGTCAGGTTTTCAAGCGGTGTCCAGTCCTTAATACGATTAAAGCAAATGTTCAGGTCAATCAGATGCGTCAGCTCGGAAAGTGCCGATATATCATGAATATTATTCTTGAAAAGTTCCAAGTATTCAAGATTTTTTAGGTTAGCCAAAGGCGAAATATCTTCAATTTTATTGCAGGCGAGAATTAAGACACGAAGCTGCGGCATATCGTTCAAAAAGGACAAATCGTCCACTCGATTATGTCCAATGTCCAGCGCCAGCATTTTCGTGCAGTATTTCAGCACAGAAAAATCCTTACTGCTGTGTTCCTGACTTGAATTGTTATGAAGCGTGGAAAAAGCCGTTGCATCCGTGCGGACAAGGTGATCACCGACACGCATTGTCCAGCCGAATGTGATATTCGGATAACGCTCGGCGAGCATTTCAATGTTGCTACGCTTGATGTTTGTAGCAAACATATCAACATTCGTCAGATTCGGAAGCTGATCAAGGAAAGCGCAAAAGGCATCGTAGTCCTTGACGACATTTTTTTCAAGGTCAATCGATTGTGCCGTTTTTTCGACCGTAAGCGTCATGAAAGTGACCGTATCAGCTTCTTCGGCAAGAGCTGATACGGTAAACAGCAGAGAGAGGACCAAGAAAGCGGTCAGAATAATCGACAGCATCTTTTTCATAGTTCAGATTCCTTTCCCTTTCTTAATTTTGAAAACAATGAGCGTATCTTATGAAGCAGCGATTCGTTTGTATGTTGTGCATTCTGCTGCTGCAATCCCGCAAAGCAGCAAAAGCATCATGCCATAGCAGACAAAAGCGGAGAGGTTTGATTTATCCAGTGCAAATTCGACCCCGACCAGTCCAATGACGCACAGAAGCAGAATACCAATCGGTCTCCATTTCTTCCAAAATGACATTTGAGCACAGCGGCGGCATTCGGCAATCAGCACAAAGAGCAAAATCACCGCGCACAAAACCTGCTGAACGCGCACAAATCCCCATTTCATGCATTCAGCCAAGAAGCTCTCCAGCATGATTTGCGGAAGCGCCAAATAAAACGCCGTTCTGAAAAAGAGACCGCCGGAGCATTTTTCTTTTTTCGCGCAGAAACCGATGACGGCGGCCGCCAAGGCTGCCAAGCACGAGAGCATGAAAATAGCGGGATAGCTCTCGTCCCATTCATTCGTCAGCGCAAACGGGAAAAATGAGAGCGCCTCCGGCATTTCATCGCTTGCTGTGCCAATCAGCCCCAGATATTTTTCACCGAAACGCGCAACCGCCGCCATCAGCGCCCCCGCCGGTGCAAAGGCATCCAATACTTTGAGGATGGGCTGCTTGGTCAGGCGGGCAGATAAGGCGATGCCCAATACCGCGCCGACCGCACCGCCCACAAAGCAGAAAGTGTCTTCCTGAAAAATCCAAAATGCGCTCCACTCCCAGCGCGGGAAGGCGTAGTGCCATTGCAGCACAACATAGCTGATTTTAGCCAGCGCCGCGCCGAGCAAAACGGACGGCAGCACAGGCAGCCAGCGCATTTTCCGCTGATGAAGGCGAAGCTGCAGCAGTGCGCCGCAAATCAGTACACCGACAGCCATCAGCGCAAGATAGGGTATGTTCACCGTTCTGCCTCCTCGCCCGGCCATGCAGAAGCAAAATAAACAATATCTGAAATCTCGCGGGTATCGCCGTTTTCTACATCGTTAATTTTTTTGTAATTAAAAATCATCATCGTCGAATTGCCGCCATCCAGATTATAGGCCAGATACGCCCCCTCATCAGCGCACAGTTTTGCAAACTGTTTCAGCGTCATTCCGGCAGAGCCGCGAGTCAGCGATGCGCAGCAAATCGCCATATATTCCAAATGCCCAGTCTGCGCGATGGCCATGCGCTGACGCGGCTCATCCTGCGCCATGCTTTCGCCGATCGGCTCCTCGACCGCCACTCCTTTGTCCACCAGCAACGGCCCAAAGAACAGGCTGTTGATGACTTTTTTCCCGTTCACCGTATTGGAAACCATATTGTTTTCCGGCGCAATAATGCAATGAAAATCGCCGTCTTCATCAATCAGCAATACATCACGAGTACCCTTCAAGCGGTTAAGAAATTCTTCGCCCTGACGGACAATGTAACCAATGCCGGTATAGCAAAAATAATCGCCGTCGATGGCAAGAACGGCCTTTACACGCTTCGCAAGATAAACTCCCTTCATGGCGCGTGTGGATTCAAACCCCCCCGCCGCAGCCGTGCGCAGCTGAGAAGCATCGCCGATTTTAATCCGTGCGACCCAGTAATCGCAGTTATCAGTCCGCTTTTGCTCAATCTCCACGCGGATGGTCGGGTCTTCGTAAAACCATGACTTATCCCCGATGACAAAGCCGTTCGGATCAGCCTCCATGCCGGGAGAAAAATCGATGGGCAGGGTGTACTTGGGGTTTCCATCATCGGAAGAAGCCGAAACTTCTTCCGCCGTCCCCGCAAAAGCTATTGAAAATAACAGCAGTACAGTGCTTATCAAAATCAAAATCTTTTTTGCCATGCGTCTTCTCCCTCTTCGGAAATATCTCGCAACATCTCGACTGCCTCAAAAGCAGCCTCTGCGAATCGAAAAATTCCTTTCTAATTATACAAGACGGTGCATGGATTGTCAATGTTACACGAAGAAACAAAAATGGCCGCCGTCGGCGTTGACGGCAGACCATTTGGACGGCAGGGCAAAAGCCTATATCTCCTCTCCCCCACCCTTCAATATAAACTTTCTCAGCAGCCTATCTGTTTTCATATTGACCTTTGGAGGGATGAGGGAAGCACCCTCCTTGGTCTCGAAGTAGGCTTTGGCCTTGGCCTTGTCGATGGTGCTTTTCAGCTCGTCTAGCCGGCCAAATTCGTTGATATTCATCTCGGTCAGCCCCAGCCCCATCATCTGCCGCAGCTTATTTTCGTCCATGCCGAAGGTCTCAGCGAAGCGGTGAATCTGGTCGTCCTTGGCGCGGGTCTGATATTCGGTGATGTAGTCGCGCAGGGTCTTGCTGTCCTGCGGCAGCACATCGCCGCGCTCGATGTCGCGCAGGAACACATTCGCGTATTTCTGCTCCTCCTGCGTGAGCATGGCGAAGGTCTTGTGCAGCTCGTCCTTGGCTTGGCGGATGAGGTCAGCAGACGCGCCTCCGTCCTTCAAAAGTTTTATATACTTGTCAAACCGGCTGTTCATATAGTCCGCGTCAATCTTGCCCGTGTCGATTTCCGTCAAGTACCCTGCCAAGTCATACGGCACATCGCCGCCTGCTCCGTCCGGCGTTTGCGGAGCGCTCGAAAGCTCCTTATAGCGCTGGGCAAGGATGAGATAGGCGTTCTCATCGAAGGTCATTTGAATGGTTTCCTTCTTGCCGGTTTGCTCGTCCGTATAGGTGTACGCGCTTTTGTTCCAGCGGAAGCCCTGCAGCTTGGCGGCCTCCAAATAGCCGTTCAAATCGCGGAACAGCGCGGCAAACTTGGCGCAAGCCGTTTGCTCATTCGGCAGACGCTCGAAGTTCGGCACGCCCGCGCTTGCGAAAAGCTGGGCGATGTCCGCATACACCTCGTTGAGCTTTTTCAGGTTATAGGGCAGCTTATCCGCAAACAGTCCCAGCGGACGGTCGCCGGAATAGAGCTTAACCGCCTCCAAAATGTGCTGCTCCATCGTGTGCGGTTTCCTGTAATAGCGAATCACGCCGAAAGGCTTTTCGGGGCCGAAGAGCCTGTTCGTGCGGGAAAAGGCTTGGATG
>CAVJHY010000014.1:19739-21370 GCA_963649405.1 bacterium
GCTTGGATGATGCTCTCATATTCCAGCAGCTTATCCAAATATAAAGTATTAACCCACTTAGAATCAAAGCCGGTCAGCATCTGGTCAACCACGACCAATAAATCAAGCAGCTTGTCCGGCTCGCGCTCGATGCGCTTGTAAGTTTCCTTGTGTGCCAAGCGCATGGCGATGTCCTTCTTGAACTGCGCATGGGTCGGCAGGGTGAAATTCTGACCGTAGCGAGCGTTGTAATCGCTGATAATTTCGACAAGCCCGTCCTCCTTATAGGTCATATCCCTGCCGTTCAAATCGTTATCAATATTCGGGTCAAAGAGGCAGGTGGTTTTAAGCTGCGGAATTTTTTTCTTTATCAGCCTGTAATATTGAATCGCCTCATAAATGCTGCTCGTCGCAAAAATGGCGTGAAATTTCCCATTGTGGCTGAGGCTCATCCAGTTAAGGCCGATGTCCTCCACGACCTTCTCCTGATGCTCCTCGCCCAAATACTGCGTCATGGGCAGCTCATCCTCGATGCCTTTGACATAGCTCCCGTCCGCCTGCTTTTGACCGTACATTTTGACCTTGGTCATGTAGTGATAATAGACCTTTGCCTTCTGCGGGTCGTTGAGCGCCTCGGCGACGGTCTGCGCCTTCGCCTTTGCCAGCGCAACGGCCTCGCGCACATCCCTGTCCCGAAAGGTCATCACCTTGTAAGGGTCAAAGCCCAATACATTCCCGTCCCGAATGCCGTCCGCAATGCTGTACCTATGCAGCTCATCGCCGAAAATATCCGTCTGCGTGTTGTCCTTGCGGGCGTTTTCCAAAAAGCGCGGTGTGCCGGTGAAGCCGAAAAAGAGGGCATTCGGGAAGGTTGTTTTGATGTCCGACAGCATCGAGCCGAAGGTGGAACGGTGCGCCTCATCCACGATGAACACCAGCCGCTTACGCGCAATGGCGGCAATATCCCGCGCATTCCGTCCGCCGTCCTCGTTTTGAATGTTGCTCATTTTCTGGATGGAGGTGACAATCAGCGTGTCGGCGGGCGCATTGCTCTTGAGCTTGCCCAAGAGGACATAGGTGTTTTCAGTCGCCTGTACGCTCTCATTTTCCTCGGCAAAGGCGCGGTATTCCTTTAAGGATTGCGTGCCAAGCTCGATTCTGTCGGTCAAAAAGACCACCTTATCCGCGTCCTTGGAGCCTGTCTTGCCCGACCCCGTAGTGTGCCAGACATACCCGCCGCGCTGGCTGCCCTCATCCCATTTGTGCATGGTGACGACATCGGCAATCTTGCTGGCGGCGTAATATTGATAGCTGCGCATCACCTTCAAAATGCCGTCCGAATCATCCGCCACGGTGTAAAAGCCAATCAGTTGGTGCGCCATCGGGATGGAGAGGAAGTCGGCGGCAATGCGCTGCCAATCGTTCACGGGGATGTTATCGACATCCGCCCAATGGAAAAAATAATCCGGGTTGAATGTCCCGTCCGGACCGGGGTTGGCAAAATAAAGCGTCTCTTCCGGGTTCATCGCAACAAAAATCTGCACCAAGGAAAAGAGGCCGGAAAAAACGCCCTCGCTCGCGTATTTTTCAATCTGGTGACAGGCTTGGCTCACCGGCACGCCGCTCTTTTTCAACTCCACATGGAACACGGG
>CAVJHY010000015.1:0-20930 GCA_963649405.1 bacterium
GTGGCGGAGACCACCGTTTCTGTCATCAACCTGCCCAACGACGATATGAAGGGGCGCATCATTGGTCGTGAAGGCCGCAACATCCGTGCGCTGGAGACGGCAACGGGCGTTGACCTCATTATCGATGATACGCCGGAGGCTGTTATCGTCTCCGCGTTTGACCCTGTGCGCCGCGAGATTGCGCGTATCGCCATTGAAAAGCTCATCATGGATGGTCGCATCCATCCCGCTCGCATTGAGGAATGCGTTGAAAAGGCCAAGAAAGAGGTCGATAACCAGATTCGTGAGGCGGGCGAACAGGCCGTCTTTGAAACGGGTCAGCATGGCCTCCATCCCGAACTGGTGAAGCTGCTGGGTCGTATGCGTTATCGTACCAGCTATGGTCAGAATGTTTTGAAGCACTCTATCGAGGTCAGTCATTTGGCAGGTTTGATGGCCGCAGAGCTGGGCGCGGATGTGCAGCTTGCTAAGCGTGCCGGTCTTCTGCATGATATCGGCAAGGCAGTTGACCACGAGCAGGAAGGCACGCATGTGTCCATCGGCGGCGAGTTGGCTCGCAAGTACCACGAAAGCCCCGATGTCATTCATGCCATTCTTGCCCACCACAACGATGTCGAGCCGCAGACAGTTGAGGCCGTTCTGGTGCAGGCGGCTGATGCCATCAGCGCTGCCCGTCCCGGCGCTCGCCGCGAGAGCTTGGAAAATTATATCAAGCGTCTGGAGAAGCTGGAAGAAATCGCCAATTCTTTCCAAGGCGTGGAGAAGTGCTTTGCCATTCAGTCCGGCCGCGAGGTGCGCATCATGGTGAAGCCCGATGATGTGACCGACGAAGGCACGAAGGTGCTTGCCAAGGAAATCGCCAAGCGCATCGAAAAGGAACTGGAATATCCAGGTCAAATCCGCGTGAATGTGATCCGCGAGACCAGAAGCACGGAATACGCAAAATAATAGTATGTCAAAACGCCCTTCTTTTCAGAAGAGGGGCGTTTTTATATACCTAACCGAATGATTTTTAGCCTGTTGCCAGAATAATCTTTTATGTTATAATGAAAGAGAGGCGGGCGGCCGCCGTGTGTGTGAAAACAAGGAGGAGCAGTATGTTGAAGGCAGTTTTTCGTGGGGATGTTTCCGAGATTCAACAAGGCGTAGCGCTTTTGAAGGACGATTTGGGGCTGGTCATGGCTGAAGGCAGATGCGTGGTCGATGTGTCCATTGACGAAAGCGCGAAGGCGACGCTGCGCATCAAAAAAACTGGCGATAATGTGCAGATGATTTGCAAGGACAAGGCCGCGTTTTTCCGCAGTCTGTGCCTTTTGAATGCGCACAAGGATGAAGAAAATTACGAACACGAGGAAATGCGCCGCTTTGACAAGGACGGCGTGATGTTTGACTGCTCCCGCAACGCCGTTCTGAAGGTGGAAGAGCTTCAGTATATGCTGCGCAAAATGGCGTTGATGGGGCTGACATGGGCGATGATGTACACGGAGGAGACTTACACGCTGGACGGCGAGCCGTATTTTGGCTACTGCCGCGGGCGCTATACGGACGATGAGCTGCGGGCGCTGGACGATTACGCGGACGCGCTGGGCATTGAGCTGATTCCCTGCATCCAGACGCTGGCACATTTGGAACGTTTCCTGCATTGGCGTGCCGCCGCGAAGTACCGTGACACCGTGGAAACTATGCTGGTCGGCAGTGATGAGGTCTATGACCTGATTCGGCGGATGCTTATTTCCGCCACTCGTCCGTACCGTTCCCGTCGCATTCATATCGGCATGGACGAGGCTGTGGACTTGGGGCGCGGCCGCCAGATTGATTTGAATGGCTATATTCCTCCGGCCAAGCTGATGGCGGAGCATCTGAAGCGCGTGCAGGAAATCGTGAGTGAACTGGGTCTGCACGCCATGATGTGGAGCGATATGCACTTTAACAACGCAGGTCCGGGCGGTTATTACGGCGAAAACAAGAACTTTACGGATGAAATTTTAGAAAGCGCTCCTGCAGACATCGACCTTGTGTATTGGGACTACTATCACGAGAGCGAGCTGGGCTATGACCGGATGCTGAAGAGCCACGAGCTGTTCAAGGCCAAGACCGTGTTTGCGGGCGGCACGTGGATTTGGTCGGGTATTGTACCGGATTATAAGAAGAGTTTCACGATTCTGGAGCCGGCGCTCAAGCAGTGTGTCAAGCATGGCGTGCGTGAGGTGTTTACCACCGCGTGGGGCGACAACGGCGCGGAATGCCCGATGTCAGCCATTCTGCTTGGTTTACAGGCGTTTGCGGAATACGACTACACGGGAATGACCGACAAGGCGGCGCTGTACAAGCGTTTCACGGAATGCACGGGCGAGAACGGCGCGTGGTTTGAGCGCACCACCGAATTCCAGTATCCCTTCGAGTGCAAGCGGCCGGAGGCGGACTTTAACAACATTTGCAAGCCCTTGCTCTACGAAGACCCGCTGATGCCGCTGTTTGAGCAGGATTTTGCGGGACATCCCATGACCAAGCATTACGAAAACCTATGGCATGACTTTGAGCAGTATGCAAATGAGGCTGAGG
Source organism: bacterium (assembly GCA_963649405.1). Taxonomy (GTDB): domain Bacteria; phylum Bacillota; class Clostridia; order Christensenellales; family Aristaeellaceae; genus CAVDRM01. The sequence continues at coordinate 2,563 of CAVJHY010000015.1, forward strand.
GGCATCCCGTTCAGCCGATGCTGAAGATGTTCGCGGCTCTGGGGCGGGCGTTATACGCCAAGTGCGTATGGCGTGACAGCGCGGCGAAGGCTGTCCGTGAAAAAGACAGGGAGGCGGCACTTGCACTCTTGCCCGTGGCGCTGGAAAATGAGGCGGCGCTGTCCGATTTGGCGGATGCATGGCGCAATGTTTGGATGTATGAAAACAAGCCCTACGGTTTTGAGGTCATTGACATTCGTGTGGGCGGCGTGAAGGCGCGTTTTCGCTCGGCGTATCTCAGAATGCAGGATTTTGCGATGGGCAGGATTGACAGCATTCCTGAACTGGAGGAAAAGAAACTGCCGTATATGATTGGCGAGGACGGCGTGTATCACTATGAGGTGATGTGGGACAAAATCGCGTCGTCGAGTTTGATTTGATAATATTTTTTGCGGGAGACCCTTCCTTTTGAAAGAGAAAGGGTCTCTCGTGCTCTCTAAAGGAAAATATCCGTGTGGAGATGATAAAGCGAGAAACCTTTCTTTTTGAAAAAAAGGTTTTCCCGTACCCTTCTAAACAATCCATATCGGTTTTCAGGGGTGAGCGCGAGAGGAGAGGCTTTGTCCGACAAAGCTTTCCCTCTCGCAAATATACTCCGAAAAAAACTATGCGTTTTTCAATTCGTTCCCTTTCGGATGCTTTTTGCGCTCGCTGCGCAGCCAATACCACATGGTGGCCAAGATTTGCAGGACGGCCGCCACGATGTACATCAGGTACATCATCGGGTGCGCAAAGGTCAGGCTGAGTGACAGCGGTATCGACCAAATCAGCAGGCTGACGGACAGAAGCTGCTGCCATGTTCCCCACCACAGCGAGGTGAACACCACACCCACAATGGCCGAGGCCGTGAGCGCGTAGATGTAGATGAGCCAGATTTTTTGAAAGCGCAGGAAGCCTAAAATCGCAAAAAAAACCGTCGCCACTAAGAACACCAGCCCCACGGAGAGGACGAGAATCAGCCCATGGCTTCTGTCCTTGCGCGGCAGACTTTTGTCCGCACAGAGGTCGTCCAGCGTCACATGGAATAAATCCCGAATCGCCATCAGCACACAGATGTCCGGCAGTCCGTCGCCGCGCTCCCACTTGGAGACGGATTTGTCGGAATAATTGAGCTTCTCGGCAAGCTGTGCTTGGGTCAGCTTGTCGCGCTTACGCAGGGTCGCTATGTTCTGCCCGATGATTTTCGCTAACTGCTCCTCGTTCATCATACTAACCTCTGAAAGCCTTGATTTTTCTTGATTCTACGCACGGTAGAGTGCCATTTTCGTTTCCGTAGAGCGTGTTTTCCCGTTTCGTAGGGTGACTTTTGGCTGTCCCGATGCTATCTTGAAGGCGAAGAAGCGAACAATTGAAATGAACGTTCCTGTGCGGTGTTCGCTCCTTCAAAAAGCTGAAGGGAGATACAACCATGACAGACATTCCTTACGAAACGAGCGCTTTTGATTGGAAACTCGCCCGCGCCATCCGCATCCTGACCACTGCGCCGATTGCGGCGGGTGCATTGACCCTCACCCTGTTTTATCATGTACCAAACGCCTTCAAAAACGGCACGCACGCGGCTTTGGCGCTGCTCTTTTTGTGCGCCTTGCCGCTTTTATCCTACCCGATTTCCACGCTTGTGGCTCCTATCCGCAAAAAGGGGCGCGACGGACAGCGCAAGCTCGCCATCATTTTTTCGGTCATCGGTTATGCGCTGGGCTTCGCTGCCTGTATGCTGTTAAACGGCGCACCGCTGGAAAAGGCGATGTTTTTAACCTATTTGCTTTCGGGCGTGGGCATCGCCCTGACTACTCTGCTTCATTTTAAGGCAAGCGGCCATGCCTGCGGCGTGGCAGGTCCCATTTTCCTGCTGTCTTATGCGCTCGATCCGAAGTGGTACGCGTTGACACTGGTGCTGGCGCTGGTCTTTTGGTCAAGCCTACGCTTAAAGCGCCATACCTTGCCCCAGCTTGTCGGCGGGTCGGTCATCCCGCTCATCGCACTGGTGATTTCGCTGAGCGTGTTCGGGGCTTAACTTTGCTCCTTTAGCACAATATAGCACAGTTCGCTGTTTGTGCTGATGCGAATGCCATCCAGCACAGTCTCTGTGGTGATGGGACGCTCCATGTCTGGCTGCTCAAAGGTGCGGATAAAAGCAAGCGGCAGTTTTTTCTTATCCCAGCGAACGACAAAGGAAATGCTTTCCTTTTGCTCATTGGCACAAGTCAGCAGCATACCGTTTTCAATTTCAAAGCGTTTGACAATGGCCTTCGGCTGTTTCGGCAATGCTTCAATGCCAACCGTGTCCTTGAATGTGCCGTGGCCGTAGCTTTTCAGCCAAGCTGTGCGCAGCGCAATCACACGCTTTAAGCGGTCGTACTGCTCGGTATCGTAGCGGAAGCTGTTGTCCTCCTCCAAATCATACACCCAGAAATACGAGCCAACGCAGAAGGCGCGATAAAGCAGGAAGGTACTTTTTTGCGCAACGGTTGCCGGACGCATGCCGGAGCGCCACGCGGGATTCATCATGTCCACCAAAACATCGTCAGGGAAAGTGTACTTGAACAATTCCGGCATCGTGCCGGGGAAGAACATGGTGGAAATTAGCTGGCCGGAAGCACCGCGGGCGTGAATATCGCTTGCACCCTCAAAAATCAGCGCAACGCCATCCTCCTGATAATTTTTGCGGATGCCTGCCAGCGTCTTTTCATATCCCTGATTCCAAGCATCGGTTTTTGCGCCGTGCGCGTGTCCTTCGTTATGGCAGGGAAGACCGGCTGCCATGCCAAGCTGATCCAGATACATACTGTCTGCGCCGATTTGGTTGGTCAGATAGTCCACCGTGTGCATCAGCTTTTCCTGCCAAGGCGCAGCACCGGCGCACATACAGGCAAAGGTCAAATCATCCGCGCCGTAGTTTTCGGTTATTAGGCTGCCGTCCGCGTGCATGAGGGCGTTATCATGCCAGAAGGCTTCCAGCTCCTGATAACGCACATTGCAAAGACGGGAATTGATGTAAAACGCCACATGACCGCCGCGTTCATGCACTGTCTTCAGTGCTGCCTTCAGCTCCTCCTCCGTGCCTAAATCGGGGTCGGGAGTGTACATGGGGAAGCCGTTGTCAAAGCCGTCCTTGTTCCAGCCGGACAGGAGAAGGTGATTCAGCCCCATCTCCTGCGCCTGTGTGAGCAACGCCGGAATGTCGGTAAAATGGTGGACGATGCCGCCACCCTGATACTTAAAATCATAGTGCGCCACGAGACCGGCGCTTTCCATAAACCAATCGGGACGATGCTTCCTTTCAATGACAGGACTTGCAACGGACTGCCGCCATGTCCTGTAATCATCAGCGCCCCAGTGCCAATCGCCTTCAAAGAGCGCAAGCACGCATTCCTCACTCTGCCAAGTGCCGTTGTTTAAGTGCGGAAAATGTACCATAGCCAGCGACATCCCCGGACAAGCGCGGCCATAGGTCGCTGCACGGATGGCCTTGAGCCGGAGTGCATCATTCCGGCAGGTCAGATAAACGCCCATATTCAGTGTAGGATTACAAAGCTCCATATAGAGCATGGAACAGGGACCTGAATAGGTGCATTCGCGTTCGTAAGCGTCGGTTTCTTCATTTTTCTTACCATAAGGCCCGCCGATGGTGTACGGGAAATGATATTCCTGCCATTTCCAGCCGATTTGAGCGGAGGTCATGGACATGGTTTCCGTGGGATTCACCGTCTTGTCACCCGAATGCACGGGCATATAGAGTATGTCCTCCGTCCAATCCTCGCCCATCCAGATGCCGTTTAGATAAGGAAAATATGTCTTCTCGACAACTTCTTCCGTATGGTTGTTTAGCGTTAAAAAAAAGTGCAGCCGCGTATCATTTTCGGGCAAAGAAAGAGACCAACGCGCTTCAATTTCTACCCGTTCGCCTGTCTTTATATCTACCAGAGCAGGGCAAAAAATTTCTGCCTGTGCGCTGCACTCGAGCTGCTTCACATCAATAACGGGACGCAGAGAGGTATCCGTGCGGATTTCAGCGTACTTGGGCGGGCGAAGCAACCGACCATCTTTCAGGCATACCTTTAGCGGGGAAGCCTCACGCAGAATGTTATTTTTCAGAATGTTTTCCTTGGCGCTGCAAAGGGATAAGTCCAGTGGCTCGCCCGTGAGCGAATCCAGCGCAGCATACACAAGGCCATTGGTGAGCGTGCAGCGTGAATGATACATAAAGTACCTCCTTAAATTATATAAATGTTTAATTTATATTTCTCATAAATTCCCCACGCATATTCAAAGCTCCGCTGAGCGTATCGGTTTGTTCGCCTGCGAAGTAGAAGCGTACACGGCAGACGGATGGATTGCCGGTCATGGTGTTGACGAGGGCGTACACGGCATTCTTTTCCTGCGCGGCGGTTAGCCCTTCAAAAGAGGCTTGGAAGCGGTTGCTGAAGTTGAGCAGCAGTGTGTCGCCGTCCTGATAGGTGCCGAGCAAATCGGCATCCGAAAGGGTTTCGAGCAGGACGGTCTTTAGACCGTCAGCCGTGTCGTAATATTGCGAACCTAACAAAAGCTGCTGATAGAGCTTGCGCGGCGAGGAGGCCCAAGCGCAAGGCAAGGCGCGGATGGTTTCGCACAGTGTGCCGTCAGCGTTCGGGAAATACAGGCGGACATTGGTGAGCAGAAAGCCGGAAAAATCCGTTCGGCGCATCAAGCCTTCTGAAAAACCGATGGTCTGCCCCGCGTTTTCATAAAGTCCCGCCGGAACAAGCGCTGTCACGCGCTCCGAGCCGATGGTTACCTGCACGGAGGCAACATTCGGAAGGAAGGTGCAGAGGGTCGTGACGATTGAGGCCATCATTACCGAGCGCGTCACGCCGCTTTGCACCAGCGCATCGTTCAGCTCCTCGGAAAAGGACAGAGCAATGGTTTTTTGCCCCGTGCCTTGTGTCTCCAAAATCATCGGCTCTTGCTGAAGCAGGGCGTACAGGTCAGGGATATTGGGCGTATTTTTAAGCTCTGCCGCGCCGTCACTGAGCGCCTGTAAAAGCGCCTTGGTCATCAGCCCTAAATCGGCAGAAGCCAATTTGAGCGTCCGCGTTTCGCATAAAATGCCCTGCCCGGCCTGTGCCGGAAAATAGAGCGCCGCGTCCACGCGGAACGGCGTTTCGCCGGATAAGCCGCCCTGCCGCTGGGAAAGAAGCCGCCCATGCAGCATGATAGGGTCGTCCAAGGTGTTTTTGGTCAGGCAGCCAATCGGCAGCGTCCCGCCCGTGTCCAAGCCGGGAGATACGCCCGATGCCAGCACATTCACGCCCGTGATGTCATCCAAGGAACACAAAGTGTTGGCGATGGCCTGACAGAGCGTGAACAGCTCCGTATTGGAAAGCGACAGCGCGGCGACTGACAAATTCACCGTGGCGATGCCGCAGGACACAGAAACAGCGTCCGTGGAAGAAAGTGTCACCTTGCCATAGCCGGGGATGGTTTCATAATCCTCGCCCGCTGAATGCGCAAAAAGAGCGCGTAAAACCGTCTCCGTCTGTGTGGTGAAGGTGGAAAAGGTCAGCGCCTCCGAAACGGGCGAAAGCTGCGTCCCGTCCGCAGAGGGGAGATACAATGTCGCCAGCATTTCATACTGCCCCTCGCGGTCACCGACCGGCGCTTCGTAAGAATCTTCCCGCATGGGAACGACATTGACCGACATTTCCTGAGTCTTTACTTGGCAGCCCGTCAACAGGCAAATGCACAGAAACAGGGGAAAAAGCCTGAAATGGCTTGCCTTTTGCCTTGTCACATTTCCTCCTTCAGCACCTTGCCGCGTAAGCGGTTGACCGTGCGCTCCAGTGCGCCGCGGCTCGTGCCCCACGGCTTATCGCGGTTGCGATAGTCGAATTTCACGCAGAAACCGTCCAAATCGCTCTGCGCGGTTTGCATTTCACGGCTCAAAATATCGCGCAGGGTCGTCAAAAAGCTGCGTAGGGTGTCGCCCGCCAGCATTTCGTCCGCCAAGCTCATTACTAGCGGCAAATCGCGCAGACACACGCCCTTGGACTGCTCAAACGCCGTCCGAAAGGAAGCGTCCGTTTTGTAAAGGTGCAGCAGCGTGCGGGTGTAGCGCGTGACATTTTCCTCCAAGCTGTCGCAGATGATGCAGCCGCTTGTTTTCTTGGAAAGCCGCTCCGCCGCCAAACAAACACCGCCCGTTTTGTCACCCTTGAGAAAGCCGCCCTTCATGCCGGAAATCGCGCCGTCCATTTCATGAAGTACAGCCGTGGTCATTGTCTGCAAATGCGATTGCATGAGCAGCGCGTGGCCAAGCCTGTTTTTTTGGTCATACAGCATTTGCTGATGGCGTGGGCAGAAGCCCTTTTCATTGACTTTGATGCGGATGTCCGGCTCCATGACCGAGCCGCCTAAAAAGCGCTCCACATCAAGCTGCTCGTTCTTCTCACGCAACAGGCAGATGGGACAGGCACTGTTTTGCTTTACGGCATCCCAGACAGGGATGGTGTCTAAGTGGTACAACATCGGTACTCCTGTTTTTAGTGGATAGTGGTTAGTTAATAGTGTAGAGAGTGGTCAGTGCCAGTGGATGAAAAAGTAGAAAACAGGGATGAGAAATTAGGGCTTTTGTTGCGTGATTTCTGCATTCAGAGTACACTGTTTCCTGTTGTCTATTTTCTCGTCCTAACAGCTAACCGCTAACGGCTCACTCTCTCTCCGGTGCATTACACCGGCTGCACCGATCCAGCACCTTATACTTCGTATTATTGATTTCCGCATAGGTGAAGGTACCGGTCAAAGGCTGATACTGTGCATCGACGCTGGGGCAGTAGGGGTCAAGGTGATATTTCTGTCCGCCGCTCGTGTTATAGTAAAGGACAAGGGAGGGGTCGGTCGTGGCGACAGGCGTTGGGGAGGGTGTGGCCTTGGTGATTAAGTTGTCCACCTGCCCAAAGTATTCGTCCGCGTCTTCCACCGTGCCAACGCTGCTCAGGGATTCGGGATCGACATACCACACATCGTTGATTCTGTTCATGATAATCATGTAGCGCTTGGCGACGGTGGTGTTGCTCTGCGAAATCTGCACGACAATCTGGATGGTACGCATGGCATCGGCTTCGCTGCCGTAGAGCTGCTCAATGGTGTAGCTCAAGGGGCGGTTGATGCCGAGACTGAGCTGCGTAAACAACTTTGCCTCAGGATTTTCCTGCTCGGACACCCAAGATGGCTTGCAGTAGGAGAGCATTTCCGAGGTGTCGCTGCGCGACCAAGCCTCCATGAACTCCATCAGCCGCTGCTGTGCGGCAGAAACGACCGCTTCCGTGGTCTCCGGTTCAGGCGTTTCCGTGGCATCGACAGCGGTTAAGGAGTTTAACGAGGGCGCGTCAATGGCGCTGCCCTGCGAGAAGGCATCGGAGGCGTTCACACGGGTGGCTGTTTTCTCCGTGCCGCCTGACTGAATGAAGAGTGCCGCGCCGATGACCACCGCAAAGGCCAGATAAATCAGCGTCAGTGTTCGTCTTGCATCGCTGACAAACGCGCCCAATAGCCACATGGCCAGCACGGAAACGAGCGTTACACCTAAGAAAATGATGCGCAGAAGACGAATTTGCAATAGCAGCGCCACAACAAACAGAATCGGCAAAAGCACGGATAAAATAAGCTGCAAAATGCTGAAACGGCGGGCGGGTTTCGACGCTTCCTGCTCTTGTAAAACGGGCGGCTCGCTGCCGCGCTCCCTCTCCGCCTTTTTCATGTTCATCAGCGGCACTTGTGAATAATGATTTCGATTAAAACTCATGGAAAGCCTCCCTTCAAAGGCAGGATATATACCTCAGTACAAGCCCAAACCTGCACGGATAAATATCCTATTTTATTATATCAAAAAATCAGCGTTTGTAAACCCGCTTAGAAGACAGAAAAACGACGTGCGGTGCTTGACATGAAGTCATTGAATGTGCTACAATACACGCGGCTTGAAAGCCGTGCTTTCAAGGGCATCTCCGCATATTAGCGGTGTTGCCACAAGGCTTTATGCGCCCGTAGCTCAGCTGGATAGAGTGACAGACTCCGACTCTGTAGGCCATGCGTTCGAATCGCACCGGGCGTACCACATTTTGCCCCGCAGACCCTTCGGTTTGCGGGTTTTTCCAAATAAAAAATATGTATGGGGGCGAACATGAAAAACGAAAATCGGCGTTTTTTGGTTGCGTATACGGATGGTGGGACTTTCGTCACGGATAAAACGATTTATGTTGATAAGGAAACCGGCGCACAATATTTGTTCGTGCAGGCAGGCTATGCCGGCGGTCTCACCCCGCTGCTGGATCAAAATGGCAAGCCGATGGTCATGCCGAAGGATGAAATTGAACGACTGATGGAAAAGCAGTGACTAATGGTTAGAAAAATAGTGTGGAGTTAGAAATTAGAAGTTAGGGCATTACCGCACAATTCAGCAACGCGCAAAAAAGTGCCTTTTGTGCCATCTACTTCTTGCAAAAATCTCGATTTACAGAAAGTAAACCATCAATTTTTGCAATCGACTCTTCCACAAAATTCACTATTTATCGCGCTGCCTCATTTGTGCGGTGCTGCCTTAGAAATTCTTAAACTATAAAAAAGCACGGCGATACCGAATATGAACGGTTGTCGTGCTTTTATTTATTCTTCTCTTCACAACGGTGAATACAAAATCAATATGTAATTGCCGCACACAAAATTCGTCTCTTCGCTGCATCCCCGAATTTTGTGTATCGCTTTTCCTTTCGGAAGGTTCGGAAACCTTTTCATTTTCTCAGAAAAGGAAAAGGTTCCCGAGAAAATCCCATGCCCTTACTGTAAAGTCTCCCCATTCTCCAGCGCGGTGATCATATTGACACGGCGCTCGTGGCGGCCGGCTTCAAAGGGTGTGGTGAGAAATTCATGGACGATGAGCTTCGCCAGCTCCGAGCCGATGACACGCGCACCCATTGACAGCATATTCGCATTGTTGTGCGCACGGCTCATGCGGGCGGAATAGCAGTCCCCACAGACGGCGCAGCGAATGCCTTTCACCTTGTTCGCCGCCAAGGACATCCCAATGCCCGTGCCGCACATCACAATGCCGCATTCGCACTCGCCGCTCACCACAGCCCGTGCCGCTTTCTCGGCGTAAACGGGATAATCCACGCTCGCGGTCGAATCCGTGCCGAAATCCTTGTAGGTATAGCCATGAGCGTCCAGATAAGCCTCAATTTCCTTCTTCAGCTCCACAGCCCCGTGGTCACACGCAATCGCAATCATGTTGGTTGCCTCCTTCATTTTGTCGTCACCAGCGCGGATGAGCCGAAGCTCAATAGGCTGGTCACATTGCGCAGCTCTTTTGACTTTTTGTTGATAAGGTCGCCCATGAATACAAGGGCAACCGTGCCGCCGCCGTCCAAATTCAGCGCCTCCTGAGCGCCCAAGGAAAGCATTTTTTCGGCCAGCCAGCTTAGGTATGCGCCCTTGGAATCATCCGAACGCCCTTTGACCACAAGCAAAAGGTAGTGATTTGGCTCTATCATTCCCAACGCGCAGCGCGGCTCGCGGTAATGGTAGTAGGTCTCGTCTGTCATATGCTCGCCTAACTCGCCGTTCGTGACTAAAATCGGCCCGAAGGCCAGCACATCCGTTGCGCCCATGTCCAGATACTCCTGCGCAGTGTGGTCATTTGCATTATAGCACTTCATGTGCCCATCTGTAAAATAGGCCAGCGTTTCTAATTTCGGAAAGCCGCTCGCACCCTCGCGCTTAGTCTTGTCGGAAAGAATTTCACTGTTGCGGACGAGAATACCCTGCGCCTGCTTCTGCCGGACACGATAACCGAAAAAATCATCCGTGAACGCTAAAACCGCTTGATTGTCCTGTGCAATCTTGACGGGCGAATAGTATTTCTTGCCCGTTAAAAGCGACTGCATCCGCTCATCGCCCGTGACTTTGATGTCCGTTTCAAACCAGACAAGCGGCGCGTTCGGGTCGGCGTAGCGCTTGATTTCGACCTGCAGGGTGTCCGACAAATAGAGCCAATGCCCGTCCGTTTCGTCCGCAAAGACATATTCCGTGTCCTCGGTCAAAAAGCCCGCATCGTTCCGCTTCGGCGTTTCCGGTTCGGTGACGGGCGCAACGGTCGGCTTCGGGATGGCAGTGGGCTTTGGTGTGGCGGTCGGTTTTTTTGTCTTTTTCGGGGACGGCGTTTCGGCGGAATGTTCAGCAAGCGTCTTGCCGTCCGCATCCTTCACTTCGTCCGAAAAAATCAGCTCTTGTAATGCGACTGTGGCAATGCCCGTTTCCTCTAAACCGTTCGCCTTTTGCAGCCGCTTCACGCGCTCCACAGTGATTTTGTTGTATTCGCTGCTGAAATTCGTATTGGTGAAGTAGCCTAATTCGTACATTCGGTTTTTTAGCGCCAGCACATCCTCGCCGCTGTCGCCCTGCTGCAGCGTGCGGTATTCCGCCAACGCAGGCAGAGCAAAGACCATCGCCAGAAGAAGCAGAAAAATGAAAATGCGGTGTTTCATGCGGCGATTCTCCTCGGCAAAATCAGAAATGGCATACCTATTTACTATACGAGAAAAACGGGGAAAATCCTTTATAGTCGTAAACGAAATATTTTCCGAAAAACAAATGAAATACAAAAATTCCCATTGACAAGTATCCTGTCCCATGCTATTATAGCTACATTCTCGTAAGCAAGGAGGCGGCTGGTATGGCAAACCGCGCTGTGGGTACCATGATGATGCGGATGGGCATGTGCATGTGCATGTGCTCTGCTTTTCCATGCGCCGTCAGCCGAATGTAAATTCGGGTCTTTCCATGATAAAGGGTGGAGGGCAGCGCGTGGCTGTCCTCCATTTTTATGTGAAAGGAAGATTTGAAGATGCATCGGGTAAACGGCATACGGGATCGAATGCTTCGAGCATTTGAAGAATTAGACACGCTGTAACCCCTTTCCCATCCGAAGGAACATCACACAAAATTAGGAAAAGAAAAGGAGACATCACCATGAAATTCTCTTGCAAGAAGGCTATTTCCCTGCTGCTCGCTCTGCTGCTCATCGCTTGCTCTGCCATTGCTTCCGCCGAAACCCTGCAAATCGGCATTCCGGATGACGGCACCAACCTTTCCCGCGGCGTGAAGCTGCTGGAAACCGCCGGTCTCATCACCGTTGACCCCGCCGCCGGATACACGCCGGAAATCGCCGACATCACAGGCTACATCTATGATATCGAGGTCGTTCCCGTTCAGGCAAACACCCTGCCCTCCACCTTGGGCGACTTTGCCGCCTCCACCATCAACGGCACCTACGCCGTTCCCTTCGGTCTCGTTCCTTCCAAGGACGGTCTGATTATCGAATCCCAGAGTGAGAACGGCGATAACCCCTATGTCAACATCATCGCCGCCCGCAGTGCCGATGTGGACAACCCCGTGTATCAGACCATCGTGGATGCCTTCCACACCCAGCTCGTGGCAGAATTTTTGCTGGTCAACTACAAAGAAACCTTCTTCCCTGCCTTTGACTATGACGCGGATGCGGAATTTACCATCACCGAGGACAATGTAAACGACTACATCCGTTACACCTCTTCCAAGGACGGCAAGACCGTTGTCAAGGTTGGCGTTTGCGGCGCGAACAATGACCAGTGGAAGGTTGTGCAGAAGGTGCTGGACGATGAGAATGCGAACATCTACATTGAGTTGGTCGAATTTGATGCTTACAACCTGCCCAACGAAGCGCTTAATTCCGGCGAGATTGACCTGAACGCTTTCCAGCACAAGGCTTATCTGAATAACGATGCCACTAACAACGGCTATGATGTGGTGTCCATCGCCGATACGCTGATTGCCCCGCTGACTCTCTATTCTCAGAAGTATGATTCTCTGGATGCCCTCAAGGAAGCCGCCGGCTTAAAGCAATAATCTAAGATAAAGTCACAGGGACGGGTGATGCGGATGTGTCGCCCGCTCCTGTGTAGTTATGTTATGGCAGTACCGCACCATTCGGCAGCTTGCCTCTGACATTGTAAAAGGGGAAAAAAGACATCATGATCGAAGTTCGGCATCTGAGCAAAACCTTTCCGCACAAGACCGGCGATGTACACGCCGTGCAGGATGTATCGCTCACCATCAATGACGGGGAAATTTACGGCATCATCGGCTATTCGGGCGGCGGCAAGTCCACCTTGGTGCGCTGCTTGAATCTCTTGGAAACGCCTGACGAGGGAACGCTGCGCGTGAACGATTCCGGCGAGCTGTTCCCGAAAAACGGGAGAATGTACAGGCGCGATGCCTCTGGTGAGCGGGCGCTTTCCGCTGGCGAGATGAACAAAATGCGTCGCGGTATCGGCATGATTTTCCAGCATTTTAATCTGCTGGACAGGTCTACCGTGTTTGACAATGTGGCGTATCCTCTGCGCTTCATCGGTCTTAGCCAGACGGAAATCTATAACAGAGTGGCCGAGCTTTTGAATTTGGTGGGCTTGAGCGATAAGATGGATGCCTACCCTTCCCAACTCTCCGGCGGGCAGAAACAGCGCGTGGCCATTGCGCGAGCGCTGGCTAATAAGCCCAGCATCCTGCTTTCCGATGAGGCAACCAGCGCCCTTGACCCTGATGCGACTGAGGCGATACTGACACTGCTTCAGGAGCTGAACAAGAAATTAGGGCTGACTATTGTCCTAATCACCCATGAAATGGCGGTTATCAAGACTGTTTGTGACCGCGTTTCCGTCATGGAGAGCGGGCGAGTGGTGGAGGAGGGCAGCGTTTACGACATCTTCTCCCATCCGCAGGCAGAAATCACGCACCGCTTTGTGTCCTCTGCCTCTCCGCTCAGCAAGATTGATAAGCTGACGGGCGGAGACAAGCCACTGGTGCAGCTTAAAAAGGGCGAAAAGCTCGTCAAGCTCACCTTCCAGAAGGATTGCGTGGGTGAGCATGTCATTTCTTCTGTCGCCCGCCGCTTTGGGCTGGATATCAACATCGTGCTGGCGAATGTCGAATTTTTGCAGGGCAGTCCTGTCGGCGGCATGATTGTGGTCGTCGGCGGCGAAAAACAAAATTTGGACGAGGCCGTGCAGTTCTTAAAGGACAGCCATGTGCAAATGGAGGTGCTGGCAGATGCAGCTGATTGAGAAATTCGCACCGAACCTGTATAACTATTATGACCGCTTTCTGACGAGCTGCTCGGCGACAACGGAAATGTTCCTGAAAGCCGGTGTCATCACCTTTTTCATTGGTCTGCTGCTGGGCATTGTGCTAGTGGTGACGAAAAAGGGCGGCATTGCCGAGAATGTCATAGTCTACCAAATCACCAACATCATCGTTAATATTTTTCGCTCCATCCCGTTCCTCATTCTGCTCATCTTCCTCATTCCCTTGACGCGCAGTGTGGTCGGCACGGCCATCGGTGTGAAAGGCGCCATCCTGCCGCTTGTGTTCGGCGCTGTGCCGTTCTATACGCGGCAGGTGGAAGTGGCCATCTCCGGTGTTGACCCCGGAAAAATCGAGGCGGCACGGAGCATGGGCAGCAGCGTGCCGGGCATGATTATCCGCGTGTATCTTCATGAGGCCGTGCCGGAGCTGATTCGCGTCACCACCGTGACCGCTATCAGTTTAATCGGCTTGACCACGATGGCGGGCGCGGTCGGCGCGGGCGGCATTGGCAGCTTTGCCATCAACTACGGTCAAAACCAGAATCATCCTGATATCGTCAATGTCTGCGTGGTGGTGCTGCTGATGGTCGTTTTCGCTTTGCAGAGCATCGGCAATCTGCTGGCACGGCGCACGACCAACCGCAAACTCTTCACACGCACACACATCGCAGGAGGCAAAAAGGCATGACACGCAGGAATACAATTATTGAGTATACAGAAAAGCGGCTTTCGGCCTATCAGCAGCTTGCACTGGACATTCACGCGCATCCTGAGGTCAGCAATTATGAATTTTTCGCTTGTGAGCATCTGAGCAATATCCTGCGCGAGGAAGGCTTTGAGGTCAAGACCGATGTGGCTGGTCATCGCACGGGCTTTGATGCCCGCTATAAGGCTCAAAAGAGCGGCCCCGTGCTGGTGTTCTTGGCGGAATATGATGCCTTGGCCGGTCTTGGTCACGGCTGCGGTCACAATCTCTTCGGCGCAACTTCTTCTTTGGCGGCAGCAGCACTCAAACAGGTCATTGACGAGGTTGGTGGTGAGGTGCGTGTCTATGGTACGCCCGGCGAAGAAGGCGGCGAAAACGGAAGCGCCAAGGGTAGCTTTGTCCGCGAGGGCTTCCTCAAGGATGTGGATGCCGCACTGTGCGTGCATCCCGGCTCCGGTGAGCATTATTTGACCGTCAAAACGCTGGGCTGTGCGCCTGTGGACATTGAATTTTGGGGCAAGGCGGCACACGCTGCCAGCGCGCCGGAGGAGGGCATCAACGCCTTGAACGCCCTGCTTCTTACCTACCGCGGCATTGATGCCATCCGCCAGCATGTGACGGACGATGTGCGCATTCACGGCATTGTTGTCAGCGGCGGTACAGCCCCGAACATCGTGCCGGAGTACGCCAAGGGCAAGTTCTATCTCCGCGCCGCCACCGCACCCAAACTCAACCATGTGTATGAGCTGGTTGATCATGTTGTGGCGGGCGCGGCGCTGATGACGGGTGCAAAGGGACGGATGCAGCCCTATCAAAACCGTGTGGAAAACACGGTGCTTGTTCCGTCCTTTGATGCGCTATACGAAAAGCATTTGAAGGAATTTGGCGAAACTTGCCGTCCCGTGATCGAGCAAGACGAGATGGGCTCGTCCGATGTGGGCAACATTTCGCAGGTCGTCCCGACCATCCAGCCGCACATTTCCATTATTGACGAGCCTGTCCCTGCCCATAGCGAGGAATTTAAGGCCGCCGCCAAATCCGAAAAGGGTCTTGCCTCCATCGGCCTCGGCGCAAAACTGCTGGCGCTCACCGCCCTTGATCTCATCGAAAATCCCGATACGCTGGCAAAAATCAAAGAGGAGCATATCGCCGCTGTCAAAGCACAATAAAAATAATGTATCTCATGCAGTGCTGATTAACATCGGCACTGCTTTTTATTCCTGACACTCCATCAAAATCCAACTACAATCTTTTCAACCCCCTCCGAATATACAAAAATAGGAATATCTTTTGCGGGGAGGAAGAAGGACAGGCATGAAAAAGCTGCTCAAAGCGATACGGTGCGCAAGCGTAAAAAAGCAGTTTCTTGCGTTTATTATCGGGCTGTTTTTAGCGCTGGTGATTTTTTGCGTGATGATGATCGGCTTCATGGTGCGGGCGCAGCACAGGGAAAGCCTGCAATATGTAGAAGAAAATCGGGAGAATTACGAAGAGGCAGTGACCGTCCTTTACAATCAGGTCAGCGCCGCGTTTATCCAGCTCCAGTACAATTCCTCCTGCAAAGCCATGCTTTCCGCCGCCACCTATGGGGATATTTCTCTGGATTTGATTGACGATGTGAACACCGCACTATCTTCTGTCAAAACCGGCAATACAGTCATCACGGATGTCGCCTTTGTGAATGACTTGCTGCATTGGTCGCTGCTGTATTCATCGGAGCAGCTGGATGCTTTGAACGCCGCCATGACCGACCAGCGCGGCATGATGCCGCTCGGCATTTGCAAGTCGTATTATTCCGCGTACATGAAGCGCAAGCAGGACACCTATCTTGTTTTCGGCTATCCTTATTATTCCGGCAGGGTCAAAATCGGGACTCTGCTGATTTCCGTTGATATTCACAGCACTGCCGCACAAATCCCCGTGCCGCAGGGCTTGGGGAGCTTCATGATGCTGATGAACGCGGACGGCACGGCGTGCATTTTCAGCGAGGAAGACATGCCCGCGGACAGCACCATCACAAATGTGAAAACCATGGCGGCGGAGGACAGTATGCCAAAGACCCTCCGCACCATTGACAAGAACGGCTATGTCATTCAAATCAGCACCCTGCCGCAAGCGGGCTGTATGCTGGTGAGTGCGATTGATACGCGGGAATCGCAGCTTTCGTTCGACTCCTTTTATACGGTCAGCGGCATTTTCCTGATTCTTTTCACCGTCCTGCTGTTCCTTGGCGGGCAGATGCTGTATCACAGCGTGGTGTCGCCGCTTAATAAATTCAGCAGCACCATAGCCTATGTGCGGGAAAACCGCCTGCGCAAGCTCAAAAAGCCGCTGGAATTGAACGGCTGCTCCGAAATCAGAGCCTTGGGCAAGGATTTTTCGGATTTGCTTCTGTCGTTGAATGCGCTGTCCGAGGAAATCTTCAAGCAGTCCAGCGTTCTTTATGAGGCCGAGGTGCTGCGCAAGAACGCCGAGCTGGATTCCTTACGCAGCCAAATCAACCCGCATTTTCTATATAACACGCTGGAAATGATTCGGGATGCTGCCATTAAGGGCGATGCCGAGCAGGTATCCCGCGTCACCAGCGCCATTGGAAAGATTTACCGCTATACGGTCAAGGGCGCACCGCTCGTCCCTTTGAGCCAAGAGATAGACATCATCAAGGCGTATGTCAGCATCCAACAGGCGCGGTTTCAAAACCGCATCACCACCATTTACAATGTGTCCGAGGCAGCGGCGTGTGTGCCGGTCTTTAAGATGCTTTTGCAGCCGCTGGTCGAAAACGCCTTTGTGCATGGCTTGGAGCCGAAGCCGGATAACGGCGTGCTGTACATCGGCGCAAGAACGGACGAGAATATGCTGTGCATCACCATTCGGGATAACGGTGTCGGCATCGAGCCGGAACGCCTTGAGGAAATCAGGCATCAAATTGACGCAGGGGCGATTGACACCAGCTCCCATTTAGGGCTTGTGAATGTCGATGCGAGAATCAAGCTGCAATACGGCAAGGAATACGGGCTGGAAATTTCCGGCCTGCCGATGGACGGCACGTGCATGACCATCCGGCTGCCGATTGACCAAAGCAATACGAAGAAAGGAGACGAGAAGGATGTATCAGGTTCTGCTGGCGGACGATGAGCCATCCGTCACCGATGCTCTCAGCCGTTCCATTGATTGGGCAAGCATGGGGCTTGAGGTGGCTGCTGTGGTGCGAAACGGCGCGGAGGCCATCCGGTGCCTTCAAACGATGCCGATTGACATTGTGATTACGGACATCCGCATGGCCAATATTGACGGGCTGTCCCTGTGCCAGAAAATCGCGGCAATGGGGCGCAATATACAGACGATTATTATCAGCGGCTTTGCGGAATTTTCCTATGCGCAGAAGGCCATCAGCTACGGCGCAATCAGCTATTGCCTAAAGCCGCTGGAATATGACGAAATCAAGCGGTATCTGCGCCGCGCCGTGCAGCGCCTGAGCCAAAATGACCGGCAGCCGGACTATGACGGGCTGCTGGAGGGCTTGCAGGATGGGGAAGAGGAGGAGCTGACGGCTGCCTTTTCGTCCTTTGGGCTAAATGCCGATGCGTATTATGCCGCGGTTTCCGTAGGGCGTGAGCCGTACCCCGTGCAGGGCAAGCAGGACATTGTGCTGCGCCTTGGCTATCATCAATTTGCGTATTTTTCGCTGCTTCCTTTTTCGGAGGCGCGGCTGAACGCCTTTGTGCAGGGCGAGCAGGTGGACGGCTTCAGCTATACTTTGAAAGCGCAGCCCGTTTCCGCGCTTCCGCAGGTCATCAAGAACATGAACAATTCCGCCTTCCAGTTTTTCTTTGATCCGGAGAAAAAGATTTTTTCCGAAAAGCTGGAGGACGGAGGAGCGGCCATCCTCAAGCAAATCACCAAGGCGGCTGCCTTGGGCGATGCAGACCAAACGCTTGCCTATTTGGAGCGCTTGCGCGGTGCGGACGGAAAAGGCTTTACCCTGCGTTCCGCATGGCGGCTGTACGGCATTATTTCCTCCTGCCGGTCCTTTTCGGCAGCGGATGAGGACATTTCCAGCCCCGCGCAGCTCGTCTTCAAATTTCATAATTTTTCCGCCATGCTGACCGCGCTGCAAAAATGTATCCTCGAAGGCCCTGACGAGCAACAGAAGGACGCGCTTTCCAATTCCAGCTTCATTCAGATGATGAGCTACATCAACAGCCACTATGAACAGGGGCTGACCTTAAACCAGCTTGCGAAGGAAATGAACTTGAACGCCAATTATTTAAGTCAGGTGTTCAAAAAGGAAACAGGTAAAACCTTCATGAAATACATCACGGAGCTACGCATTGATAAGGCCAAAGAGATGCTCGATTCCGGCGAGTATTCCGTCAGCCAGATTGCCTCTAACCTCGGCTTCAACGATTATTTCTATTTTTTAAAGACCTTTAAGCGCGTTGTCGGTCTGACTCCGAAACAGTATAAAC
>CAVJHY010000016.1:0-19826 GCA_963649405.1 bacterium
ACAATTCAGCAACGCGCAAAAATGTGCCTTTTGCGCCATCTGCTTCTTGCAAAAACCTCGATTTACCTCCAGTAAACCATCAATTTTTGCAATCGACTCTTCCACAAAATTCACTATTTATCGCGCTGCCTCATTTGTGCGGTGCTGCCTTAAAAATATATTATACCATACTATTTTAAAAAATGGCAATATGAATTTTTTGCAATTCTGATAGAAGTTTTCAAATTGAAGAATCAGAAACGGCAGTATATAATAAACTGAGCATGATCCATATGATACAGGAGGTTTTCTATGGAATCATTTGAACTTCTCGCCCCGCAGATTTACCGCTTGCAAGTGCCGTTTCCCGGCGACTGGACAGGTGTCACCTTGGTGCGCGGCGAGAAAAATGTACTCATTGATACCGGCGGCTGCGCGGAAACGGTTGATTCTGCCATTGTTCCCGCGCTGAAGGAATTGGGGCTGACACTCAACGACATGGATTCCGTGCTACTGACCCATACGCACGGCGACCACATCGGCGGTCTTCCTCGCATTCGCGCCCTTGCCCCGCACATTCATGTGGCAGCTTACGCGCCGATGGCGGACAAGGTGCGCAACCCGCTCATTTATATGAAGCGGATTCGCGGCCGTTTCCCCGGCTTCAGTAACCCGCCGTCCGGCAGCATTGCAGGCTGCGAGCCTGATATTCTGCTGAATGACGGCGACAAGTTGTACGGCTATCTGCGGCTGATTTATACGCCCGGTCATGATGACGATGCCGTCTGTTTCATGGACGAGCGGTGCAAGGCAGTTATCACGGGAGACTCCTTACAGCTGAACGGCACACGCTCTCAGGGCAGTGCGCTGTGTATGTTTGTCAGTGACTATCTGTCGTCCGTGAATCGGCTGATTGCCGAAAAGCCGGAATACATCATCGCGGGGCATGAATATCTGCCGCTGGGCGGATATGCCAAGGGCGAAAAGGATGTATCAGCCTATCTCATGCGGTGCAAGGAGCTGATTGAGTTTTATCGCGGCTTCGTTCGCGGTATGCAGCTTGCCGGAAACAGTGACCCTGCTGCCATTGCGCGGGCGCTGATTCATGAAATCGGCGGTGAAGAGCCTCAGAAGCTTTGTCTGCCCCTTTATACGGTCACTCAGTTAATGAAGTAAAGAAAGGAAATCATCATATGTCTGACAAGAAATCCGTTCTCATTACCGGCTCTTCTCACGGCATCGGCGCGGCTGCTGCCATCGCTTTCGCCAAGGAAGGCTATGATGTCGGTATCAACTACTGCCATTCTCCAGCCGATGCGGAGGATGTCGCCCGCCAGTGCAAAGAAATCGGCGCAGATGCACAGATTTATCAGGCAGATGTCAGCAAGCGGGAAGACTGCGAAAATATGCTCCATGCGTTCATCGAGCATTTCGGGAAGATTGACGTGTTGATTAACAATGCGGGCGGTGCGCTCAAAATGCCCAAGGGCGGCTTCATCGATATGCCGATGGATTATTGGGACAGCCAGATTGCCTTGAATTTAAGCTCCGCCGCGTACTGCGCTCATGTGGCTGCCAAGGACATGGTGGAAAAGGGCATTCACGGCGCAATCATCAATGTATCCTCCGTCCACAGCCTTGTCACTTGGGTACGCCGCAAGGCACTGCCTTATTCCGCCGGTAAAGCCGGTTTGAATATGTTCACTAAATCCATTGGTGTCGAGCTAATTAAGTACGGCATCAATGTCAACTGCATTGCGCCCGGTCTTGTCTACACCAAGATTATGAGCCGTTATTCCGACAAAGACATTACCGGCTTTAACCGCAAAATTCCGATTGGTCACGGTGGTCAGCCAAGTGATATTGTTCCCATGATGCTGTTCCTTGCCGATAAGGAAAAGAGCGGCTTTATCGTCGGTCAGACCATCTTCATTGACGGCGGTCAGACCATTGACGGTGCCATCGACAATATGCTGGAAGACGAATTTTAATTCCTATTCATTCAATCATCACAATCACTTAAATTTTAGGAGGATTTGCAATTATGGCTCGTAAATATGAAGACATGAGAAGCTGCTGGGAATTTGGCGAAGCGAATGAATGCCGTCGCGGACTGATGCTGGGCATGGGCTACACTGAAGAAGAACTGCATCGCCCGCTGATTGCCGTTGTTGACTCTTGGAATGAATACAACCCCGGTCATGTACATCTGAACCAGCTTGCCGAGCGCGTCAAGCAGGGCATCCGTGAAGCGGGCGGTCTGCCGCTGGAAGTAATGACCACCGCCATCTGCGACGGCATGGTGCTGAAAGACCCCAAATATATCGAAGTCCCCTCCCGCAACTCCATTGCTGACCAGGTTGAACTGACCGTGGACGGTAACTTCTTTGACGGTATGGTGCTTTTGTCCACTTGCGACTCCATCGTCCCCGGTCACCTGATGGGCGCTGCCCGTCTGGACATTCCTGCCATCGTTGTGACCGGCGGTTATATGCCGCTTGGCACATTCCGCGGCAAGGAAGTCGTCCATATCCGTGCGCAGGACAAGGTCGGCGCGGCTGCCGAGGGCAAGATTGACATGGATTTGTACAACGGTCTGATTCAGCATAGCTGGGGCATCTGCGGCGGCTGCACCTCCATGACCACCGCTAACTCCATGTGCATGATGGCCGAGGCGATGGGCATGACCCTGCCCGGAAACTCCTCCATGTCCGCCGTGTCCAGCGAAATCCGCAATCTGGCGTTCCGCGCCGGCAAGCGCATCATGGAACTGGTGAAGGAAGGCATCACCGCTCGTCAGATTATTACCCCCGAATCTATCAAGAACGCCATCGCCGTTGATATGGCCGTCGCCGGCTCTTCCAACCTGATTCTGCATCTGCCCGCCATCGGCCATGAAGCCGGTTATGACCTGCCGTGGTGGAAGTACTTTGATGAAATGTCCAACACCGTGCCACTGCTGTCCCATCTGATGCCTGGCGGCGAATATTCCGTGAAGGACTTCGATTTGGCCGGCGGTATGCCCGCACTGATGAAGAATTTGCTGCCGCGTCTGAACGGCGACTGCATGACCGTCAACGGTCACACCGTCCGCGAGAATGTGGAAAACGCCGTTGTGTACAATGATGACTGCATCCGCTCGCTGGATAACCCCGTGATGACCGAGCCGGGTCTCGGCGTTCTGTACGGCTCTCTGGCTCCTGAAGGCTCTATCATTAAGATTGCCGCTGTTCCGCAGAATCTGATGACCTTCAAGGGCAAGGCAAAAGTCTTTAATTCCTTGCAGGATGCTCTGGATGCCCTGCGCTCCGGCAAAATCCATGAGGGCGATGCCTGCGTGCTGCGCTTCCTCGGTCTGAAGGGACGCTTCGGCACCACCGCCTTTACCTTCCAAGAGGAACTCAAAGGTCAGCCCGCTCTATACAATTCCTGCGCCATCATCACCGACGGTCGTTTCTCCGGCGGCACTTCCGGTCTGAGCGTCGGTTATGTCAGCCCCGAAGCCGCGCTCGGCAGCCCGCTGGCTGTTGTTAAGGAAGGCGATGAAATCGCCATTGATATTCCCAACCGCCGCATTGACCTGTGCATCCCCGATGAAGAACTCAAGGCACGTATCGAAGCCTTCAAGTGGGAATTCCCCGGCAAGGACTATCAGCGTTATCTACGGCTGTTCTCCAAGAATGTCGGCTCGATGGCCAAGGGCGGTATCTGGGAGGTCTAATGAAGGAATTTCATTCCGAATGTCTTGTCATCGGCGCAGGGCTGTCCGGCTTAACGGCAGCCCGTGCGCTGGTGCATAGCGGCATTCGTCCCGCCATTGTCTTTGATGGACGCGGCGCATCCCCGTGGGTACACGGCATCGGTGCGCCTGTTCATCCGGATGATTCGGTGGATATTTTCTTAAAAGATACAATGGACAGCGGCGTTGTCAACAATCCTGCGCTGGTTCATGCGTTGTGTGCCGATGCGCCCCTTGTCGTTCAGAAAGTGAACGAAATGGGGCTTTCCTTTAATTCGGCTCCAAACGGCGGCTATCAGCTCTTGCGCCCCTTGGGTGCCAGTCAGCCGCGTGTCATTTCCATCGGCAATGAAACAGGCCCTGCCATCATGCAAAAGCTCCTTGTCGAGCTGGATGGAAAAGCAGATGCTTTTTCGTCCTGCCGTGCGCTTCAGCTCATTGTGCAGGATGGGCGCGTGCAGGGCGCTGTTGCTTACAGCAAAAAAGAGGAGCAATTCATTGCCTTCTTTGCCAAGGCAGTCGTGTTGGCCAGCGGCGGTTTTTGCTCCATCTTCCCGCAAACCACCAACAAAAAGGATGCGGGCGGCGATGCTGTGGCGATGGCATATCATGCCGGTGCGCAGCTTCGTGACATGGAATTTATCCAGTTTGAACCGTCCGGCGCTGTTTGGCCGGAAGCACTTCGCGGCACAAGCATGATTACCACCATGTTCTTTGACGGCGCTGTCATGCGCAACTGGCTTGGTGAGCGCTTTATGGACGAGCGTGTGCCGAAGGATGTCATGGCACGGGAAATTGCCAAGGAAATAGGCGCGGGACGCGGTACGGAACATGGCGGCATTTTCTTTGATGCCACTAAGGTTGGACGCGAGCGTCTTAATGAAGCATACCCGATGTATGTGAAGCGGTATCAGGATGTCGGCATTGATTTGTCCACGCAAATGATTGAGCTTGCCCCCGCCGCGCACACGAGCTTAGGCGGCGTGGTCATCGATGCGTCCTGTGCCTCCACTCTGCCCGGTCTGTTCGTCTGCGGCGAGTCAGCCGGCGGCGTTCACGGCGCTAACCGCATCGGCGGAAGCGCGGGCTTGGAAACGCTGGTCTTTGGCAGAAGAGCGGGCTTTGCCGCAGCCGAGTATGTCAAAACCGCTGACGCGCCTGACGCACATTTGCCCGATGAGATGGAGAACAATCCGCCTCCGCAAGACCTTCGCAAAGAAATGCAAGAAACGCTGAACAAGAATGTCGGCGTTCTGCGGTGCGAAGACGGGCTTTGCGAGACAGAGCAAACGCTGGAAAGACTGCTCCATCAAGCGTCCCAATACAGCGGCTTTGAAGCTATGCGCCTTGAAAACGACCTGACGGCCGCCATGCTGCTCACCAAAAGCGCCCTGTGCCGCCGAGAATCGCTTGGCTGCCATACGCGCACGGACAGCACATCGTCTGCCGATTCTCCCTACTATACACTGATTCAAAAGGATTCGGACGGCGGCTGTGTCGTCCGTAAGGAGGCTGTACGCCATTGAAAAAAGTATTTGTTACCAAAAGCCGGTATGTTGATTCCGTCACCCTGATGGGCGTTGCCATCAATCTGACGGATCTTCCCGGCGTTTCCGGCGCGGAATCCGGCATGGGTACCAAGCAGAATATCGATATGCTCATGGGCGAAGGCTATTCCGTGCCGGAAGATACCACGAAAAACGATTTAATGATTGCGGTTGATGCAGAAACCGAAGAGCAGTTGGAAAATGCCTATGATGCCGCGCTCAAGGCGCTGTCCTCCACGGGTGGCAAGCATCAGCGCGTCTACCGAGATGTAAACGAGCTGGAAGACGGAGAATTTAATGTCCTGCAAATTTCCCTGCCCGGCGAATACGCCATCAAGGAAGCACGCAAGGCCATTGACAAGGGCATGGATGTGTTCATGTTCACGGCGGATGTTTCCTTGGAGGAAGAGCGCGAAATCAAGGAATATGCGCGGGATCACGGCTGCTTAATGATGGGACCCGATGCCGGTGTCGGTCTGCTGGGCGGCGTTGCAATGGCTGCCGGAAGCATTGTGAATTTCGGTCCTGTCGGAGTCATCGGCGCATCCGGCTCAGGCTCTCAGGAAGTCGCCTGCCTCATCGAGCAAATGGGCAGCGGTGTGACCTGCGTGCTTGGAACGGGCGGACGCGACCTGAAAAAGACCGTCGGCGGCGTTTCCATGAAGGCCGATATGAAACGGCTGGACAAGGATGAAGATACAAAGCTGATTTGCCTTGTTTCCATGCTGGCTGACCGTGAAGTCATGGAAGAAGTCTTGTGCGAAGCGGACAAGCTGCATAAGCCTGTCGTTGCCGTTTTCCTCGGCGCGGATGAATCTCTGTATAAAGGTCACAAAGTTGTCGGCACTTATAACCTGACCGATGCTGCCAAGGCTTGTGTCCGCCTGATGACGGGGACAGAGCCGAAACTCGGCTGGACGGAGGAAGAGGTCAGCGAGCTTTCCAAGCAGCTGGCAGCCCGTTTGTCCCCCGAAAAGAAATATTTCCGCGGTCTGTATACGGGCGGCACATTCGCCGAAGAAACACTGATGACCTTCCGCGCTGTTGCTCCGGAGGTGAAGCTCCATACCAACCGCGACAACACCAAGTACGCCGTGCGTCTGAAGACGCATAAGCAGAGCGAGGAGCATTCCCTGCTCGACATGGGCGACCTTGACTTTACCGCCGAAGCGCCTCATACCGTTTTTGACCCAACCCAGCGTGTGCAGCGCTTCCGTCAGGAATTGGCCGATCCGTCCGTCGGCATCATTGCAATGGACATCATCTTAGGTCCCGGCGTTGCGCCTGATCCCGCCTCTTGCTATGTGCCGCTCATCAAGTCCCGCCCGGATGTGCTGTATGTCTGCGCTGTATGCGGTGGCGAAAACGACCCGCAGGGCAAGGATGGCATCAAAAAGATGCTGAAGGAAGCCGGTGCTGTCGTGGCGGACAGCAATTATGAAGCGGCGCGGCTGTGCGCCAAGCTCTGTCAGGAATTGGAGGCGCGAAAATAATGGAGAGCATTTATAAGGAAAAGCCGGCAGTTGCTAACCTCGGCATTAAAATTTTTTATGATGCTTTGGTCGCTCAGGATGTAAAGACCACGCAGATTGAATGGATGCCGCCGGTCAAGCAATCAGAAGAGATCGAAGAAATGCTGGACGAATTCCTGTAAGAAACGGAGGAAATCACGATGGATGTAAAACAGTTGATTGCCGAGGCCAACAAAAAGGCCGCCGCCTGTTTGACGGATAATGACCCGTATTGGGTCGATATTAAGCCTGCCGGTGAATGCATCGATGGGCTGGAGGATCATATGATTCTCCACTCCGGTCCGCCCATTGACTATGATGACATGGTTATGCTGCACAAGCGCGGCATGGTCAGCGCCATGCTGTTTGAAGGCTGGGCAAAGGACGAAAAGGAAGCCGTTGAAATCATCAAGTCCGGCGAAATCAAGATTGACTCGGCGCTGAATCATAACACCGTCGGTGCTGGCACGGGCATTATCACCAAGTCCGTCGCCATGAATGTCATCGAGGATCGCCGTAACCACACCACTGCCGCGACTTTTCCGGCAGAAGGTCCGTTCCAAGGTGGCTTCTGCGGCTGGGGTCTGTACAGCCCCGAAATCGCGGAAAATCTGCGCTATATGCGGGAAGAACTGTTCCCGCCTGTTCGGGAAATGTTGGCAAAGAACGGCGGCATTGCCATCAAGCCTATTTTGGCCGAGGCCATGCAGATGGGCGATGAAAACCACACGCGCCAGACGGCGGCTGACCTTCTGTTTGATAAGATTGTTCTGCCTCAGCTCTTTGAATTGGATCGCCCCAAGGAAGAAATCATGCGTACCGTCAAGTACATCGTCGAGACCCCGCGCTTCTTTCATTGCTACGGTCAAGGCTCTTCCCGCTCCTCTGGCATTGCAGCGGACGGCATTGAATATTCCACCATGGTCACGGCGATGGCGGGCAACGGCGTAGAATTCGGCATTAAAATTGCGGGACTTCCGGGACAGTGGTTTACCGCGCCCGCACCCATGATGAAGGGGCGCTACACCTCCACCCGTTTCACCGAAAAGGATCAGCTTCCGTGGATTGGCGATAGCTGCGTTGTGGAAACCGCCGGTATGGGCGGTCTGGCTGCGGCGGCCAGTCCCATTGTCTGCTCCTTGCGCGGCATGACATTGGCTGATGCCATTGCCCAAACCCGCGAAATGGAAAAAATTACCATTACCAAGAATCCCAACTACCCGATTCCGAATCTGGACTTTGATTGTCTGCCTTCCGGCATTGATATGCGCCTTGTCCTCAAAACGGGCATTTCTCCGGCCATTCACGGCGGTATGTTCAACTATGAGGGCGGCTTAATCGGCGCGGGTATGGCGCGTGTGCCGATGGTTTGCTTTGAAAAAGCAATGAAGGCCTTTGCAGCCAAGTACAGCCCGAAAAAGTAAGCATCGAGGCATCTCATGAAAAAAATCATCGTTTTGAATCTCGGCTCTACGAGCTTCAAATTCAAGCTCTATGAAACGGGCGAAGCGGAAACTCTGCTTGCCTCCGGCGGTGTGGAGAACATCGGCACAACGGGAAAATATGAAGTCTCGGCAAACGGCAGTGAAGAAAAAGCGGTCTGCGCTTGCAAGACGCATATGGATGCCCTGAGCCTTTGCTTGGAGCGCCTTGCAGCGCTGGGACTTTCGGTCGATTTGGAATCGCTGGATGCCGTCGGCTACAAGGCCGTTCACGGCGGACGCTTTTCCGGCGCTCAGTTCGTGACGGATGAACTGCTTTCCGAAATGGAGCGCATGGCACCGCTGACCCCTGCTCATAACCCCGTCTATATCGCCATGATGCGGGCAGTTGCCGAAAAGTACCCGAAGCTTACGCAAATTGCTTGCTTTGAAACGAGCTTCCATGCTATGATGCCAAAAGAGCGCCGCTATTACGGCGTTCCGCTCGAATGGGCGAAAAAATACGGTGTTCGGCGCTGGGGCTTTCATGGCAATTCCCACAGCTATATCGCTTGGAAAATGGGCATAGAAGCGCCCGAATGTCGCTGCATTGTCTCGGCGCACTTGGGCGGTTCGTCCTCCATCTGCGCCATTATGGACGGTCATTCCGTCGCCTCCTCAATGGGCGCAACCCCGCAATCCGGCGTGTTCAACAACAACCGTGTCGGCGATTTTGATGCATTCTGTCTGCCTGTGCTGGCTGCACAGTTAGGCGGCATGGACAATGTGATGAAGCTTCTTTCCAAAGAAAGCGGTTTTCTGGGGCTTTCCGGCGTGAGCAATGATATGCGCGAGGTGGAATTGGCCGCTGCCAACGGCAATGAACGGGCGCAGTTGGCACTCGATGCCTTTGCGGATTCCGTAGTCGGCTACATCGGGATGCAGACTGCTTTCATGGGCGGTTTGGACGCGCTGGTGTTCACGGGCGGTATCGGGCTGAAAGGCTCTGAATTCCGTGAAAATGTGGTGCGTCGTCTCGGTTTTGTCCATGCGAAGCTTGATGCCGAAAAGAACGCCACACGCCGCATTCAGGGGCTGATTAGTGCGCCGGACAGCGGCATCAAAATCTATGTATTTGAAACCAACGAAGAGCTGATGGTTGCCAGAGGGTGCGTACAATGCCTTGCGAAGAATTGACCGCCTACCTGCCCCCCGCCCTTCGCGGGCTTTCCTGCGCCGCTCGTGTGCATTCTGTGTTTGAACACGCGGCCAATGTTGCCCTGTCGCTCGGAAACGGGGAGAAGCGGTTGCTTTCGCTTCTCCCGCCGAGCGCTTTTCGTATGCCGGACAGTCTCTGCGTGCCGCAGTCCATCCTCAGGATGATGCGTCCGGAGCTGGAGCTGTCATTTGATTCCCGCGGGCAAACAGTTCATATCGGCGCTGTCGGTTTTCGTCTTTCAGATTGGACAGGAAAAGCTGTTTCTTTCCCAACAAAGCCCGATGCGGCAAAATTTGCGGCTGCCTTCAAGCTGCTTCAGCGGCCGACAGGCTTTGAACATCTCCCCATTGAGACCCGTCAAAGAGCGGACAATGCGCTTAAAAACGGGGTACTTTCGTCCATGCTGGGGCTTGGTGCTGGGCTGACCCCTTCCTTTGACGATGCCGTTGTCGGCTATCTGTGTGCTCGTCGTTCTTTTGGTCTTCCGTATCCTGCGCTTTCCGAAAAAGCGCTCATGGAAACGACGGACATTTCTGCCAAGTATCTTCGCCTTGCCGATGAAGGCTATTTTTCAGAGGCTCTGCTCGATGTAGCGCAGGCGCTTCATGACGGCAACGACCTCCTGCCGTTCCTTCACTGTGCTGCCGACTTTGGCGCGACCAGCGGCATGGACGCGCTTTACGGCTTTTCTATCGGCTTGTACATTTAAAGGAGAGAGATTATGAAGGATACAATGATTCGATCGGCCAAGCTGACCATTCATGTCAATGCGCTGGGCGCGGAGCTGAAGAGCGTGGAAATGGATGGCTTTGAATACCTTTGGCAGGGGCAAAAAGACATTTATCCGCGCACCTCGCCGACTTTGTTCCCGATTGTTGGTCGTTTTTTGAGCGACACCTACTATGTCGGCGACCGTGCTTATCAAATGCCGCTCAACGGCATGGCGATGGATGAAAATTTCCGGTGCGTTTTGCATAAGGACAACCGTGCCGCATTTCAGCTCACCGCCAATGAGCGTCTGCGTGCCATCTACCCGTTTGATTTTCGTCTGACCGTGATGTATACAGCCGTGGCAAACACATTGCGCGTGGATTATCAGGTTGAAAATTTAGGGGACAGCGCGATGCCGTTCTGCATCGGCTGCCATACGGCCTATAACTGGCCGCTCACGGAAGGCGATGCGCCGGAAGACTATCGGCTGCGCTTTGAAAAGGAAGAAGACCTTGCTTCATTTAATCCCTTCGGCTGGACGCAGCCCTTTGTGCAGGGAAACTTGCGCCCGCTCTCCCATGATTTGTTCGCCAATTATACGCGCAGTTTGACGGGCATTCAGTCCGATTGGATACAGCTTGAAAGCGTCAAAAACAGCCGCAGCGTGCGCATTCATCGTAAAGATTTTCCCTACCTCGCCATCTGGACATTGCCCACGCCGGATGCAAAACTCATCTGCTTAGAGCCTTGCACAAGCGTTCAGGCAGGGAATCATGGTGCTTTGCACCTTGAAGACCGTGACGGCGCAGTGATTCTTCAGCCGAAGAAAATGTGGAATAAGGGGTTTGTGCTGGAGTTTTTAGATTGAACAGAAGCTGACATAAAATGTCACTTTCATTAAAATTTAATTTGGGGAGGATATCATCATGGAACAAAAGTTGACTGTCTGTGTTGTCGGGTGCGGAGATTTCGCAAAAAATTTCGTACCGCTTTTTAAGGAACATCCGTATGTGGACAAGGTATATGTTTGTGATTTGATTGCTGAACGGGCGCAGGAATACTTCAAAAAGTTCGATGTTGAAATCATCGATACCTATGAACACGCTTTGGAACGCAAGGACATTAACTGCATCGCTAATTTCACGCAGCGTCATCTTCATGGGGATATTGTGCTGCGTGCGCTCAAAAGCGGAAAGCATGTTTATTCTGCCGTGCCGATGGCAAGCAAGGTGGAAGAATGCCAAGAAATCGTAAAAACAGTCAAAGAAACCGGTCTTACCTACATGATGGGCGAAACCTGCATCTATTTCCCCTGCTCAATGTATTGCAAAGAAAAATATATGGAGGGTGCGTTCGGACACTTCGTGTACGGCGAGAGCCAATATTACCATGACATTGAACATTTTCCGCAGAACTTCAAGGATGATTTGACCAGTGCTGGCGTGCCGCCCTTCTATTATCCGACACATTCCACTGCCATGATTCTGAATGCGGTCAACAGCTATGTTACTCGCGTTGTCGGAATGGGTTATGTAGATCAGGAAAATGATCAATATTTTAAGAAAGGTGTTAATCAGTGGAATAATGTGTTCTCTGATGAATTTTCATTTATGCAGCTTGCCAATGGTGGTGTTGCCCGTATCAATGAATGCCGCCGCATTGCCTATAAAGCACCTTCGTCTTCGATTCAGACCTTCTATGGCGCAGATGGCTCGTATCAGTTTAATAACGCCCGCCACCTGCTGTATAAGAAAACGCCTGAAGGTGTTGATTTAACAGATGTCAGTGACTATGTCAATCCCGAAGCAATGACGGAACATAAAAAGGATGAAGATTTTATGCTGCGTGTTGCCAACCATGCATGGCAGTGGGATGATTTTGCTCCCATTCAGGCAAAGGAACGCGCCCGCCTGCCGAAGAGCTATCAAGCCTTGGGCAATGGTCATATGGCCTCTCATCAGTTCCTGATTGATGATTTCTGCACTGCTGCCTATCTCCACAAGCTTCCCACTGTGCACGCTTGGCTCGCCGCCCGCTTCACGATTCCGGGACTTGTGGCGCACGAATCCGCCTTGCAGGGTAGCATACCGATGGATGTGCCGGACTGCGGTATGCCTGAATAATTTTTAAAGACCGGCATAATAAAAAAGGAGGGAAGCCGGAATGTATCGTTTAATTGTAATTGATGATGATGTGGATGCGGTAAACAGCCTTTCCAAAGATTTCCCTTGGGAGCAGTCCGGCTTCTCTCTTGTTGGTACTTTTCAGAACGGAGAAAGCGCACTTGGATGGTTAAAAGAACACACGGTTGATTTGATTCTGTGTGACATCAAAATGCCCAACATGAACGGGCTTGAAGTGGCACGCCGGATTCATGCCATGCATCGTCCCGAAAAGATTATCTTTGTCAGCGGCTACAAAGATTTTGAGTATGCTCGAAAAGCGCTGGAATACGGCGTGAGCAACTATTGTATTAAGCCTGTCACATTCGGAGAAATGCGAGAGACCATCCAGAAAGTGATAAAAGAGTTGGAAAGGACAAACGGCACACATTTTCCCCAAACCGTCAAACCATCGGAAGATGCAGCGGATTCGGATAATAAACGCAACATTTTTGATGTGAAAATCGAGCAAATTAAGAAGTATATTTGTCAGTATTATGGTGTCGTCAACCTCCAGCAACTTGCAGATTATATGCAGATGAACACAACATATCTCTCCTCATTTTTCAAGAAAAAGACAGGGCAAAAGCTGTTTGACTATATCACCGAAGTGCGTTTGAATGCGGCATTGAGCATATTGAAAACAGATAGTACGAAAAGCATCATTGAAGTGGCGGAGCAAGTCGGGTACGCTAATGCCATCAGCTTTTCAAGAAGCTTCAAAAAACAGTTTGGTGTTTCTCCGTCTGATGTGCGCAGGGATTTTGATTGTGCGGGGACAAAACAGTGAACGCCCAGAAAGCAAAGCAAAAGCGCCATTTACAATGGGATGGCTCAAAATGGCAGCTTGTTATTACAGTCGGCCTGATGGCAGCACTGGTTTTCGGAACGATTTTATTTGCGGGAAGGGCATCTTTGCGCCTTGCCTCCTCTGTTTCGGATGTTTGGCAAGGCATTCTTGAAAACCGAAGTCAGCAGGTTTCAGACATCCTTTTTGAAAATAATCATTACCTTCAGCCGGATACGCTGTATCTATCCAAATTAAAATACGCTTTTTTCGGGAAAACAACGACCGGTGCTATCTTGCAAGATGAGAGCAATGAAGACATGGCTCGCATGATTGCAATGGCCATTTCCAACATCACAACCAATATCAAAAAAGGTATTTCCTATAGCAACAATTTGCGTTCCTGCTATTGGATGCTGGCTGATCAAAGTGCGCCCCATGTACTGGTCAACGGTACACCCGTGCTTAAAACGCAGCTCAGTGATGTTGATTGGATGGCACACTGCCTTCAAATGCAGGAGGATCTTTTCATAGAATGGCGCACGATTCCTCTATCTTATCTGAATACAACGCAGGTCTTAACCGTTTACAGAAAGATTCAGTCAGAAGACCTTGACGATGGAGATGCTGTTGACGGCTACTGGGTTCTCAACTACGATTTATCCAATATGCTCAATGCTTTCAGCTCAGATAAATATAGTTCTGAAAATGTATACTTGTATGACACTGTTCATCAGCAAAATATTCATGTCGGCAACCTTTCACTGACCGAAGAAGAAGAGAAACAGCTCTTTGAAGCAGTGCAGAAGGCTGACGACGAGAATAGCTATACCGGCGTAATTCATGTAGAAAACGAGCAGGGCTTTTATTACTATCGTGTGCAGCAAATCTGCGATGGCATGACGATTGCAATCTGTCTTCAGGATGAGCAGTTAAGCCATGAAATCAACAATATCAGTTCGATTGTCATCTATATTCTGTTGATTTGTTCTTTTGCTGTGCTGGCCATTAATTTTTATAGCTTAATGCGCTATCGAAAGTATTATAATGGTTTGCAAAAAATATTCGCTGCTATGGACACACAAAGAGAAGAGTCGGAGGAAGCAGAGCATACAGAAGCAGAAACGGAAAATACATTGCGGCGTATTCTGAATGATGCCATTGACTTGAATGAGTTAAAAGGGCTTGTTGCCTCCAAGCAGGAATTGAAAGCGGAACTGGATGCCTTGTATGGTCATGTGCAAATCAATTCGCATTTTTTGCTCAACACATTGGATTCTATTTATTGGGCAAGCGTTTCTCATACAGGCGCGGACAGCAGTGAATCCCAGATGATTGAAAACCTTTGCCAAATTTTAAAGTATGCGCTGGACTCTTCTGACCTGTATACCTCGCTGGAGGAAGAAATGAAGTGTGCGCAAAAGTACATTGAAATTCAGCAGATGCGGAAGAACATTTATTTTGATGTGCAGTGGGACATTGATAAAAATCTCTATAACGCCCGCGTGGGTAAGCTCATTCTTCAGCCTGTGATTGAAAACTGCATTCAGCATGGTTTTCAGAATACCAGTCTTCCGAATGCCTGTATCAAAATCAGCGCTGAAAAGACAAAGAAGGACATGCTTCTGCTGAAAATTGAAAATAACGGACGCGGAATCAACTCCAAGCGTATCCGTCAGATTAACATGGAAATGGTGAAGCAGAACTATTTGCACAGCCGTCATATTGGCATGGCGAATGTAAACAGACGACTTCAGGTGCAGTTCGGCGTGGGAAGCGGACTTTCTCTGTACGATATACCTCATGGCGGTTTGGGTGTATGCTTGACGATGAAATACAGCGAATATAAAGCCTGAAGAGGCTTTAAATATGAAAGGATGAGAAGAAATGAATTGGTACAAGCAGGCAATGTCAGCTCGAGTTTTCCATATGGACGGAACAGAAGAAACGGTTACATTGGAAAACTTTAAAGAGAACGGAACGGTTGTCGCATCGTTCCCTGAGATGAGCGATTGGTCAAATATCCGCTCCATTGAATTTGCGCCTTTGATGGGACAGGCGAAAATCAATGACAAAGGATACTATGTCATTCCGCACGGCGAAAATGACCTGGGAGATTCTATTCTTTGTCGTTTTCGTCCGCGTCAGGATCGGCAGATGATTTTACAGCGGTCTTTTATGCCGATGTGGGGAGTCATTCACGAAAGCAATAATTTTCTGGCTGTTGTTTCCTCAATGACCTACGAATACGAACTGGTTGTTTCCGTAAAGCAAGGTGTATATTCCTGCTATCCGCGTTTTGTGTTGAACGGAACAGCGCCCTATGAGCCTATTATCATCGAATACATTCTGCTTTCCGCTGATGCTGATTACAACACTATTGCGCTTTCGTACCGTGCATGGCGCGAAAAACGGGGTGAAATCCATCGTTATGTGAATCGAATGCAGGGTCGTCCTGCTGCACAGTATACAGCAGAGAGCGTTTATGTCCGCATCCGTCAGGGCTGGAAGCCTGTTCCGCCGCTTGTTCGGGAGCAGACTGTTGAAAATGAGCCTGAAATGTATGTTGCAGCGACCTTTGAAGATGTATCCGAGCTGTTGGATTTATTCAAGGAACATGGAATTGATAAAGCGGAATTTTGTCTTGTCGGTTGGAATAAGAGCGGCCATGACGGTCGCTGGCCGCAAACATTCCCCGTGGAAGAAAAGCTGGGCGGAGAAAAGGCGTTGCGCCGCCTAATGGAAAAAGCGGCAAACATGGGCTATGCGATGGTTTGCCACACCAATTCTACGGATGCATATTCCATTGCTGATTGCTGGAAGGACACTGACATCATCACCGATCAAGAGGGTAACCGTGTAAAGAACAGTCAAGCTTGGAGCGGCGGCGATATGTATCAGGTCTGCCCGCTCTGCGGCCTTCGCCAAGCACGGGAGCTTCTTCCTAAAGTGCATGAGCTTGGCTTCTCCGGCACGCACTATATCGATGTAATAACGACAGTTTTTCCTCGTGCTTGCTATGATGAAAAGCATCCCGTCACAAAACGGGAAACAGTAGCGCTTTGGAATCGTATTCTTCGCCTTGCCCGTGACGAATTCGGCGGCATCAGCTCGGAAGGCGCTTTTGACTTTTCCGCACCGGAGCTGGATTTTGGTCTGTATGTCTCCTTTGGACTCAAAGACAGCTCTTTCGCGGATGAATGCATTCCGCTTTGGCAGTTGACCTATCATGGTTATGTCCTAAGCAACCCTTATTCAAAAACCGTCAATCCGACAGAAAGAGATTTGCTCAAGATTGCCGAATACGGCGGCCGTCCAACCTTCTATTATGACTCGAAATTTGTTACTCCGGAAAAAGGAAAAGATGTCAACTGGATGGGCGAGGACGATTTCCACTGCCATAAGAAGGAGGACAGCGAAAGCAGTGCTGCATATATTGCCCGTGTGTATCACTGGTATGAAGGTATTCGCTATTTGCAGCTTATCCCGATGCAGCAACATGAAATTCTTGAGAATGGCGCAAGAAAAATCACCTATGAAAACGGTGATGTCGTAACGGTCGATTATCAAGCCGGAACAGCCTCCCTGAATGGAAAGCAAATGCTGCCTTTATCCGATTGAGCTTTTTCGTGCATCGCTTTTTGTACAGAAAGCATAATCAAAATGCGGAAAAATAAGCAATAATTTAGGGGTAATTGCTTACCAATACGACAATGCTGGAAAAAAATAAACCAAAATGCAAATTTTAATGTCACAAATCCAAAGATGAGTGACAGACAAAACCGCTTTTGTTTGCTATTATAATAAAGAACTTCATTCGACATATTAATGAAAAAAAGGAGGACAAAAAGAATGAAGAAACTGCTTAGTCTGGTTATGATCCTTGCCCTGGTACTTTCCTGCGTCGGCGTTGCGTCTGCTGAAGAAAATGTGACGCTCCGCTTCTGGATGTGGGATGATGCTCAGGTGCCCGCTATCCGCGCGATGGCTGATGAGTACACTGCTTCTCATCCCAATGTGACCATCGACATCAGCTGCCAGGCTGATGTGTCCGGTCTCAACCAGAAGATTCAGGCCACCATCGGCACCGCTGATGCGCCCGAAATTTTCTTCCTCAACTACAACCTTGCTGCCGAGTACATCCCGCTGGGCATCGTTGCTGACCTCAGCTCCTACAACATCGACCAGAGCGCTCTGGCATCCGGCATCGTGAATTCTTACACCGTTGGTGATAAGGTTTATGCCGTGGCGAAGGACACTGACTCCTATGCCGTGTTCTATAACAAGGCGCTGTTCGATGCTGCCGGTGTTGCTTATCCGGACAGCAGCTGGACCATTGATGACTTCTGTGAGACCGCAAAGAAGCTGACCTCTGACGGCGTTATCGGCTGGACGAACTCCGGCTCTGACCGCGTGTTCTACAACTTCATCTATTCCAACGGCGGCGAAATCTACAGCGAAGACGGCACTGCCTCTGCTATCAACAGCGCCGAAGCCATCGAAGTGCTGCAGAAGCTGCTTGATCTGTGGAACAACGGCCATGCTTACACCGGTTCTCAGCTGTCTGAAGTGAGCGACACTGCTGCTTTCACCTCCGGCATTGCTGCTATGACCATCAATGGCTCTTGGATGATTTCCCAGTATGCCGGCGCTCTGGGTGACAACCTTGGCATCGTTGAGCTGCCCTCCGGCAAGGCCGGCAAGTTCAGCTCTAACCATGGCATCGGTTATGCTACCACCACCGAGAATCAGCACATGGAAGAAACCGTTGACTTCCTGCGTTATCTGGCCAGCTATGAAGCTCAGGTGAAGCAGATTGAAGTGGTTATCCCCGCCAACTTGGAGTGCGCTTCTGCTTGGGAAAGCGTTTATCCGAATGTCAATGTCGGCGCTTTCATGAACGCTCTGTCCTATGGCCGTGGCTATCTGTCCACCGTGAATGCAACCCTGGCTCGTACCGCTTATCAGAATGCGCTGGCCGATTTCCGCGCGGGTGTGTATGCGACTGCGGAAGAATTCGTCGCTGCTGCTGAAATCGCTGTGAACGAAGCGCTGGATGAATAATCAATTCTTCTCTCTTTAATTCCATGTTAGCTTGGCTGTCGGGACGGCTTAATCCCCGTCCCGACAGCCTTTTCAAAGGAAACATCTTAAAGTATCACCACACAATCCCAAGCCATGCCGGGCAATTTGAGTTTGTCAGTCTCTGCTGTTCACGCTATGCCATCGAACCACAATTCATCTTGATGAGGAGGAATCTCCGTTGTCTACGAAATCAATTCCTGGGCGTTCCCTGCGGTATCGAAACCGCTATGATAAAAAAGAGATTATGGTTGCCTATCTCTTTCTGCTGCCGCTTCTCGTTGGTATCGCCCTGTTTTTTATAGTGCCCATCGTTGAAACTTTCCACTATTCTTTTACAAAGTGGAAGGGCATCGGCGCGGCAACTTGGGTCGGTTTCAAAAATTATACCAAGATGTTTACAAAAGATAAAACCTTCGGTACGGAAGTTGTCAACACTTTCGCTTTTGTTCTTGGCTCTGTTCCGCTGACACTGATTATTGCCATTGTGTTAGCAGCCATGATGAATTCAAAGATTAAAGCTGTCGGCTTCTTCCGTGTTGTTTATTTTTTGCCCAACGTCACCATGACCGCCGTCGTTGTCATGATATGGCGCTGGCTGCTCAATTCTCAGTACGGTATTGTTGATACCTGCTTGGATGCGCTGTTCGGCATCCGTCCCGCATGGATGAGCGATACAAACCTCACCATGCTCAGTATGTGCATGATTTCCGTTTGGTCAGGTGTCGGCTATTGTATCGTTATTCTTTTGTCCGGTCTTCAGAGCATCTCTACGACCTATTATGAGGCTGCCAAAATTGACGGTGCAAATGGCGTGCAGCAGTTTTTCAAAATCACCGTTCCGCTTCTCACACCGACGATTTTCTTCCTTCTGATTACCCGCATTATTGCAGCATTTAACCAATTTGATATGGTTTATCTGATGGCGGATAACTCCACATCAGGCGCTGTCGGACCGGTTGTCAACAGTCTGCGCACCTTGGTCTTCGGTGTCTATCAATCCGCTTTTGCCGATATGCAGATGGGCTATGCTTGTGCTAAGGCCGTGTTCCTGTTCTTTGTCATTCTGGTTGTCACTATTTTCCAGATGATTGGCGAAAAGCACTGGGTCAATTATTAAGGGAGGAGGAAGAAAATGAGCGTTCATGTTGTTAGCCTGCCTCGGAAGCATCGAAAAATTGCACCCGGTCGTGCGGCAATTTACCTCGTTCTGATTTTAGGTGTCATCATTACGATTTTTCCTTTCATTTGGATGATTCTCTGTTCATTTAAGTCGAACATTGAAGTCATTCAGATTCCTCCCTCCTTCTTCCCGAAGCAATGGGTAACGGATGGTTATGCTCGTGCATGGGAACGCAACATCGTTTCTCCGTATATCAATACGATTATCGTAGCCATCGGCATCACCTTCCTGCAGCTTTTGACGGCATCCATGGCGGCTTATGCGTTCGCACGGCTTCGTTTCCCCGGCAGAAACATTCTTTTCTTTGTTGTGCTGACCATGATGATGGTGCCGCAGAACATGACCATGATTCCAAAATTTCACATTGTGCGTGCTTTGGGTGGTTATGATAAGCTGATTGGTATCATTATGCCGAACTTCATCAGTATCAATGTCACCTTCTTCATTCGTCAAAGCTTCTTGAGCTTCCCTGCCGAATTGGAAGA
>CAVJHY010000016.1:19863-20529 GCA_963649405.1 bacterium
AAAATCGACGGCTGTTCGCACCTTCGTATTTTTACGCAGATTTTGCTTCCCTTGTCCACTTCGATTTTGACTGCTATGGGCGTTATGGTTCTGCTGTGGGCATGGAATGATTTGCTGTGGCCGACCATTATTATCACGAAAGAAACCAACCGCACTTTGAGTATGTTCATTGCCCTGTGCAAAGGACAATATGTGACGGACTATGGCTTCTTGATGGCCGCAAGCACATTGGCCGTTTTCCCGATGATTATTGTGTATATTATTTTCCAGAATGCATTTGTCAGCTCCATCACCATGACGGGCATCAAAGGCTAATGTAATTCAACTTTGCTGACGATCGGCTTCATTTTTTGCTGCCGGTCGTCAACAATTTTATCCGCTTCTTTATACAAGTATATTAAGGAAATCAAAATCCATGATAACCTGTTCGACCGCTCAAGCCAATGTTTACTGCACCTTGTGGCGAAGAAAAGAGAAAGTTTGCCGAAAATGTCGAACAATGTATATGTTCAAAAGGTCAAAGGCTTGCTTGGACAATTTGGAGCGAATGATGCGGCTGAACCGCCAATCCTGCCTTTTGATGACGATGCGGATCAGACATTCACGAAAATTTTTAGGCAGCACCGCACAAATGAGGCAGCGCGATAAATAGTGAATTTTGTGGAA
>CAVJHY010000017.1:0-6309 GCA_963649405.1 bacterium
GATTCATCTGCTCCCGCCAAGTCAGTGAACGATTGACCGTCGAGTTTCCGCCTAAAAAATGGTCGGTCACGATGATGCCCTGATAGCCGCGCTCGTGATAAAAGCGGGCGTGTTCCCTGCCGGTTGAAACCCCGCATCGACTGCCCTGACAGGTGTGCATATGTGTTTCATAGAGAAACATGGTTTTGTCTCTCCTTTCAAAATATATTCGTTCGACAGAAGTTACAGAAAATAAAATGCGAAGAGACTCATGGTGAATAAAGTGCTTCAGAAGATTAAGGACACAGACTATGTGAAAAAAACTGAAGTGCAGATTTCATGCAGTAGAGGTGTAGGATGTTATGCTAAATGCTGATATAAATAGCAAAATGTAGTCAATTAGAGAGATATCAAAACAGAAAGTTTAAAAATACTAAATAGCATGATAACCGAATTTTTCCATCTTTTTAAGAATAAAACACTAAATGCACAAGAAGCGTCCCGTTCAAACAACGAGACGCTTCTTTGATAATACGATAATGAATTATTGATCAATAAACAAAATATTTTTATGGTTGATATACACGGTTACTTCCTCGCCGAGCTGCAAGTGGCGGGTATCGTGGTTGACCTGTTC
Organism: bacterium; assembly: GCA_963649405.1. Lineage (GTDB taxonomy): Bacteria > Bacillota > Clostridia > Christensenellales > Aristaeellaceae > CAVDRM01. The sequence goes on from CAVJHY010000017.1 coordinate 617, forward strand.
CATATTGACGGTTTCACCGTTGCAAATGAGCTGGTATCTCGTGATGCTGCCCAGCATGGAACTGCGCACGACCTTACCGTGCAGGGCGATTTTATCCGCACTCTGTTCGAATGTAATGGCTTCTGGGCGCACGGCGACAACCTTGCAGTCATTCGGCACATCAATGCCAAGCAAATGCGTGGCGCATTCCGGCGTATAAACATTGTAATGACCGATAAAACGGGCAACAAATTCGGAATGCGGCTGCTTATAAATGTCTTCCGGCGCTCCCTCCTGCGCAATTACGCCGCCGTGCATGACGCAGACGCGGTCAGAAATCGCCATCGCTTCTTCCTGATCGTGGGTGACGAAAATGGCCGTAATGTGCATATCCTGCTGAATTTCGCGAATTTGCACACGAAGATTCTGACGAATCTGAGCGTCCAAGGCGGACAGCGGCTCATCAAGCAGAAGTACCTTCGGCTCCATGACCAACGCGCGTGCTAAAGCGACACGCTGCTGCTGACCGCCGGAAAGCTGGCTGGGACGGTGATTGGTCTTGTCGCTCAAGCCAACAAGATCCATCATTTTTTTGACCTTTTCATTAATGACAGCCCGCGGCAATTTTTTTATGGTCAGACCGAAGGCAACATTCTGCGCCGCCGTCATGTTCGGGAAAAGGGCATAGCTTTGGAAGACCATGCCAACCTGACGCTCACGCACATCCACATGTGTCACATCATGACCGTCAATGGAGACCGTTCCTTCATCGATGTCATTCAGACCCGCGATGGCGCGCAAAAGCGTGGACTTGCCGCAGCCGGACGGTCCCAGTAGAGTGACCATCTCGCCCTCGTTGACATCCAAATTAATGTGTTTCAGGACGGTGTTCGTGCCAAAACTTTTCACAACATCACGAATTTCAATATAGGAGCTCATACAGTCTCCTCCTTTACTTGCTTTTTTTCCGTCTTTCCGCCTGATAGCTTCATAATCAACGCGCAAATGACCGTCATAATCAACACATAAATGACAACGATAGCGCTAGACAGATGGCCTGTTTGCTTCATAATCAGGTACAGATAAATCTGAATGGTCTCAAAGCTGCCGCCAATCAGCAAATTCGCAACGACAAATTCGCCAAACAGGGTGGAGAAGCTGAGCAGGGTGCTGACCAAAATACCCGGCGCGATACCCGGGACAATGATGCGGATAAATGTTGTAAATGTAGACGCACCCAGAATACGCGCCGCCTCGGTGACCGGCACAATGTCAAAGGCGTGCATGGCATTGTTGATGCCGGAATAAACAAGTGGCATGACCAAGATGAAATAAGCGCCTGCCAATACAGCGACCATCGGGATGCTCGTTCCGCCGTAAGCGCGGAGCAGGGCGGCAGCACTGATGACACCCGGAATGGCATAAGGAAGCAGGGTGATGATTTTCATGACTCGTTCCAGCTTCGGCGAAAAGGCAGCCACGGCATACACGACAGGTGTCATGACAAGAACAGCCAAGAAAACACCCAAAGCGCTGATGAAGATACTGCGCCCGATTGCCGCCCAAAAACGGGAGTCCGTAAACATCTCCACATAAAATTTGAGCGTATAGCTTTCGGGAAGCACAGTCACATTCCATTTTTCTGCGATGGAATAAAGGAAGGTAATGACAAACGGCAGGAAAAGATAAATCATGAGAATGGTTACGATAATCTTGGGACCCAACCCTGACTTCTTTTTCATGATTTGATCCCCCTTCTAGATGCCACACGGGAAGCCCAGTCATTGAGCAGCATGGCAACAATGAGTACCAGCGCCAAGGTCACAGCTAAGGCACTGCCCAATTCGGGCTTGGTGCGAACATCGCCGCTCATCAGGGCACTGATGCGAATCGGAACGATATTGTAACTGGAAGAAACCAGATAATATGCTGTGGCATAAGCGCCCATCGCGTTAGCAAAAAGCACCGTAAAGGTGGACAGCACGCTCGGCAGAATAGCCGGAATGCCGATGCGCAGCCAGAATTGCGCCGTGGACGCGCCCAAGATGGAGGCTGCTTCCTTCCAGTCCTCCCGAACGCCGCGATAAATGGGATAGAGCAGCATGATGCCCAATGGCACCTGGAAATAGGTATAAGCGATGACAAGGCCCTGAACGGAATAGATATTAAACGAGGATGAAAGATCAATGCCCATTTTTTGCAACAGGATGATGAGCATACCGGTGGAGCCGAGCATCAAAGTGAGGGCAAAGCCCAAAGGCAGACCGGAAAAGTTGGAGGTCATGTTCACGACCACCAGCAGATTGGATTGCGTTTTTTCAGAAACAAATCGCGTGATTGCATAGGAACAGAACAGGGCGATTATAATGCCGTACACGCTGGATTGGAGCGAGAGTAGAACGCTGTTGGTAAAGCTCTGCGCATAATAGGCGCTGGTGAAAATTTTCTCAAAGTTTTCAAAGGAAAATGTCTGTGTTTTTTGCGCTGTCAACGCAGAAGAAATCAGCTTGACGACGGGCAGAGCCATGAAAGCAATCAGAAACAGTAAAAATATGCCCATCGTGGTCAGATAAAAGCCGTTCGCTTTTTTTTTCAATCGGACACACCCCCGTTTTCGTATGGGCTTGCGTGGCAAGGCGCATACTGAATAATGGAAACCCGCGCCTTCCGGACTTAGGAAAGCGCGGGAGTGATTCATTGCGGCTTTATACGAATGGCAATATCGTCCATCATAAATGCCGTATAATCATTAGTTCATATAGATTGCAACATTTTCCGCCCACAGTTCCGGAAGTTCCGCAACGGTCGCGTCAAATACTGCCCAGTCCTTCACCTGATACACATTGGAATACATGGAGTTGTCCAGAATGGCAGCCTTGGCTTCGTCAGACAGGTTGACATCCGTGCGGATGGGCTTCGCATGGCCGAGCGCTAAGAATTCCTGACCAACATCGCTGAGCATCACTTCGCGCACCAGCATGGCGGCATAGGGGTTGTTGGCATACTTGCTGATGACATTGGCATAGCCGGAAGCAGCAGCGCCGTCCGACGGGATGGTGATGGCAAAGCGACCATTATCTTCGCCCTGTGACTTGTAGATGGTCTCGGCATATCCGAGTGCGTTGAAGTCCCACACGATAGCAACGCCGACTTCGCCCTTTTCAATGTTTTCAACATAGGGGTTGGAAGTAATCAGGCGACCCTGCTTGGCCAAGGTTGCAAAGAATTCCATAGCCGGCTCTAAGTTCGTTTCATCGCCGCCGTGCGCATAAGCGCAAGCCAGAACGCCGACATACGCCTGAGCAGCCTTTTCAATGTCGCCGATCCAAACCTTGTAATCGCCTTCGAGCAGCTCGTCCCAAGTGGTGGGAGCCTTCTCAACATTGTCAAGGTCGGTCATGAAGGCGGTGGTGCAGGTATAAGCCTCGACCCACTTGCCGTCAGGATCCTTCGCATAATCCGGAATCGAATCCCATGTGCTGGGCTTATAGGCCAGCAGCAGATCCTTTTCCATGGCAACGCCCGTCATGCTGATGCCGATGTCGCCGATGTCCGCATCCGCCTTGCCCTGAAGTTCAAAACGGGCAAGCTCTTCCGCAGAGGACATATCGGTGTCGGAGTGCTTCAGACCAAGACCTTCGATGTAGGACCAGAGATCTTTCCAGTTTGCCCATTCATCCGGCATACCAACAGAGAAAACCTGTCCTTCGCTCAGGGCGGCGACCAGCAGTTCGTCGTAGGACATCGACGCAGCTTTTTCGGAAGCATCCGCAGCAGCCGCACCATCTGCTAATGCAGCAGTGCAGGAAAGAAGCATAACCAGAGACAGAACGAGCGCCAAGATTTTTTTCATGATGAGTTCCTCCTTTTATTTTTATACGGCAAAACGCAGCCGCATAATACCGAAACGGGTACAGCAATCCCTGCCATACAACCATTTTGCTTTCGTTGATAACCAGCTATATCATAACTGATGTTTTGATGGCTGTCAAGCAAATTGGTAAAATTTTTTCCGCAGAGTAGCAAGCGCTACATTATTAATCCAAAATAAAGCCAAATCAGCCAATTTATGGATTGACAATTATCATAAAACAAGATAAAATCATGTTCAGAAACATCTGCCTGCTACGGCATCACCGCGCATTTGTGCAGTGCTGCTCTAAAATATTTTGAAGGTGAGGTATGATTTATTGTGAAGCAGCTTATTTTTGCCCATCGCGGCGCATCCGGCTATGCACCCGAAAACACATTGGAAGCGTTTGATTTGGCCGTTCGGCAGGGCGCAGACGGCGTGGAACTGGATGTTCATCTATCAAAAGACGGAGCGCTTGTCGTGGCGCACGATGAAACAATTGACCGTGTTGCCGACGGCACGGGACGCATTGCGGATATGTCGCTCAAAGAGCTGAAAAGCCATCATTTTAACCGCACATTTCCGTCCTTTGAAAAGGCAACAATTCCGACCTTGCAGGAAGTTTTTGAATTGCTTTATCCCACAGGTTTGACCATCAATATCGAGCTGAAAAACAGCTATATTGATTACCCTGAATTGGAAAGGAAAACCATCGAGCTGGCCGCAAAACACAATATGCTGGACAGAATCGTGTTTTCCTCTTTTAACCATTTCAGTATGCGGCGGGTGAAGACCATCGATTCCTCTCTTTATTGCGGCTTATTGTACGAATGTACAATGGATGCGCCGTGGGCGTATGCTGTGCGTCTCGGCATGGATGCCATTCATCCCCATTTTTCCGAAGTCTTGTTCACAAAAGACGAGTGTGCCCTTGCCCATCACTCCGGTATTCAGGTCAATCCATGGACGGTCAATGAAGAACAAGATATCATCGATGTCATCGCGGCGGGCGCGGATCGAATCATCACCAATTATCCTGACCGTGCAAGAAAATGTCTGCTTAAATAATTTATCAACAAAAAACAGCACGGATCGGAGGGAAGCATGGCCGGTATTCTGAGCGTAGGCATCGACATCGGCACCTCGACCACGCAGGTGATTTTCAGTCGAATTGATATGGAGAATACAGGGAGCTACTTCTCCGTGCCGCGTGTTTCGATTGTAGATAAAAAGGTTATTTACAAAAGTCCTGTGTACCTGACCCCGCTGAAAACGCCAATTCTGATTGACGGTGCCGCGGTGCGCGAACTGGTTGCCGAAGCATACAGACTGGCCGGTTATACGCCGAAGGAGGTCGATACCGGCGCGGTCATCATCACCGGCGAATCCGCCCGCAAAGAAAATGCAGCAGAGGTGCTTGAGAAACTCAGCGATTTTGCCGGAGAATTTGTGGTCTCGACAGCCGGTCCCGACCTTGAATCGATTATTGCGGGAAAAGGCAGCGGCGCTTATCAGTACAGCATGGACAATGGCTGCACGACCGTCAATTTGGATATCGGCGGCGGAACCACGAACATCGTTATGTTCCGTGACGGCGAGGTGGTGTCTAAGGGCTGTTTGGACATCGGCGGTCGGCTGATTCGGCTGGATGAAGCATTGACCGTGACCTATGTAAGCCCTGCTGCCAAAACTGTGGCCGATGCAGTCGGTGCAGCTGTCGAAGTCGGGAAAAGAACGGATTATGAAACATTGATCCGCATCACCGACAAGATGGCGGATTTGCTTTTACAGGCACTGGGCGGTGCGCCGCAGGAGGCGCTGCTGTATCAGATTCAGACCCCGAACAGCGCATCGTTTCAGC
>CAVJHY010000017.1:6319-17865 GCA_963649405.1 bacterium
TTTTCGGGTGGCGTGGCGGACTGCATCAAAAACCAGCCAATCGGCATTCCCTACGGGGACATTGGCGTATTGCTGGGGCGTTCTATTGCCGGAAGCGAGCTGATGAAGAAATACAAATGCATTTCCGGCAGCGAGACGATTCGTGCCACGGTGGTCGGCGCAGGTACCTATACCACGAGCATCAGCGGCAGCACCATCGATTATGCGGAGCAAATATTGCCACTCAAGAATATCCCTGTTTTGAAGCTCAACGAGCTGGAGCAGCAGAGCTGTCTTGTTAAAGACGCGCATCAACTTCGGCGGAAAATGATGTGGTATATGGAGCAAAGCTCCTCGGAGCTGGTTGCCCTTGCGATGGCGGGCGAACGCGACCCGGATTACCCGACTATCTGCCGCATGGCCAAGGAAATCGTAATGGAAATGGATGCGGCGCTGCCGGAAGGAAAACCGCTGATTGTCATTCTTGAACATGATATGGCCAAGGCGCTCGGCACGGCGATGCGCAGAGTGCCGAATGTGCAGCGTAAAATTATCTGCATTGACGGTATTCGCACGGAGCAGGGTGATTATGTTGATTTGGGGAGGCCAATGCTGAACGGCATGGTGATTCCGGTCGTGGTGAAGACGCTCCTCTTTGGCTGAAAAACAGATGGAGGCATACCTATGAAATTATCCGCCATGTTAGCCGGAAAACATTTTGAATTTCACTCAATCAAGGAAGTTCTGGCCAAAGCGAATGAGGAAAAATCGGGCGATGTGCTGGCCGGCATTGCCGCAGGTTCGGATTTGGAGCGCATTGCCGCGAAGGTGGTGCTGAGTCGTCTGCTGGTATCCGATTTACGGGAAAATCCCGTTGTTCCTTACGAGGAAGACGAGGTTACGCAAATCAATCAGGACTCCATCGATGATACGGTCTACAGCCGTATTAAAAATTGGTCGATGGCGGAATTGAGAGAGTACATTTTATCGTATAACACCAAGGAGGAGGACATAAGGACTTTAAGCCGCGGCCTGACCAGCGAAGTAGTCGCCGGTGTGTGCAAGCTGATGGGCAATTTGGATCTCATCTACGCGGCGAATAAGGTGCGCGTGACCGCCACCTGCAATACGACCATCGGAAAACGCGGCACACTTTCCACACGCCTGCAGCCGAATCATTCGACCGACAATGTGGAAGGCATCACGGCTTCCCTATTTGAAGGGTTGAGCTATGGCTGCGGTGATGCGCTGCTCGGCTTGAATCCGGTCAATGATACGGTGAACAGCCTGTCCGAAGTTCTGAAACGGTTTGACGAGGTGAAAAACAAGTACGAAATCCCGACACAAATTTGTGTCTTGGGGCATATCACCACGCAAATCGAAGCCGTGAAACGCGGTGCGCCGTGCGACATGATTTTTCAATCCATCGCAGGCTCTCAGAAGGGCAATGCGGCGTTCGGCTTCTCTGCCGATACCGTGCGCGAGGCACGACAGCTTTTGAAAGAGCGCGGAACGGCCAAAGGACCGAATGTCATGTACTTTGAAACAGGGCAGGGCAGCGAGCTTTCCTCTAATGCCCACTACGGTGCGGATCAAGTGACGATGGAGGCACGCTGCTACGGCTTTGCCAGAGAATTTAAGCCTTTTATGGTCAATACCGTGGTCGGCTTCATCGGTCCCGAATACATCTACGACAGCCGCCAAGTCATTCGAGCGGGTCTTGAGGACCACTTCATGGGCAAGCTGACAGGCATCCCAATGGGTTGCGACTGCTGCTATACCAACCACATGATGGCGGATCAAAACGACATTGAAAATCTGGCGCTTCTGCTGGGCAGTGCCGGTGTCAACTACATTTTAGGCGTACCAACGAGCGATGATATTATGCTCAACTATCAAACCAACGCCTATCATGACTCGGCAGCCGTGCGCGAGGTGCTGAATTTAAGACCAATTCACGAATTTGAAGTCTGGCTGGAAAAAATGGGCATTATGGAAAACGGACGGCTGACACGGCGTGCAGGCGATCCGACAATCTTTTTGAAATGAAGGGAGGCACAAGACATTGGATAACGAGCTGGTTGCCCTGATTGTAGAAGAAGTTTTGAAGCAACTGGGCGCCGCGAAAGGAGGAAAAGAAAATAAGCCTCAATGCACGGACTGTGATGACATTGCTTCCGCCTCCTGCAAGACGATTCCGCTGATTGAGGCAGAGGACCCCGATGCACTGCAGCGTATGAAACGCAAAACAACGGCACGCATCGGTGTCGGCAAAGTCGGGGCGAGGTTGAAAACGCAGACCATGCTGACACTGAGAGCCGACCATGCTAAGGCACGTGATGCCGTGTTTGCGGATGTCGATCCCGAAATGATCGAAAAACTCGGTTTGTTCACCATACAAACGACCTGCGAGGATAAAAACATGTATTTAACGCGGCCTGATTTGGGACGGCAGCTGAGTAAAGAAGCCATCCGCACGCTTAAAGAAAAATGCGTGATGAATCCCGATGTGCAGATTTATGCGGCTGACGGTTTAAGTTCTACGGCCATTCAGGTGAATCTGCCAAAAATTTTGCCGGTACTCACGGACAGCCTGAAGGCCAAGGGCTTGACGGTCGGCACACCGTTTTTTCTTCGGTTTGGACGAGTCGGCTCTCAGGAATATGTGGCAGAAGCACTGGGTGCAAAGGTAGTCTGTGTGCTGATTGGCGAGCGTCCTGGCTTGGCCACGGCGGAAAGCATGAGTGCTTACATCGCCTATAATGCCTATGTCGGTATGCCGGAATCAAAACGCACGGTGGTTTCCAACATTCACAAGGACGGAACGGTCGCCGTTGAAGCGGGCGCTTATGTGGCTGATGTGATTGAAATGATTTTGGAGCAGAAAGCCAGCGGTGTCGATTTGGTGAAATAAAAGGGGATAAAACTATGCGTGGTGAACGTATTCAAACGAAGGTTTTGAGTGTGCAGATTATCCCCAATGCCGAATCGATGCTTTTGTCGCACTTGCCCGTACCGGCGGGACACAGAAGCCTCGGCCTCATCACGACGGATTGCGATGATGTTTCCTATGCTGCGCTCGATGAGGCGACAAAGAAAGCACGAGTGCAAGTGGTGTATGCACACAGCATGTATGCAGGCTCCGTCAATGCCAGCACAGCCTTGGCCGGTGAATTTATCGGCATTCTTTCCGCAGAAGACCCAGAAGAGGTTCGAAGCGGTCTGAATGCGGCCGTCAGCTATATTGAAAACGACGCGGCATTTTATCAGGCAAATGATGAAGGCAGCATTGTCTATTTCGCCCACTGCATTTCCCGCACGGGGAGCTATTTATCTCAATGTGCGAATGTGCCGGAGGGTACGGCGATGGCCTATTTAATTGCCCCGCCGATTGAAGCAATGGTCGGTCTGGATGCGGCGGTCAAGGCGGCAGATGTGACACTTCGGCTTTTCTATGGGCCGCCGACAGAAACAAATTTTGCGGGCGGTCTGTTGACGGGCGATCAGGCGGCTTGCAAGGCGGCTTGTGAAGCCTTTGCCGAAACCGTATGCAAAATTGCAGAAAAGCCCATACAATAACGGATGGGCTTTCAGGGAGGTGATGATTGTTTGGAATTTGATTGTGACCTATATTCCATTCAGGAAGTGAGAAATGCAGTTGCCGAAGCAAAGGCGGCACAGATCGTCTTTCGGACATACAGTCAAGATAAAATTGACGGCATTGTTGCGAAAATCGCTCAGGCTTGTGCAGCGCAGGCCGAACGGCTGGCAAAGATGGCCGTTGAAGAAACCGGCTTTGGCATTTGGCAGGACAAGGTGCTCAAGAACCTGTTGGGCAGCACGATGACCTATGAGTACATCAAGGATATGAAGACAGTCGGTATCCTGCATGAAGACACGGAAAAGGGCGTGACGGAAATCGGCGTGCCGATGGGCGTTGTTGCCGCGCTGATTCCTTCGACCAATCCGACATCGACCGTGATGTACAAGGTGCTGATTTCACTCAAAGCCGGGAACGGCATCGTAATCAGCCCTCACCCGAATGCAAAAAATTGCATCTTGGAAACCTATAAGGTCATTCAGCAAGCGGCCAGAGCAGCCGATGCGCCGGAGGGTCTGATTCGGTGCCTGACGACTCCGAGCAAGGAAGGCACGGACGCGCTGCTTCACCACCGTGATATCGGCATCATTTTGGCAACGGGTGGCGAAGCGATGGTGCGTGCGGCCTACAGCTCCGGCAATCCGGCGCTGGGTGTCGGCCCCGGCAACGGCCCTTCGTATATCGAAAAATCGGCGAACATCCCCTTGGCCGTCAAGCGAATTTTTGACAGCAAGACCTTTGATAACGGAACGATTTGCGCCTCGGAGCAGAGCATCGTGACCGAGCAGTGTATCAGGGATCAGGTGATTGCCGAGGTCAAGAAGCAGGGCGGGTACTTCCTTTCCGAAGAGGAAAGTGCCAAGGTCGGTCGCTTCATCATGCGGGCAAACGGCACCATGAATCCGCAGATTGTGGGAAAATCCGCGCAGACGATTGCCGACAAAGCGGGCATCACCATTTCCAAAGGAACGAGGGTGTTGCTCTCGCCTCAGACAATGGTAAGTAAGGATAACCCCTACGCACGCGAAAAGCTCTGCCCAATTTTGGCATTTTATGTAGAGGAAAACTGGAAGAGCGCATGCAAACGCTGCATCGAGATTCTTCAGAACGAGGGTGTCGGTCATACGATGACCCTTCATACAGAAGACAAGAGCGTGGTGCAGGCTTTTGCGCTGGAAAAGCCAGTTTCGCGTCTGCTGGTGAACACCCCCGGTGCGCTGGGGGGCGTGGGTGCAACAACCGGCCTTGCGCCGGCGCTGACACTGGGCTGTGGTGCTGTCGGTGGCAGTGCGACATCGGATAATATCACGCCGATGCACTTAATCAACATTCGGCGAATCGCCTACGGCAAAAAGGAATTGGAGGATTTGAGAGGCAGCTCGCCCAAACAAGAAAACTTCGATACCTGCCGTACCTGTGAAGAAAAGGGTATGTCCGGCTTTAGCCGTCAGGAAATTGAGACCATTGCCCGCGCAGTCATTGCGCGGCTTGGAAAATAATGACTTTGGATACCATCAACAAAAGATATTAAACGGAGGTAATGGTTATGACGAATCTGCAGGCTTTGGGTATGGTGGAAACGAAGGGACTTGTCGGCTCGATTGAAGCAGCTGATGCGATGGTCAAGGCGGCCAATGTCAATTTGATTGGCAAGGTGCATGTCGGCGGTGGTCTGGTGACCGTCATGGTACGCGGGGATGTCGGAGCTGTCAAAGCGGCGACCGATGCCGGCGCTGCGGCTGCTTCCCGTGTGGGTGAGCTGATTTCCGTCCATGTCATTCCGCGCCCGCACAGCGAAGTGGAAATGATTCTGCCGACGCTTGAAACCACGGATAAGTAATTCAGAAGGACGATTGTTGCAATACCAATCATTACGACACAATTACGATAAAGGCAGCACCGAACGCGGCGATGCCTTCATCATGGTGCATGAAGGAGCGGCAGAATGAAAAACACAAAAATTCTGACGGATGCGGAGCTGCGTGCGCACTGGTACCGCACACAAGAAAAAAGCTATACGGTGGAGCCGGGGACGCAGATAACGCCCGCCGCTGATGATTTCATCAGGGAACATCATATTCAGCTTCATTTTGCCGCTCCCGCTATGCCCAAAATGTCGGTCACTCCCGTCCCGACCGAGAACGGAAAGGCAAGGTATATCGACTATGAAACAGGCGCGGCGCTGATGGAGAAGCCGGAAAACATGACACATATCCGCGGCAATTTGCTGGTCAGCAAGCAGCATCCGCGCATTGCGTTCCGTGGAAAGCTGGATTCTTTGATGGCTCGCGTAATGGGCGTGCAGCTTCTTGCAGAGCAGGAAAACGCTCACAGGCTGACGGAAGAGCTTGAAGAAGTGCTGCTTTTCCTTCGGGAGATGCTTGCGGCGGAAGTCAAGGATCAACCCATGAAGCCCGTTCTCCTGCTTCAAATGAACAGCGAAGAAATCAGGAAATGTTCGCACCATGTCAAAGAATGCATCGGCATCGATCACCCGATTCCGTCGTATCGCATGGGGCGGCTCTGCGTGGCGCTCAATGAGCTGCGCACACAGGTCAGGGAAACCGAGCTTTGTGCAATTCATACCTTTGCACAGGATATGCAGCACCAGGATATCATCGAAGGGTTGAATCGCCTGTCAAGCTGTATATATATCCTGTTTTGTCGTGCGGCAAAGGGCGTATACGGAGAGGAGAAGTGACGGGATGCATTACTACAGCGAAAAAGATATCCGCGATATTGTTGTATCGGTTGTGTCCGAGGCCATGCAGACCGCCGATGCACCGCAGAAACAAAAAGAAAAAACCACAGCTCAGACTGAGCAGCAACCGATTCCCGTGGAAGTGTCCGCACGCCATGTTCATCTGACGCGTGAAGCGGTTGAGAAACTCTTCGGCAAAGGGTATACGCTCACGAAAAAGCGTGATTTGAGCCAGCCCGGTGAGTTTCTTTCAGAAGAACGTGTAAAAATCGTGACGAACAAGGGAGAATTTTCCAATGTGGCCGTGCTTGGTCCTGAGCGCTCTGCCGTTCAGGTCGAGCTGTCCATGACGGATACCAAGACGCTGGGGCTTCATGCGCCGATCAACCTTTCAGGCAATTTGACAGGCGCTGATGATGTAATCCTCATCAGCAAAACAGGTATGTATAACGCCACCGGCACGGTGATTGTTGCCAAGGCGCATATTCACATGACACCGATGGATGCCGCCGTGTTCGGTGTTCGCGACAGACAAAGTATACGGGTGCGGCTCGAAAGCGCGCGTCCCGTCACGCTGGATGATGTCATCATCCGCGTGAAAGACACATTTAAGCTGGCCATGCACATTGATTTTGACGAGGCGAATGCAGCGGCCATATCGGGAGAGGCACAAGGATTTATCGTGCATGAGAGGTGACGACAATGCAGGAATCAATGGAGAAAATTGTCCGCCTTGTGACTGAACAGGTACTTGCCGCCCTTCAAAATGAACATCAGACTGAAGATGCTAAAAATGAAGGCAAAAAGCGGTGCCTTGTACTTGGTGATGCAGAAAATATTCCCGAAGCATTGCGGCAGGACATGATTCTGCTGGATGTGAAGGACTATGAAAATATACAGAACATCAAACGCTACAATCGTGTTTTGATTACGAAATTAACCATGCCGCAGCTTGCGGATATCGCTTTGGGTCGTCCGGGGGACGCGACAGCCTGTGCTGTTTGCCAGGCGCTTTTGCAGGGTGTCGAGGTGCTGATGCTCGAAAATGCGGCTTCGCACCGTGCCTATGCGGGCATGGGTAGCAATGCATTTTACCGTATGCTGGAAGGGTATATGAATACCCTTCAGGTTTTTGGCATTAAGCTCGTAACCGCAGAAAGCCCGCAGCTCAAACTTTTAGGGAAGCTGAACAAAAAGCCTGTTCGTTATGAAGTCACCGATATGAAGCTGATTACCGAAAACGCGGCAGAACAGCTCGTCAAAAATGCGCAGGAGCTTGTTGTTCCTGTCGACACGCTGATTACACCCGCGGCGATGGATGTGCTCAAAGAGGCTCATGTTGAGCTGATTCGGAGGTAAGGAATGATCATTTGCAGAGTAATCGGCCATGTATGGGCAACAAAAAAGGAAGAGCGTCTGAACGGCCTGAAGCTTATGGTTGTCCAGGAGGATGCGCCGGACAAGCGAAAAAAGGACATTCATGTCGCCGTTGATACAGTGGGCGCGGGTATCGGTGAGCAGGTGTTGGTGGTTTCCGGCAGCACAGCACGCAAAGCCTTTGGGCGGGATGATGTGCCCGCAGATATGGCTATTGTCGGCATCATCGATACGCTCGAAGTCAGAAAAGAAAAAATAAAAGTTGACTTTGCGGAATAATAAGACGAGCAAGGAAGGGGCAGAGCCATGACCATCACGGAAAAAATTCAGGCAGCCGGTGTGGTGGGCTGCGGCGGTGCCGGATTTCCGACGCACGCAAAGCTCAAAGGCAAGATTGAACACCTGATTATCAACGGTGTGGAATGCGAGCCGCTGCTCAGAACGGATCGCTGGATTATGCTGAACAAGGCGGATCAGCTTGTCGCGGCGCTTTGCGCCATCGTACAGGAGTTGAATATTCCGAAATGCACCATTGCGCTGAAAGCTGATTATACAGACGAAATCGATTCGTTGGAGAAGGCTATTGCATCCGCGAACGCTCCTATTGCCCTTCACAAAATGGAAAGCTTTTACCCAGCCGGCGATGAACAGACCCTTGTTTATGAGGTCACCGGTCGGGTCGTCCCGCCGGCAAGCATTCCCATTCAGGTTGGCTGCGTTGTGGACAATATCGCAACAATCCTTGCCGTGTCTGATGCCATGCAGGGCATCCCGCTGACGCACAAATACCTGACGGTGACGGGCCGGGTACAGCATCCCGCGGTGCTGCATGTGCCGGTCGGCACGAGCTTTTCACGCTGCATTAAACTGGCGGGCGGTGCGCTCGACAATGAATATTTTGTGGTATCGGGCGGTCCCATGATGGGCAGCCCCATGAACATGGAGAAGGCGGCAAATGAGGTCGTGACCAAGACGACTTCCGGCATTCTGATTCTGCCGACAGACGGTTATCAAGCCGGACAGGAACAGATTACCATTCGGCATATGCTGAACCGTGCCAAATCCGCCTGTATTCAGTGTAGCGCGTGTTCGCAGCTCTGCCCGCGGCATTTGTTGGGGCATCCGATTGAGCCGCACAAAATTATGCGGAAAATGGCGATGGCACAGGAAATCGGCGAGAATCTTGATGACCCGATCATCCGAAACGCAGCACTGTGCTGTGAGTGCGGCGTTTGCGAAGCCTATGCTTGCCCGATGGGGCTGCAGCCCAGAAAAATTAACAGCCTTCTGAAGAAAAAGCTGGGTGTGGCGGGTATCCGCTATGCTACGCCGCAGGACGTTGAATACACGGCCAGCCCTGAGCGCGAATCGCGAAAGGTGCCGAGTCAGCGCTTAGCAGCCCGCATTGAGGTGCTTCCTTATTATCATTACACCATTAGGGAGCTTGTCGAGGATGAGCCGAAACAGGTGCGCATTCCGCTCAAAATGCACATCGGCGCTCCGTCTGTGCCGATTGTATCGGCGGGAGAAAAAGTGAAGGTCGGGCAGCTGATTGCCAAATGTCCGGATGGTGCTCTCGGCAGTGCCATTCATGCGAGCATCTCCGGCATGGTGACTTCCGTGGAAAACACCATCGAAATTATCGGAGGATAATATGGAATCCATTGGCTTTTTAGAATTTAACAGCATCGTAAAGGGTATAGAAGCGGCGGATGCCGTCATTAAGGCAGCGAATGTCCGGCTGATGTTTGCGAAGGCGGGTTGTCCCGGAAAATACTATCTGCTGTTTTGTGGTGAGGTGGCCGCGGTTCAGGCATCTCTGGATGCCGGTGCAGCCATCGGCGGCAGTCATGTGGTGGATCATTGCGTCATTCCGCGTGTGCATCCGCAAGTTATTCGGGCAATCGGCATGACCAATATGCCTGAACAGTGCGGCGCGATCGGTGCGATGGAGTTTTACAGCGTCACGGCCTCTATCTACGGCGCAGATGCGGCGGTGAAGGCTGCTGAGGTTTCGCTCATCGATGTGCGGTTGGGTACGGGCATCGGCGGTAAATCCTTCGTCACATTGACCGGCGATGTCGCTGCGGTCACGGAGGCCATTCGCTGCGGCATCTCCACACCGAACGCGGAAGGTATGCTGGTTTCCAGCGTCGTGATTCCGAATCCTGCTCCTGAGCTGTTTCAGAGCTTGCTGTAATGGGTGGTGACTCCTATGCCGAAAGGCGTTTTTGAGAATTCATCGAACGAAAAGCAACGTGTCATTCAGGAATTTGTCCCCGGCAAGCAGGTAACGATGGCACATTTGATTGCAAACCCTTTGCCGGACTTATATAAAAAATTGGGCGTGATTGGCAAACCCTCCGGTGCGCTGGGTATCATGACGATTACGCCGAGCGAAGCGGCCATCATCGGGGCGGATGTTGCCTCCAAAGCAGCTGATGTGGAGGTCGTGTTTGTTGACCGCTTTAACGGTTCTCTGGTCATCAGCGGCGATGTGGCCAGCGCTGAGGCGGCTGTCCGCGATGTGCTGAATGTCCTTCAAAATGTTCTGGGCTTTACGATTGCAACGGAGATCACGAGAACATGAAGAAAATCATGCTGATCGGGCATATCTCCTGCGGAAAAACGACGCTTTGCCAACGGATTAACGGGCTGAAGCAGGAATACAAAAAAACGCAGGTCATTGAGGTCATCAACCACACCATCGATACACCGGGCGAGTATTTGGAACATCGTTCCTTTCTGCGCAGTCTGGCGGTGACGGCGGTGGAAGCGGATGTGGCGCTCTTCCTTCAGGATGCGACCTCGGAGCGCTTCCTGTTTTCGCCGGGGCAATCCGTTGCCTTTCCGATCCCCGTCATCGGTGTCGTGACCAAAACGGACATCGCCACTAAGGAACAAATCGATCAGGCCGCAGAGCTTCTTGAACTTGCCGGCGCAGAAAAAATATTCCGTGTTAGCTCCGTTAGTGGTGAAGGAATGGATGAGTTGCTGGAATATTTGAGCGAATGAATACAATATTTTTTTCCATTTAAAACATAGCATTATTGAAGAACGGCAGGATAATGGAATGCTATGGGCAAATCGTGTTCATAAGTCTGGGACAATGGTGCTGCCATTACAAAGAAAAGAAACAGCCTCTGGAAAAAGCAAACTTTCAAAAAACGAACAGCAGACCCCCAAATATAACGGCGCGGCAGTGATGAACGATGAGCGAAGAACGCTCGCGTGACGATAAAAAAGCTCTGCCATCAAGCGTGTATCTAATCAGCCGATTAGTCAATCAATCCATGTCACTTTGGGTCAACAAGTAAGTAGACAATAAATGTGCGACATCACCACTTTACCGCACCGCAAGTAGCTAATTGTGGGCATATAAGCATACTGGAAATTCTTGTCATATATAGCCTTCGTAGGTTTCGATAGTCTCATTTGCATAGAATGACTGATAGAAAAAATGCAGCTGTCAGAAGTAGAAAAGGCAGCTCTGGATAGAAAATTGGCGGTAATGGAAGGTATGCTGAGAAACAGTATGTATAGAGCGAACCGAACATAACTTCCAGCTTATCGCAATTCAATATTTAGTTCCTGATGATTTGAATTCCAGCGATATCTACAATGCAGATTGCAAAAAAATTTCCGCACCACGGCCAACTCATCATATTACAAAAGTATTAAATCAGCAATTTTGGAAAGCATATTAAGGTCATAGGCGTAAACTTCTTTTGCATTTCATGGATGCACGCTTGGGCTTTTGAATTTAGTTTTAGGCATCACCGCACAATTCGGCGACGCGCAAAAATGTGCCTTTACGGTGCCTCGCCTCAATCTACGATAGAAGCATCGGCAGTCTGCCGTAGGCATACTTGAAAGCCTTTCAGGTTT
>CAVJHY010000018.1:0-17800 GCA_963649405.1 bacterium
AAGCAATATTCAGATGGGCAGTCCAAGGACTGCGCACAAATCATAGCACGAAGGAAATCGGATGTCAAGTGAGACGAATTATCGAATCTCATAAAATGTCCTGCATTAAACAGAAATAGCCATAAAGTTAATCAGTAGTAGCCAAGCTCTCTGCCAATGCGCTGAGAAGCTGCGGTCGGCCTTCACCTGTTTCGGAAGAATACTGAATAACCTGCCACGGCTGTACTTCAAGCATTCGGCAGATGGGGGCAAGCTGTTTCATGCGTGCGGCACGGGAGATTTTGTCCGCTTTTGTTGCAACAACGATGAAGGGCTGTCCTGTCTGGCGAAGGAAGCGGTTCATGGTCAAATCGTCCTGCGTGGGGTCATGGCGGATGTCAACCAAATGCAGGGTGGCTTTGAGCAAATCGGAATTTGCAAAATAGCCGTCCATCATATTGCCCCAGCGTTCCTTTTCTTTTTTATCGACCTTGGCAAAGCCGTAGCCGGGCAAATCGATCAGATGAAACTGGTCGTTAAGCAGGAAGATGTTAATCAACCGCGTTTTGCCAGGTGTGCCGCTGACACGCGCCAAATTTTTCCGTCTGCACAGGCTGTTAATCAGCGAGCTTTTCCCAACATTGCTCTTTCCGGCCACGGCAATCTGCGGCAGTCCCATGCCCGGAAACTTTTTATATTCGCTCAGGCTGGTGACAAATTCAGCTTTAATAATATCCATTCATTACTCACTTTCGTTCATCAGCGCCAGCTTCAGCACATCTCTGATATCATCCATAAGGTGAATATCAAACTGCTTGCGAACATACTCCGGCACATCCTCTAAGTCCTTTTCGTTTTCTCGCGGCAGCAAAATGGTTTTAATGCCGGCGCGGTAGGCAGCCAACAGCTTTTCCTTTACGCCGCCGATGGGAAGCACGCGCCCACGCAGGGTGATTTCCCCCGTCATAGCCACATCCTGCCGCACCTTTTTGCCGCTCAAAGCGCTCACCATCGCCGTCGCCATCGTCACGCCTGCGCTGGGACCGTCCTTAGGGACAGCGCCCTCTGGCACATGGATATGAATATCCAGCTTTTTATGAAAATCAGGGGCAATGCCGTAATCATTCGCATGTGCCCGCACCCATGAAAGCGCCGCCTTAGCGCTTTCCTTCATGACATCGCCAAGCTGCCCCGTCATTTCCAATGTGCCGTTTCCCTGCATGGTAGCGCATTCGACGGCCAATGTTTCCCCGCCGACTGTCGTGTAGGCCAGCCCATTCACAACGCCGACCATCGGTGCTTTCTCCGGCGGCTCACGCAAATAGCGCGGTGTGCCTAAGTATCCCTTGAGCAAAGCAGGGGTAACAGTTACCTGCCGGACATCCTTTTCCAGCATCTCCACAACTGCTTTCCGCACAACGCGAGCAATAGTGCGACTCAAAATGCGTACACCAGCTTCGCGTGTATAATCCTCAATGAGTTGTTTTAAGACAGCATCGTTCATCCGCACACTGTTTTTCGGCAGACCATGCTCGGCAATCTTCTTTTTCAAAAGATGTTTTTTGGCAATCTGCAGCTTTTCCTCTTCCGTATAGCTCGGCACCTCGATGATTTCCATTCGGTCAAGCAGGGGCGCGGGGATGGTATCCTTGCTGTTGGCGGTGGTGATGAACATCACTTTGGATAAGTCAAACGGCAGCTCCAAATAATGATCACGGAAGGCAAAATTCTGCTCGGCATCTAGCACTTCCAGCATGGCGCTGGCCGGATCACCGCGAAAGTCGTTGCTCATTTTGTCAATTTCATCAAAGAGAAATACGGGATTCATCGTTCCGGCCTGCTTGATACCCGAAATGATGCGTCCCGGAATTGCCCCGATGTAGGTACGGCGATGGCCTCTGATTTCCGCCTCATCTCGAACGCCGCCCAAGGACATCTGCACAAATTTGCGACCGACAGCCCGCGCAATGCCCTTTACAATGGAAGTTTTTCCGACACCAGGCGGACCGACAAAGCACAAAATAGGACCTTTCATCGTGCCATCGCCTGTGCTTAATTCCTTCATACGGCGGACGGCCAAATATTCAATAACGCGCTCCTTGACCTGTTCCAACCCGTAATGATCCTCATCCAGAATCCTACGGGCGCGTTTCAAATCCAGATTGTCGCGGGTCAACTTTTCCCACGGCAAATCCAAAATCCATTCTACATAGGTGCGACTTACGCCGATTTCGGGCGTACCCGGTGCCATGCGGGAAATTCTGTCCAGCTCCCGCGTGACCTTCTGCCGTGCCTCTTCGTTCAAGGGAAGCTTTTCGGCCTTGGCACGAAGGTCTTCCACATCGGTCGCCTCTTTGTCGCCCAGCTCCTCCTGAATGGCCTTAATCTGCTCCCGTAAATAATAGTCCTTTTGGCTTTTATCAAGCTGCTTTTTGAGCCGCGACTGCACATTTTTTTCGATGGATGCCAGTTCGGATTCACGCATCAGGATTTCGCACAGCGTTTCCAACCGCTGCTGAACATCCGTCTCTTCCAAAATGGCTTGTCTGTCCTCTATGCGCGTCAAGACATTGGCGGCAATCAGGTCAGCCAGATGTTCCGGCGCATTCACCTCAGCCACAGATCGAACAGTCTCGCCGGAAACGCGGCCGCTTTGCCGCGCATATTCTTCAAACAGCGCATGGGTCGTTCGGACGAGCGCTAAAAGCTCCGGCGTGTCCGTGTCCCCCGTTTCGGGCAGCGTCACAGTAGCCATCAGGCCGTTTTCGCTGTCCGTCACCGCTGTTAAAACGGCGCGTTTTTTGCCCTCAACCAGCACACGCACAGCCTCACCGGGCAGATTCAATACTTGTTTGATGGTCGAAATCGTGCCGACAGAGCAAAGCTCCGCCAGCTCAGGATTTTCGGTCTCACTGTCCTTCTGTGCGACTAAAAACACCTGCTGATCCTTCAGCATGGCCTGCTCCAGCGCAGCAATGGAGCGGGCACGGCCAATATCAAAATGCAAAACCATATGCGGGAACACCATCAACCCGCGCAGCGGAATGATGGGCAGCTCCAGCGTCTCTTTTTTCTTTCTCGGCATAAATTTCCTCCCAAAGCCGACAGACGAAAGCAAATTATATACGCCTGTCATATGCCATTATACCTTGAAAACAAACGCTTGACAAGTAGCCGACTTTATGAAAAACCCCTTTTCCTTGGCTGTGAAGCATCAGAAAAGGGGTTAAAATATGGAAGCTCTATGTATCAGCTTGCGCTCGGTGTGGTATTGTCCTCGGCTTCCGGCAATGTCTTTTTGGCTTTCGGCAGATGATGGCGTTCGCCCTGCTCCAAAATGGGTTTTTCGCCCTTTTCGATGGTTTCCTTGGTCACGCGGCAATGCACAACATCATTCCGCGCGGGCAGATCAAACATCGTATCAAGCATTGCATCCTCGATGATGGCTCTCAGACCGCGGGCACCGGCCTTGCGTTCGATGGCTTTCTTGGCAATGGCAATCAAAGCATCGTCATCAAACGACAGGGTAATATCATCCAGCTCCAAGAGCTTTTGATACTGCTTGACGAGCGCATTGCGCGGCTTGGTCAAAATCTGCACCAAGGCATCCTCGTCCAAGGAATTGAGTGATACAGTAACCGGCAGGCGACCGACAAATTCGGGAATCAAACCGAACTTCATCAAATCCTCCGGCCGCATATTGGAAAGCACCTCACCGACATTCTTGCCGTTATCGCCTTCAACCTTTGCGCCGAAGCCCATCGTCTTCTTACCGATACGCTGCTCGATAATCTGCGAAAGGCCGTCAAACGCGCCGCCGCAGATGAAGAGGATGTTGGTGGTATCAATCTGAATAAACTCCTGCTGGGGATGCTTGCGCCCGCCCTGAGGCGGCACATTGGCCACCGTGCCTTCCAAAATTTTGAGCAGCGCCTGCTGAACGCCCTCGCCGGAGACATCGCGGGTAATCGATACATTCTCACCCTTGCGGGCGATTTTGTCAATTTCATCGATGTAGATGATGCCCTGCTGCGCGGCCTGCACATCGCCGTTGGCGGCCTGAATAAGCCGCAGAAGGATATTCTCGACATCCTCACCCACATAGCCAGCCTCGGTCAGTGCCGTGGCATCTGCAATGGCGAACGGCACATTCAGAATCCGCGCCAAGGACTGAGCCAAATAGGTTTTGCCGCAGCCGGTCGGCCCGACCATCAGAATATTGGACTTCTGAAGCTCTACATCGTCCTTTTTCTGCGGAGCATTGATGCGCTTATAGTGATTATATACGGCCACGCAAAGTGTGCGCTTGGCTTTTTCCTGACCAATCACATATTCATCCAGCACGGCTTTCATTTCGCTGGGTGTCGGGATTTTGTCCATTCTGGGGCTGGCCAGAACATCCAAATCCTCGCGCATAATTTCCTGACAGAGCGTGATGCACTCATTGCAGATGTACGCATTCGGCCCAGCCACCAGCCGCCGCACCTGATCCTGAGATTTGCCGCAGAAGGAGCAGCGATGCTTGCGCTGCATAAAATCATCGTCTTTCGCCATGTTTACCTCGCAGTTTTCGGCTTGGGCTGATAGATTTCGTCAATGATGCCGTATTCAAGCGCTTCCTGCGCCGTCATGAAGTGGTCACGCTCGACATCGCGTTCCACCTCTTCCAGCGTTTTTCCGGTCATCTCGGCCATCATCTTGCTCATTTTATGGCGGGTCTTGAGCAGCCATTCGGCATGGATGGTCACATCCGTCGCTTGACCGGACGCGCCGCCGGAGGGCTGATGAATCATGATTTCACTGTTCGGCAGCGCCATACGCTTGCCCTTTTCACCTGCCATCAGCAAAAACGCACCCATAGAAGCCGCCATGCCGATGCACACAGTGCGCACGGGGCATTTGACATAATTCATGGTGTCATAAATCGCCATGCCCGCCGTGACAGAGCCGCCGGGGCTGTTGATATACAAGGAAATATCGGCATCGGGATTCTCCGTTTCCAAGAAAAGAAGCTGGGCGACAATGGAATTGGCAACTTGGTCATCAATTTCGCTACCCAAGAACACGATGCGATCCCGCAGCAGGCGTGAATAGATATCGCTCGCGCGTTCTCCACGGCCTGTTTCTTCAATTACATAAGGAATGAGCGACACTCTTTCTGCCTCCCCGTTCATTCATGTGATATGCAATGCGCGGCTCATGCTACCGCATTACGCCATCCGGCGAAACCGCAGGCATGGGCCGCGCACAAGATTTATCAAAGGCTTTTCCAGCTTAAAGACTTATTCCTTAGTCTCCTCGGTTGCTTCCTTAGCTTCCTCGTCCTCGATGACCTTGACCATTTCTTCCGCCGTCTTGCTTACATCAATCTTGTCCTTATCGTCCTTGACTTCGACTTCGGCGGTGTCCTTAATCATGTCAACAATCTTGCGCAGCTTGGCATTCTCACGCAGATATTCCATCTGACGGTCGTTCAAAGTCTTCTTAAAGGCTTCGACTTCCTTGCCGGCGCGTTCCGCTTCCTCAGCGATAGCTTTTTCGACATCCTCATCAGAGGCTTCGACATTTTCAGCCTTCACGATGGCGGCCAGCACAAGCTGCATCTTGACGCGATTTGCAGCTTCCGGCTTATACATTTCGGAAACCTGCTCCTCAGTCTGGCCGGTGTACTTGAGATAATCCTCATAGCGCAGACCCTGATACATCATGCGCATCTTCAGCTCGCGCTTCATCAGCTCGATTTCATCGGTGATCATGGCTTCGGGAATGTCGCAATCCGCTGCGTCAACAGCCTGCTGAATGAGGTTGTTTTCCATTTCGATGTCGGCGTTCTTTTCGGCATTCTTGGTCAGTTCATCCACGATGCTCTGCTTGTATTCGGCAAAGGTGGAATACTCGGACACATCAGCAGCAAATTCATCGTCCAGAGCGGGCGTGACCTTTTTCTGAATGCCATTCACCTTCACATGGAACACAGCATCCTTACCCTTCAGATCCTCAGCGTGATATTCTTCGGGGAACTTAACATTTAAGTCCTTTTCTTCGCCGATGTTCATGCCGACCATCTGCTCTTCAAAACCGGGGATAAAGGTGTTCGAGCCGATTTCAAGGGTCTGACCTTCAGCCGTGCCGCCAGCAAATGCAACACCATCCACCGTGCCCTTATAGTCCAGATTCACGGTATCGCCCATCTGAACAGCGCGGCCTTCCACATCCTGCATGGTAGTTTCCTTTTCAACATCATGCCCAATGCGGTGTTCGATTTCTTCATCCGTCACGGTATGGACATACTTGGTGACCTTCAAACCCTTGTACTGACCGAGGGTGACATCAGGCTTTACATACACCTTAATGGAGAATTTGAGATCCTGACCGGCAGCCATCTGCTCCATCTTGTCAACTTCAGGACGGTCAACAGGCTCTAAATCGTTTTCCTTCACAGCAGCTTCATAGTGTTCAGGGAAAACGATGTCAAAAGCGTCTTCATAAAATACGGACTCACCGTACATTTTTTCAATCAGTTTACGCGGGGCATGACCCTTGCGGAAGCCGGGCACTTGAATTTTGCCGCGCAGCTTCAGATACGCTTTTTCCAGCGCTGCGTCAAAATCGGCAGCAGGAATTTCAAAATTGACCTTGACTTGATTACCGGAAATTTTCTCGACCGTGTAGCCCATGATGTGGACAACCTCCCAATCACTGTTCCGTTTGGTTTGTGTCCTTGGCTTAGGACACCATTTTGTATAATAACACGACAAATGCCTATTTGCAAGCGTTTTTCCTGCTGCTTCTCAAAAAGTTTCGGAAAAAAATGCCCCTGCTCGGCAAATAAGTGCCATGCAGGAGCATAAATTTCTTTGTGATTAGCCTTCTGTGCCGTTCAAGCCAAGCGCTTCATAGAGCTTGACATAGGTCTTCGTGCCGACAACGCCGTCCACGGTCAATTTGTTATCCTTCTGGAATTTGCGGACTGCCGTGCGGGTCTTGCGGCCGAAAATACCATCTGCCTGACCGTCATCCAGATAACCCAAATCAATGAGCCAAGTCTGAAGACGGGTAACCTCCGCGCCCTTATCACCAAGCTGAATCTTCTTGGTTACGCCGCCGATGCTGGAGCTTTCTTCGTCATATTCGGAGGTCTGCTCAGTTGTATCAAGACTGAAGGACATCAGGATTTCCCAAGTGGATGCGCCAATGACACCATCCTGTTCAAGACCATATTCCTTCTGCAAGGCGATAACAGCCTGCTTGGTCTTCGCGCCGAAGATGCCGTCCGCCGTGCCGAGCAGGAAACCGCCGGCCTTTAAGCGCATCTGCGCGCTGGACACATACTTGCCGTAGCTGCCCAGACGCAGGGTCGGGCGAGTGTAGGTATCATATTCGGTATCCTTGCTGGAATCATCCTCCTGCTCCTGCTGGTCAATGGAGGTCGGCCAGAGGTAGCGGCGAGTAGTGGAATTGACAATGCCCGTGTCGTCAATACCATTCGCTTTCTGGAATTTTTTGACGGCGGCAACGGTGCTGGCATCATAGTAGCCGTCCGTGCAGGAGGATAAATAGTTAAGCTCCATCAGCTTCTGCTGAACAATATAGACATCATAGCCGCGTATGGTGCGCTTGAGAGTGCGGGTAGGAATCGCGCCGTCCACAAAGATGGAAGCCTGATATTCTTCGAGCGCCTCATAGCTCTTCTGACCGTACACACCGTCCGCATTCAGACCAGTGGAGGCTTGGAAGCTCTTGAGGGCGTTATAGGTAGCCGTGTCGAAAGTACCGTTGATTTTTCCCGCGTAATAATAGGTCTCGCGCAGACGAAGCTGCATGGCCGTAACCCTGTCGCCCGTTGCACCCTTGCGAAGTGTGGTAAACTCATCGCTGTCACCGCTGTCAGAGCCGTTCCAAAGCGCCTTGCGGGTGGCGGTATTCAGCGTGCCTGTGACGGTGAGACCGTTATCCGTCTGGAAGGTCTTCAAGGCATCGGCGGTATCGGAATCAAAATAGCCGGTTTCGCTCAAACCAAGCTGACGCTGAAGCAGCGCCACATCATAGCCGCGCATACCGCGTTTGAGCGTGCGCTTGGGGACAGCACCGTCTTTGAAAATGGACGCCGTGCCGTCTTCCAAAGCCTGATAGCTTTTGAGACCGTAAACGCCGTCAGCGGAAAGACCGGTAGAGGCTTGGAAACTGACCAGCGCGTTATAGGTCGCCGTGTCAAACTTGCCGCTGATGTCGCCGTTATAATAAAGATAATTCTGCAAGGCAAGCTGCATGGACGCAACGGCATCGCCGCTATCGCCCTTGCGCAGAGAATCAAACTCCTCCTGCTCATCGTCCTTACCGATGGCATCCGCCGAGGTCAGGGCATTCCAAGTGTCCTTCCCGATTCGTCCGTCCGCCTTGAGGTCATTCTTTTTCTGGAAAGCGACAACGGCCTTATACATGCCCTTGCCAAATTTGCCGTCCACCGTGCCGGTATAATAGCCATAGCTCTGAAGGCATTCCTGCATATAGGTGACATCGTCACCCTCCATGCCCTGCTTCAAAACACGGGTATAATCCTCCGCCAATGACGCTACGCTGGCGAACACAAGGATGACCGCGATCAGCATTGCTAAAATACGCTTCTTCATGATGTGTTATCCCTCCCACGGACAATTCATGAAATTGTCCGATTTACATACATATCATACCATGAACAGACATATCGTTTGTTAAGGAATTATTACAATATATTAAACTTATGTTAACAAATGTAAAATAAAACTGCATTTCAGGATTTTTTTGTTCTTTTTTCTTAACAAGGTGCGGTGATTTTAGTTGCTGTCTCGCTTGTACATACCCAAAACCGCCATTGCTTGAGCTACCGTATCCACTGCGTGAATCGTCACGCCCTCCGGCGCTTTCACCCGCCGCACGCTGTCCTTGGGGCATAGGATATGCGTAAAGCCGAGGCGCTTGGCTTCGGCAATTCGACGCTCTAACTGAGAAATCGCTCGCACCTCCCCTGCCAAGCCGACCTCCCCCATCATGGCGCATTCGCTCGGCAGTATGATGTCTCTGGCTGACGATGCGACTGCCATACACACCGCTAAATCCGCCGCCGGCTCATTCAGACTCATGCCGCCCGCCACATTGATGTAAACATCCTGATTATAAAGCCGCACGCCCGCCCGCTTTTCCAGCACGGCCAATAAAAGCATCACGCGGGAGGAATCCATGCCGTCCACCGTGCGGCGCGGCGCGGCATAATAGGACTGCGCGACAAGCGCCTGAATATCCACCAGCATGGGGCGGCTGCCCTCCATGCCGCACAACACAGCCGAGCCGCTCGCGTTTTTCGCCCGCTGGGAAAGGAGCGTTTCAGAAGCGTTTTCAACCGGCTGCATTCCTTCGCCAGTCATTTCAAACACGCCCAGCTCATTTACCGAGCCAAAGCGGTTTTTGACGGCACGCAAGAGGCGAAATTCGTGCTGATGGTCGCCTTCAAAATACAGAACGACATCCACCATATGCTCCAAAATGCGTGGACCGGCAATCGCCCCCTCCTTGGTCACATGGCCGACCAGCATCATGGCGCAGCCGTTCGTTTTGGCATAGCGCATCAAGAGAGATGCGCACTCACGCACCTGACTGACCGAGCCGGGCGCACTGGCCAGCTCCGGTCTGTACATGGTCTGAATGGAGTCAATGACCACATAGTCCGGCTGAATTGTGTTCAGCTTTTCCTCAATGGCATCCATTGCATTTTCGGCCAGCACAAGCATTTCATTTTCATCCGCATGAAGGCGCAGGGCGCGGAGTTTAATCTGCCGTGCGCTTTCCTCGCCCGTTACATACAGAACGCGTTTGCCCATTTGGGACAGCTTCGCGCAGACCTGTAAAAGCAGGGTGGATTTGCCGATGCCCGGCTCGCCGCCCACCAGCAAAAGAGCGCCCTCTACCAAGCCGCCGCCCAGCACCCTGTCAAGCTCGCTGATGCCTGTCTTTTGATAAATCTGCTCGCCTGCCTCGATTTGGGCAATCGGTAGTGCCTGGCTGCCCGTTCCGCCTCGCTGCTTTTGCGGCTTTTGCGGAGCGGTGGCGGGCTGCGGCAGACCTTCCTCTAAGGTGTTCCATGCGCCGCATTCCGGGCATTTGCCAAACCAGCGCGGCGTTTCATAGCCGCAGGCCGTACAGGTGAACAGGGTTTTGACCTTTGCCATCGCTTCAGTGCCTCCAATTTCACATCTTCTTTTATCATACCACAGAGTAGGGCTTAAAATCCATAAAAATTTGGTAAAAGATAGATTTTGTATCGGGATATGGATTGAAAGAGAGGCTGTTTTCCGATATAATAGGCTTGTATCCATAAAGGAGGTCTGGTATGCCCAAGGCTATGGATGACCCCCTGTTCGCAAGGGCAAAAAAGCCGCACGGACACGGGTTCATGATTTTTGTTTTAGTTTTTGCCCTCATTGCGGCGATTTCGCTTCTTGTCAACATGGTGCTGAACAGGCAAGTGCAGCTCATTTCGCAGTCCGTCACTATTCCGTCCCTACCTTCCGCATTGGAGGGGTATAAAATCCTGCACATCAGCGATTTACATGGCGCTCACTTCGGTGCAAAGCAGACGGACTTGGAAGCGACCATCAAAAACAGCAAGTACAACGCCGTTTGCATCACGGGTGATTCAGTCGGCGCAGATGGCGATTTTACACCGCTCATTGAGCTGATTGACCTAATTCCGGATGGCACACCCATCTTCCTGATTGCCGGTGACGAAGACCCCTCACCGCTGCAATCATCGGCAGGGACGACAAATAATGTCAAGGCCGAATTTATCTTGGCAGCTGAAAATCACGGTGCAACCTATTTGGATGCGCCTGTCGAAGTTTCCTACGGTAAGAGTACCATCTGGATTTGCCCCGAATCTTTCTTTACGCTCGACTTAACCTCCATGTTCCGCGCCATCACTTCTTATGAAGAAGAAATAACAGCGCTGCCTGATTCGCAGGAAAAGACTTTCGGGCTGAAGATGGCCGAATACAGGAAGGATGTTCTTGCCCGCATGGAGGAGGCGCAGCGAACGATGCTGTCCACGGACACCTGTGTCGTGCTGACCCATGCGCCGCTGAAAAGCGATGACATCGCCATGCTGCGTTCCTCGGAAAGCCGTTCTTCATATGTCAAAGCGATTTCCTTGATTTTGAGCGGGCATTACAACAACGGCCAGTGCAGGCTGCCGCTGCTTGGCGCTGTCTATCTGCCGGAAGCTCTCGGAACCGAAAAAAGCGGCTGGTTTCCGATGAGCGAAACGCTGTCCGGTCTTGTGACGGTGCATGGCATTTCGCAGTACATCAGCCCAGGTCTCGGCGCGGCGAAGATTTACTCTTTCCTGCCCATGCGCTTCTTTAATGCGCCCAGTGTGACGCTGCTGACTCTGACAACGAAAATGACAAAATAAAAGGATGGTTTCCATGAGCAAATTTGAGAACAGAGAATTAAGCTGGATCAGCTTTAATGCCCGCGTGCTGGAGGAAGCGTGCAATCAGGAAAATCCCCTGTTGGAACGCGGAAAATTCATCTCCATCTGCGAAAGCAATCTGGATGAGTTTTATATGGTGCGCGTCGGCGGTTTGGTGCGGGATTTGAAGACGGACTCCAAGAAGACCGACATTGCCGGGCTGACCCCTGCCGAGCAGCTTGCGGAAATCAATCTGCGCGTTCGGGAATTGGTGGAACGGCAGTATCATATTCTGAATGCCTATCTGAGCGACCTTGCGGATGCGGGCATTCATCTGCTGGCTATGCATGAATTAAACCGTGAGCAGCGCACATGGCTGTCCAATTATTTTGACCACAGCATTGCGCCGCTCTTAACGCCCCGCGCCATCGACATGAAACGCCCGTTTCCCCTGCTGGCCGCCAAATGCCTCCATTTAGCGCTGCTTTTGCCGCCCGCTTCCCGCGGAGAAATGATGCGCTTTGCGCTTCTCCCCCTCCCGCAGTCCATTGACAGGGTGATTATGCTGCCGATGGGCAAGGGACGCGCACGCGGCATTCTGCTGGAAAATGTGGTGTCTGCGTTTGCCTATAAGCTCTTTGGCGGCGACCAGCCTGTTGTCTGCCAGCCATTCCGCCTAACGCGTAATACAGATTTTCTGTATGATGACAGCAACGCGGATACGCTGATTGTTGAAATGCGTAAAAACCTGAAGCAGCGCAAATGGGGACAGGTCGTTCGGCTTCAAGTGCCCAAGCGCTTTGATTCAAGGCTGCTTACGCGCTTAAAGCGCTATCTGGATATTACGGATAATGAGGTTTTTGCCGTTTCAGGACCGCTCAATCCGAACTTTTTCATGAAGCAGATTGCCTTCTTGGACGGCTTTGATGACCTCCGCTTTCCCACCTTTACCCCGCGCATCCCGCAGGTTTTGCAGGAGACGCAGGACATTTTTGCCGCCATTCGACAGGGTGACATTTTCCTGCACCACCCCTACGATTCCTTCGAGCCGGTCATTCGTTTTGTGTCCCAGGCTGCGGATGACCCGAATGTCATGGCCATCAAGCAGACGCTTTACCGTGTCAGCGGCAAAAGCCCCATCGTCGCCGCCCTGTCCCGCGCCGCTCAGAATGGCAAGCAGGTGACGGTTTTAATCGAGGTACGTGCCCGTTTCGATGAGGAAAACAACATTAACTGGTGTCAGGCGCTGGAAAAGGCAGGCTGCCATGTTATTTACGGTGTTCCCAATCTGAAGGCGCACAGCAAGATTACCTTAGTCATTCGGCGTGAGGAAAACGGGCTGCGCCGCTATGTGCATTTAGGCACGGGCAATTATAACGACAGCACGGCCAAGCTCTACACGGATATGGGACTGTTCACCGCCGACGAAATCATCGGGCGCGATGCAGGCTCATTCTTTAACCGGCTGACGGGTTTCTCAGGCCTCTCTCCGCTTGAAAAGCTCTGCGCTTCGCCGGAGGGCATTCGTGAAAAGCTGAACGAAATGATTGAGCTGGAAATCGAAAACGCCGAGCAGGATGAGCCGTGCGGCATCATGGCCAAGATGAACGGACTGACGGACAAGCTGATGATAAAAAAGCTGTACCGTGCTGCGGATGCGGGCGTTCCCGTGACGCTGATTGTCCGCGGTCCGTGCTGCCTGAAGGTCAAAAAACATGATAACATTGAGGTGCGCTCCATTGTCGGTCGCTTCCTTGAGCATGCGCGTGTTTACTGCTTTGAGAATAACGGCGCCCCTACCGTGTTCCTGTCCTCTGCTGATCTGATGACCAGAAACTTGGACAAGCGTGTCGAGCTGCTCTTTCCCATCGAAAATCCGTCCATCCGCAACCGCGTTTATAACGAGCTGATTTTGGAAAAGCGTGACAACATGAAGGCATGGATTTTGGGCAAGGATGGAAACTATACACGAGCGGAATGTACAGAGCCGCTTGTCAATGCGCAGGAAACAGACATTCCGTATTGACAATTCTCAAACATTCGGCATATAATATGGTTGGCTTTGATCGGGGAAAAAACCCGTGTTTCATGTCGCTTTAGAGAGAATGCGCCAAGAGGCTGAAAACGCATTCGCGACAGACGGACAGTGCCCCCGTGAGTCGTGCGGAGGAAAGAACAGTATTCCGCACCGTTTAGCCTCGTTATCGGCTGCTTCACTTTTCAACAGAGTGGATTGCAAGTGTTCGTTTGAGCGCCTGTCTCTTATGAAAGACAGACGCTTTTTTATTTTATCAAGGGCAGCACTGCTGAATGGCGTGTGGATGCCTAAGGGGGACTTTGAATGTTTGACCAGCTTCGGACGGATATAGAGGCCGTCCTTTCTCGTGATCCGGCTGCGCACAGCAAGTTAGAAGTGCTTTTGTGCTATCCCGGTGTAAAGGCGCTGATTCGCCATCGGGTGGCGCACAAAGCGTATCAGAAGGGACATTTTCTGCTTGCCCGCATGATCAGCGCCCGCACAAGGCGCAAAACGGGGATTGAAATTCACCCCGGCGCGCAGATTGGCAACGGGCTGTTCATCGACCACGGCAGCGGCGTTGTCATCGGCGAAACCACCATCATCGGCGATGATGTGACGCTCTATCAGGGCGTGACGCTGGGCGGCACAGGTAAGGATACGGGCAAGCGTCACCCGACCATCGGAAGCCATGTCACCATCGGCGCAGGTGCAAAGGTGTTAGGTCCCATCACCATCGGGGATCATGTGAAGGTCGGTGCGGGTGCCATCGTCTTAAAGGATGTGCCGGATTGCTGCACAGTGGTCGGCAATCCCGGCCGCATCGTCCGGCAGCGTCAGAAAACGCCCGACATTGACTTGGAACATGGCAATCTGCCCGACCCCATGCTGGAAAGGGTCGAGCATTTGGAAAGCGCCCTGCATTCATATCAGGAGTCGCACGATTGCAGCCAGTGTCCTGAGGTCAACTGCGAAAAGCGGAAGAATAATGAAATGGAAAATAAGGAGGAAGAGCATCATGAAAATCTATAACAGCCAGTCCCGCCGCAAGGAGGAATTTGTTCCCGTTCACGAGGGCGAGGTGCGCATTTACGCCTGCGGTCCGACCGTCTACAATTATTTTCATGTCGGCAATGCCCGCCCGTTCATCGTGTTCGATGTGCTGCGCCGGTATTTGGAACATCGCGGCTACAAGGTCACTTTTGTTCAGAATTTCACCGACATTGACGACAAGATGATCAAACGCGCCAATGAAGAACATATCACCGTCAAGGAGCTGGGCGACCACTTCATTGAGGAATATTTCAAAGATGCCAAGGCGCTCGGCATTCGTCCTGCCACGGTGCATCCCCGCGCTACGGAGCATATCGGCGATATTATCAAACTGATTAAAACGCTTCAGCAAAAGGGCTTGGCCTACGAGGTCAACGGCGATGTGTATTATGACACCAAGGCATTTCCCGGCTACGGCAAGCTGTCCGGCCAGAATTTGGATGATTTGGAAGCGGGTGCTCGCATTGAGGTCGATGATATTAAGAAAAATCCCGCTGATTTTGCCTTGTGGAAGGCCGCCAAGCCCGGCGAACCATCTTGGCCAAGCCCGTGGGGGCAGGGCCGTCCCGGCTGGCACATCGAATGCTCTGCCATGAGCATGAAGTATCTTGGAGAAACATTTGATATTCACACGGGCGGTAAGGATTTGCTCTTCCCCCATCACGAAAACGAAATTGCCCAGTCCGAGGGCGCAACCGGCAAGCCCTATGTGCATTATTGGATGCATAATGGCTTTATCAATATTGACAACGAAAAGATGTCCAAGTCCGCTGGCAATTTCTTCACCGTCCGCGATATTCTGAAGGAATTTGCCGCCGAGGATGTCCGCTTCTTCATGCTGTCTGCCCATTACAGAAGCCCCTTGAATTTCAGCCGTGAGATGATTGCGCAGGCGCATTCCTCCCTGATGCGCCTGTATACCGCCCGTGACCAGCTCCGCTTCCTGCTGGAACACACGAAGGAACGCGAATTGACAAGCGAGGAAAAAGCATTTGTTGAGCGTGTCCATGAAAACGCCACGCATTTTGACGAGGCGATGGATGACGACCTGAACACGGCGGATGCCATCGGCGCTCTATTCTCCTTGGTGCAGGATGCCAATGTCTCTCTGAACGCCGACAGTGCGAAGGAAGCCGTACAGACGGCGCTTGATACGCTGCTGAGTCTGTGCGATGTGCTGGGGCTTTTGATGCAGAAGGCCGATGACACCTTGCCTGAAAATGTACAGGCGCTGGTCGATGCCCGTGCCGCCGCCCGCAAGAGCAAGGAATGGAAGCGCTCCGACGAGCTACGTGATGAAATCAAGGTGCTTGGGTACATCGTTGAGGACACGGCGCAGGGGCAAAAAGTCAGAAAAAGCGTGTAAAATCGGAGGGCGCTATGCGCTATCAAAAAACGGCTGCTTCGCCGTGCATCAGTCCACCTGATGAGGAGTCTCCCGCCGAGCAGGAGGCGTTTGAGCGGCTCGTGCAGGACTATTGGCAGAGCATGGAAAAGCTGGAAGAAATCATCATGCCGGAGACCGTCAAGAAGCGCCGCTGGCGCAAAGAGCACGCGGGTGTGTTTACCCGTTGGCTGCAAAAACCGGATGCCCGTCTGTATCTTCCGGCGCGTATTGTGTTCATCTGCCTCTCCATGATCTTCTGCTTTTTCGTGATCCAGTCCGTTTTGAATGCCCGCATTCCCATTTTTTCCTATCCGCTGACACGAAAAACATCTGTCAGCACAGTTGTTAAAGAAACGGCTTTCCCACTTGCAGCGCAGGAAACCATTTCGATTAACACCGCCACTCAAGAGGAATTAACCGCTCTGCCCGGCATCGGTGCGACATTGGCACAGCGCATTGTGGATGAACGGGAAGCGAATGGTATCTTCCATTTCCCTGAGGATTTACTGTCTGTTTCCGGCATCGGTGAAAAGAAGCTGGAGGCCATTCGTCCCCTGCTTTCCTTTGAAGAATAGCCTCAAAGCGTGTCTCGTGTAGGCACGCTTTTTCGCTCTTCATTCACTTTGCACAAATCCAATTTTGTGTTATAATGCTTTTCGCTTTCATTTTGGCATGGAGGAAGGTATTTTTATGAACAAGAAAGAGCTGGCGGAAATTAAGCACCGTTTTGACCCGAAAAAGGGCAACATTCCCAGCATTCACGGTTGTTATGTGACCTCAAAAGGAGAAATCCTCTCCGTTTTTGATACGCCCATGATTTCGATTTCTGAGGAGGATGCGACCAAGTATATGGCGCTGTTCAAGCGTGTCTTGTCCGGCACGCAGGGTCAAACGGGCATTGACATCGTGTTTTCGCCGGAGCAGGTGATGAGCAGCGAACAGCACCAGCTTTTGATGAATCTGCGGGACAGTGCGCTCAAAGATGCGGATTTGGTCAATATGCTGTATCAGACCATCATCGATGCCATCCGTATGGAGGAAAATTATTTAATTCTCCTGATGAATGACACCTATGATGTGCCGCACCGTGCCAAGGATGCCCAGCGTGTGCTGGATGACACACAGAGCGAAACAGTTTTCTCCTATTTTGTCTGCTGCATCTGCCCTGTCAAGCTAAGCAAGCCCGTTTTGAGCTATTGGGCGCATGAAAATGAATTTCATTCCAGCGAGCCAGAATGGTTAGTCGGTGCGCCGGAGGCCGGTTTTATGTTTCCTGCCTTTGACGACCGCACCAGCAATATCTACAATGCGCTTTACTATGTCCGCGACCCGGAAATGGCGCACGAAGAGCTGACGGATGTCCTCTTCCACACAGAGCTTCCCATGCCTGCGCCCACCCAAAAGGAGACTTTTCAGGCCATTCTGAAGGACACCTTAACGGAAGACCTGAATTTGGAGGTCATGCAGGCCGTTCACGAGCAGATTGCCGAAAAAATCGAGCAGACGAAGGAAGACAAAAAGGCTGAAGCGCCCATTGTGTCTGCGCCGGAGGTGCGCTCCATCTTGGAGGCCAGCGGCGTTCCTTCCGAAAAAGCGGAAGCCTTCGAGCAAAAATTTGAAGAACAATTCGGGCGCGGCACGACCTTAAGCGCCACCAATATCGTCAACCCCAAGCAGTTTGAGGTGCGCACTCCCAGCGTGGTGATCCATGTCGCGCCAGACTGCGGCGATATGCTGGAAACCCGCTTGATTAACGGGAAAAAGTACATTCTCATCCGCGCAGAAGAAGGCGTGGAAGTCAATGGGGTGAATGTGAATATTTCAGAGGAAGAATAATACAGCCTGACAAAGTTTCAATATTCTAAGTGGCATCTAAAAAAATTCATATTTGAACACTTACGACTGAAAGTCACACCGATAC
>CAVJHY010000019.1:0-17279 GCA_963649405.1 bacterium
CCTTTCAAGAAAGCGTATATATAATATTTGGGGTTTGAGCGAAGGGGCAGCTTCTATGTGTTATGTCTATTGTAAAAATTATCCTTTTATTTATATTGAAGGTAGGTGCTGATCGTGAATGAAAGCAAGCTCCCAGAAGGCTTTTGCTATGTGCGCGACCTCATTCCCGACATCATTGAGGATATGCGCTATGCCTCGGACGACAACTTTATCGGTACGCCCGTGGATGGGTATTTGGCATCGCGTGCAATTTTGACCATCGAGGCGGCGCAGGCGCTCAAGGGCGTGGCGGAGGATTTCCGCTTGCAGGGGCTTCGGCTGATGATTTTCGACGCCTACCGCCCGACCCGCGCCGTGGCGCATTTTCAGCGCTGGGCGCAGGACAAGAACGACACCAAGATGCAGAGCAAGTATTACCCCGACATCGTGGATAAGGCTGACATCCTGCGGCGCGGCTATGTGGCGGAAAAATCGAGCCATTCACGCGGCAGCACGGTCGATTTAACCTTGACCGACCAATCCGGCGAAGAGCAGCCGATGGGTACGGGCTTTGACTTTTTCGGCATACGCGCCGGACACGGCGCAGCGGACATTACCAAGGAAGAAACGCAAAACCGCGCCTTGCTCTGTAAATTCATGCTCGCCGCCGGCTTCAAGCCCTATCAAGAGGAATGGTGGCACTATACGCTCAAAAATGAGCCGTTCCCTGATACCTATTTTGACTTTGAGGTCAAATAAAAAGCCTGTTATCGTTGAACAGGCTAAATCATGCTTGAAAATTTTGAAGCTATATGCCATAAGGCAGTCAGGCGAGAAAGCCAACCTGACTGGCATCAGATGTCGCGCTATCTCTTATCGTTTATTCTACAAAGAGTAATCGTTTTCCTGTGTCGAAGGAGAGAGTGGTTATTTCTTTCTATTCATCATGATATTGATGATGCCCTAAAATAATGACGGCTAAAAATTCCAACAAAGACAAAATTTCCTTGATTGTCATCTCTACCGCCCCTTTTCTTGCGAAAAAGGAGCAGCGCCGTCCTCTCCTAACCTCATCGAGCTAATTTTCATCTGTTCGGCGTTTTTATATTACGCTATTTTTGCCGATATTGCCAAGCCAAATTATTTCATCATTTTATACCAAAAAGGACTATCCGTAAAGGACAGCCCTTTTTCTATGTTCAAATATTAACCCTCGAATTTTTCTCCTGCCACCGCGGAAACAAGCTGATAGGTCGCCATGATACCGTCAATATGTGTGCGCTCATAGCCGTGGGAGGCGAACACGCCCTGACCGCACAACGCAAAGCGGGCATCCAGACCGGCGGCGCGGGCAGTGGCCGCATCGGAGGAATAGCGCGGATAAATGTCCACGGCATATGGCAATTTTAAGCGCTTGGCGTGGGCAATCAGCTCATTGGTAAAGTCATAATCAAACGGACCGGAGCTGTCCTTCGCGCAGATGGACACCATGTCCTCATGGCAATTAAGGTCATCGCCTACGCAACCCATATCCACCGCCAGCATATCCTCAAACGGCAAATTGTACATCGTGGACGCGCCGTGACCGACTTCCTCAAAGACGGTGAACAGCAGGGTCACGCTGCGGCTGAGCTTCGTCTCGCCCTCACTGACCGAACTCGCCAATGCCAGCAGAACGGCGCTGGATGCCTTGTCATCCAAGTGGCGGCTCTTGACAAACCCGCTGTCCGTGACGACCGTGCGCGGGTCAAAGGACACAAAATCGCCCGCCGCAATGCCCAATGCCTCAGTCTCTGCCTTCGACCATGTTTTTTCATCCACAATAATTTCCAGCGTGTCGGGCGTGCGGGCTTCCGCGCTCTTGTCCCCCCAGACATGGCGGCTGGCGTAGATGGACTGCACCGTGCCGGAATAAGTCTTGCCGCCGCGGGTATGAATTAGCACATTTTCATTTTCAATGGCGTTGTCGCTGTACCCGCCCACCTGCGTATAGCGCAGAGCGCCGTTCGGCTTTACGGAGCGGACAATCGCGCCCAAGGTGTCCACATGGGCAGATAAAAGCAGCGGATGCCCTTCGCCGCCCAGTGTGCAGATGACCGCGCCCTTTCGGGTGCGTTCCGGCTGAAAGCCGAGGCGCGTCAGCTCCTCCAAGAGATAATCCGTTGCCGCCCGCGTCATGCCCGTAGGGCTGGGACGGGAGGTCAGCGCTTTGAGCTGCTCGATTAAATAAACCTTTGTATCCATAAAACTACCTTCTTTTTATAAAACAATTTCGTCAATCAGCCGCAGTTCTTCGTCCGTGAAGCGCGTATTCTCTGCGGCTTTGACATTTTCCGCAATCTGCTCAGGACGGGATGCGCCCATCAGCACACTGGTCACATAGGGCTTATTCAGGCACCATGCCAATGCCATCTGTGCCAAGGTCTGCCCGCGCTGCTGTGCCAAATCATTGAGCGCATGAAGCTGTTTGAGTTTTTTCTCCGTCAGTGCCTCTTCCTTTAAGAAGCGCCCGTCCGTGCGGATGCGGCTGTCGGCAGGAATGCCGTTCAGATACCGTCCGGACAGCAAGCCCTGCGCCAAGGGACTGAAGACAATCAAGCCCTTTTTTGTTTCGGTCAAAGCCTCCGCCAGCCCGTTTTCCTCAATGTTCCTGTTCAGGATGGAATAGCTGTTCTGGTTAATGATGAACGCGCAGTGCAGTTCCTCAAGAATATTCGCTGCCTGCTTCATATGCTCGCCGTCATAGTTGGAAAGACCGATATACAGCGCCTTGCCCTGCCGCACAATGTCCGAAAGCGCCAGCATGGTTTCCTCCAAGGGAGTTTCCAAATCCATGCGGTGGCTGTAGAAAATATCGACATAGGGCAGCCCCAAGCGCTTGAGGCTCTGGTCAATGCCGGCCATCAGGTGCTTGCGCGAGCCAAACTCTCCATACGGACCGTTCCACATCAAATACCCTGCCTTGGTGCTGATGACCATCTCATCGCGGTACGCGCTCATTTCCTCACGCAGAATGCGCCCAAAATTCCGCTCCGCATCGCCGGGCTGCGGGCCGTAATTGTCCGCCAAATCAAAATGCGTAATGCCGTAATCAAAGGCTGTGAAGCACATCCGCTTCATGTTGGCATATTCGCCCGTACAGCCGAAATTATGCCAAAGCCCCAAGGACACGGCGGGCAGCATCAGGCCGCTTTTTCCGCACCGTGTATAGGGCATGCTTTCATAGCGCCGTTCGCTTGCGTTGTAATTATTCATGGTATTTCTCTCTTATAAAAAAGTGATAGTATGTGCGTGAATTTTCTGCTTGCCGGGGGCGAGCAGGAGCATACCGGGCTTGTGGGACAGCATATGGTCGCTGGTCGTGTATTCCGGCGGATTTGTCCACGGCTCAATGCAGACATACGCGGCGCGGGTCTTTTGCCAGACCAGCAGATAATCAAAGTCGTCAAAGTCCACGCGCACCCGCTCCTTGCGGGCATCGCTTTCCAGCGTCACGCCGCGGGAATTAACCTGCATGAAGACGAGCGTCCCGTCCTGCCGGAAATAATCCGGCTTTAAGCGGAGCGTGTTGGAATTTCTGGTCAGCTCCTCAAAGCGGGTGGTAATCTGCGCCCCCTCCAGCACGGCCGTCCGCAAAGACTCCTCCTTGTCAAAGACCAGCTTGCACTGGCTGATGCCTTCAGGGCAGGCATACGCCTCGTGCGCACCAACACCGTAATACATGGGCGTATCGCCGTTGTTGTTCACGATAAATTCCACCTTGAGTGCCGCGCCACGCAGGGAAAAGCGGACGCGCAGGGCGTAAACAAAGGGATAGTTTTCGTTCTGCTCATCCAGCAGGAAGGTCACGCTGCTGCTTTGCTGCTCCTCCACCTGAAAAACAGAGGTTTTTGCAAAGCCGTGCTGCGTCAAATCGTACCGCCGACCGCCGTGCATATAGTACCCATCCTTCAGCCCGCCCGCAAACGGGAACAGCACCGGCGCACGACCCGACCACACCTTGGGGTCGCCCTGCCACATACGCTCCACACCGTTTTTATCCACAACGCTCTGAATTTCCGCCCCCAGCGGGCTGATTTTCACAGACAATTCCTCATTAAAAATGTGAATGTTCTCCATACTACATCCCTCCTTGCATCATTGTAGAGGCGAAAAGAAAAAAAGTCAATGAAAAATTCAGAATTTCGAGCGTTTCCGCCCATTCTCGTTCTTGCGTAATTCATTTCATTATGCTATAATACATTCATACCGCCAAAATACAGCTGGATAACCGGCTTTTATGCCGACCGGATGCAATCAGGCGGATAAACGGGGGCTTGTTTGTATGACGCTTCATGAACACATTTTTCTAATCGGGATGGCCGGCTGCGGGAAAACCAGCCTTGGGCAGCGCTTGGCACAAAACCTCGGCGTTCGCTTTGTCGATACGGATCAGCGCGTGAGCGAAATGATGAGCATGACCGTCAACGACATCTATTCCGCGCTCGGCGAGGAATTTTTCAGGAACGCCGAAACCGCTGCTCTGGTCGAGCTGGCGGACTTTGAACCTTGCATCATATCCACCGGCGAGGGCACAGTGCTGACGGAGGAAAACATCACCATCATGCGCAACCACGGCATCATCATTTTTGTCGACAGGCCGCTGGATCAAATCCTGTCCGATATTAAGATGGATCGCCGCCCGACCCTGCGCGGCGGTACGCATGACGATGTAATTCAGCAGTACAACCATAGAATCGGCTATTATCGCTCCGCCTCGGATTACCGCTTTGATAATTCGCACGGCTTTATCGTAGGGCTGAACAACCTGACGGCGCTGGTGGAGTCTATCCAGCCCTAATGAAAGGGTGCATTGGCATGAAGCGAGGATTTTTTCTGATGACCGTCCTCTTGGCGGTCGTTCTTTTTTGTCCGGCGACGGCAGAAGAACAGGCAGTTGAATTAACAAAAAGCTGCACCTTTTCTTCGGATGTGGATGCAAGCCATGTGACGCGCTCAATAGACGGCCGCTATGACCGCTATTGGAACGGCATGGGCGGCGCTTTGGAAATCACCCTGCCGGACGGCGTGAAATGTCAAGGTCTGTCTCTCTCCTTCTTTGGCGCGTCTGTTCCGCTGACCGTGGAAGTCAAAGACGAAAACGGCGAATGGTCTGAAATCGCG
The DNA here is from genome assembly GCA_963649405.1 of bacterium. Lineage (GTDB taxonomy): Bacteria > Bacillota > Clostridia > Christensenellales > Aristaeellaceae > CAVDRM01. The sequence continues at coordinate 5,143 of CAVJHY010000019.1, forward strand.
CAATACAAGGATGATTTTCTTAACGCTTTCATTCCCTTTGAAGCAAGCGGGGTCGTTCGTCTCCGCACCACAGAAAAAGAGACTGAATACAAAATCAGCGCCCTGTCCGTTTGGGGCGAGGGCGTTTTGCCGGATAGTGTGCAGCGCTGGACGCATCTTGAAGAGGATGCCGATTTGATGCTCATCGTCACCCATCCCGATGATGACCTTATCTGGTTTGGCGGTCTGTTGCCGACCTATGCGGGCGAGCAGGGCAAAAAGTGCATGGTCGTCTATTTGGCGGGCGAGCCGTCCGCACAGCGAAAAAACGAGCTTTTGGACGGTCTTTGGACTTGCGGCATTCGCTATTATCCTGAAATCGGTCCATTTTATGACCTGAACATCCAATCCGTGGAGCTGGTCAAACAAAAATGGGGCGGCGAGGATGCTGCGCCGAGCTATATCGTCCGCCAGCTCCGGCATTATAAGCCGCTGGTTGTCGTAACGCAGGACATCAGGGGCGAATATGGTCATACTCAGCATTTGGCCGCGGTTGAGGCAGTTATTCGCTCCGTCACGGAATTGAGCGCAGATGCCGCCTTTGAACCTGATTCTGCCGCGCAGTACGGCGTTTATGCGCCACAGAAGCTGTATATACACAGACTTCGTGAAAACGAAATCACCTTCGACTGGACACAGTCTCTCAGTGCCTTTGGCGGGCGCACCGGGGAGGAAGTCGCCAAAGAAGCCTTCAAAAAGCACATTTCCCAGCAGAAAACGCACTACCATATCTACATGGGCGGCACCTACGATTCCCAGCGCTACGGCCTGTATTATTCCGCCGTTGGCTTGGACGAAGAAAAGAACGACTTGTTTGAGCATATCGCAGAGCGATAAAAAAATCCCGACCGTCAAAAAAACGGTCGAGATTTTATGGTAGCACCGCACATATGAGGCAGCGTGCTAAATAGTGAATTTTGTGTCAGAACGAAACGCAAAAATCGATGGTTTTACTTTCTGTAAATCGAGATTTTTGCAAGAGGCAGATGCACGGAGGTTGAAAATCTGAAAGGTTTTCAAGTCTGCCAACGGCAGACTGCCGATGCCTCTATCGAAGATTGAGGCGAGGCACCGTAAAGGCACATTTTGCGCGTTGCTGAATTGTGCGGTGATGCCTTATATTGCTTTATTTCCCTTCAAGCGTTTCCAGCGCGGAATAAATCAGCTCCAGCTCGTCCTCATTGGAATAGCTCAGGACGATGCGACCCTTTTTGCCGTTGCCGGTCATGGCGGTGCGGACACCGACGGCGGATTGCAGCCTTTCCTGCATATCGCGCAGCTCCGGCGCAAGCTCATGCGTGCGCTTTTTTTTCGGCGTTGACGGCGTTTCTTCCGGCTGGGCAGCCAGCATTTCCAGCGCGCGGACGCTTAACGACTCCGCTACCGTCCGCCGATACAGCCGCTCCTGCCGCGCCGCGTCCTCAATGCCGCACAACACACGGGCGTGACCGGCGGAAATGGTGCCGACCATTACCGATTTGCGGATTTCTTCGGGGAGACTGAGCAGCCTCAGCGAATTAGCCACCGCCGGACGACTCTTGCCGATCCTTTTGGCGGCCATCTCCTGCGTGTACCCGCACTGCTCCATGAGCGCACGGATGGCGGCGGCCTCCTCGATGGCGTTCAAATCCTCACGCTGAAGGTTTTCAATCAGTGCGGCCTCCATCTCCTGCTGCTTGTCCATGTCGCGGACGATGCACGGCACGGTCTCCAAGCCCGCAAGCCGAGCAGCACGGAAGCGCCGTTCACCCGCCACAATGCGATAGCGAGCGCCCGTTTCCACCACCAACAGCGGCATCAGCACGCCGTTTGATTTGATGCTCTCCGCCAGCGCCTTGAGCGCTTCCTCGTCAAACTGTCTGCGCGGCTGAGCGGGGTTGGTGTCAATGTCCGCCAAAGGAAGTTGCGTCACCTTCTGCTCGTCCTTTTCACTATCCGGCAGCAGCGCATCCAAGCCGCGGCCAAGCCCCATCTTTTTCATCATGAGCATATGCCCCTTTTATTTCTTCTTACTATTATTTTTGATGACTTCTCTTGCCAGCGTCGCATACGCCTCCGCACCGGAGGAACGCGCATCATAGCGGTTGATGGGCAGCCCGTGGCTGGGCGCTTCGCCAAGACGCACATTGCGCGGAATCACTACGGAAAATACCTTGTCCTTAAAGTGCTTCTTGACCTGTGCGACCACTTGAAGACTCAAATTCGTTCGTCCGTCAAACATGGTCATCAGCACACCTTCAATTTCCAAGGACGGGTTGACCGTGCGCCGCACCCTGCGGATGGTATCCATCAGCGCGGTCACGCCCTCCAAGGCGTAATATTCGCACTGGATGGGAATCAGCACACTTTGCGCAGCGGTCAGCGCGTTGATGGTGAGCAGCCCAAGGGAGGGCGGGCAATCGATGAAAATATAATCATAGTCATCCTTCACCTGCGACAAGGCGGCGCGAAGGCGGTATTCCCGCTGGTCAAGGCCGGCCAATTCCAGCTCGCCGCCCGCCAGACGAATATCGGACGGCGCGACAAACAAATGCGTCAGCCGCGTTCCTTCAATCGTTCCGGCCATTTCGCACTGCATCAGCAATGCCTCATATACCGTCTTTTTTCCGGCGCGGACATTCAGCCCGCTGGATGCATTGCCCTGCGGATCAAAGTCCACAAGCAGCGTTTTTTTGCCCGTTTCCGCAACGCAAGCCGCCAGATTGATGGCGGTTGTCGTCTTTCCCACGCCGCCTTTCTGATTGGCGACAGCAATCAATTTGCCCATTCTATCCCTCTAAATCTCAGTTCGTTTATGTAAGGAAGCGCCGTGTGTAAGGCAACACCGCACGGATGCCTTAAAAAAGCCACTGCCGCCATCGAAACGCGGGATGGCACGTTTGCGCCACGCGCTTGAGCGCTTGCAGCTCCTGCGGCGTTTCATATTCGGAAAACCTTGTGTACAGCGCACGGATGGCAGAAAGGCTCTCCATGCGGATAGAATAATCCCTCAGCAGCATCAAATGCCGCGCATCCAAGGGAAAATGCAAAAACAGCAGATACATTAAATCATCCGCCATCACGGGAAAATCGCTTACCCGAATGCGCACATAGCTGTCGTCCGGCAGATGAATCAGCATTCGTCTCTCGGTCGCATCGCGCACAGAGAGGTACAAAAGGCTGTCCAAACCCTGCGCCAGCGCCTTCAAATCCGTCTGCCCTATCACGAAGCCAGAAAGCCTGCCTTGGATGTCAGGGCAAAGGGCGGGAAGCGCATTCAGCAGCTCAGTGCCCAGCCACGGTGTCAGCACCGTGATGACCTCGGAAAGCGCAATCATGCCGTTTCCCCCTTTTCTCCCAAAAAGCCTTTTTTCAAAGCCTCTTTCCACAGATACTAACGATACCACAAATAAGGAAAAAAGTCCATGTATAAAATCAAATGAAATCACGATAAATCATGCTTGCATCTCTTTTTTTGAAAATTTTCTTTTTCACTGCCTCCTGTTTCCTGTTTTCTGTTTTCTTCCTCCACACTATCCGCTATCCACTAAGCTCCGCTTGTGTTTTTCCCCCAATCTTGCTATAATGGCATCGTCAAAAAGAAGGAGGGATGAGGGCGTGAAGCTATCTGCGCTCAGGGCAAAGGATTTGACCATGCTGTCCATGCTGACGGCACTGCACATCGTCATGGCCGAAATCATGAAATTCCCGCTCATCCCAAAGGTGCTGGAGCTGTCGTTCGGCTTTGTGCCGCTGGCTGTCTGCGGGATGTTGTTCGGCATTGTTCCGGCAATGGCGGTAGCGGCGGTGGGCGATGTCATCGGGGCGCTGATTTTTTCCTCCGGCGATTTCTTCTTTGGGTACACATTAACCGCCGCGCTGACAGGGCTTTTTTATGGGCTGCTTTTGCATCCGCCCATTCAGACGAAAAAAAACACCCTCATTCGCGTGCTGCTTGCGCAGGCGCTTGTTTCGCTTGTTTGCTATGCGGGTCTCAATACCCTGTGGGCGTATGTCATGGGCTATGCCCGCACAACCCAGTACATCATCACCCGCCTGACCGTGAATGTTGTTGCCTACCCGATTTATTGTCTGGTGCTTTTACTGATTATCCGCTATCGAAAAACTCTTGAAACGGCGGTGAGATAACCTTGCGCGTAAACAAAAAAGCCATTTTGGCGGAGCTTCAAGCGCTCTATCCCGATGCCAAGCCGGAGCTTCATTTTTCAAGCCCCTACGAAACGCTGGTGGCGACCATTTTATCGGCGCAATGCACAGACCAGCGTGTCAACATGGTCACGCCCGCCGTGTTCCGCGATTTTCCGACACCGCAGGCGATGGCCGCGACCACACCGGACATTCTCTTCCCGTATGTCAAAAGCTGCGGCTTCAAGAGCAAGGCTCAGAATATCGTCACGGCGTGCCGCATCATCTGCGAAAAGCACGGCGGCGAGGTGCCGCACACGATGGAGGAGCTGACCGCTCTGCCCGGTGTGGGGCGCAAAACAGCCAATGTCGTGCTGGCAAACGCCTTTCATATTCCCGCCATTGCCGTGGATACGCATGTATTCCGCGTGAGCAATCGGCTGGGGCTGGCGAACGCCAAGAATGTCGAGGACACCGAGCAACAGCTCATGCGTGCCATTCCGAAGAAAAAATGGAATGATGCGCACCATTATTTGATTTATCACGGCCGCCGTGTGTGCCATGCCCGCAAGCCGGATTGCGCGGGCTGCACACTAAAAGAGCTGTGCAAAGCGTATCAAAATGGCACAATTAACAATGAAAAGTAGGGCTTTTTTATGGATTTTTTGATTGGGACGCTGTCGAAAAAGGGCGGGCAGGGCATTCTGCGCTGCCGCCTCATCGAAAATCAGCTAAAGACGCTCTGGATTGACGGAACGCTGAAGGAACCGAACTGGATCATTGCGGGCGAAAAAGGACATTTCTTCTCGACCTGTGAAAAGGACGGGCGCGGATATGTGGCGGAATGGACGGTCATAAAAAACGGCATTCATGTCCTTGCGATGGTCGATGCCCACGGTGATGCGCCCTGCCATCTTGTTTTGGACAAAGCGAAACGCTTTCTGTACTGCGCCAATTATGTGACCGGCTCTGTGGCCGTTTTCCCCGTAGCGGACGGGCTGCACGAAGCCGTGCAGGTCGTGCAGAACATGGGCTGCGGCTTTGATAAAGCCGGCCGCCAAGCAGGGCCGCATATGCATCAGGTGTCCTTCATGCCGGATGGACGGCTGCTGGCGGTTGACCTTGGCTTGGACGCGCTTTGCATCTATCAGGCGAATGCCGAAACCGGCAAGCTGACCGAGGTCGAACGCCTGTCCGTTCAGCCGAGCGGCTCAGGCGCACGGCATATCATTTTCCGCGATGAAAACACTTTTTACCTGTCTCATGAGATGGGCGGGCTGGTCTCGCTGTTCAAAAAGCAGGACGGGCATTTTGCCCAGCTTCAGACGCTCTCGACCCTACCAAGCGGCTATACGGGCTTTAACAACGCGGCGGCCATTCGCCTGAACGCGCAGAAAGATACGCTCTATGTCAGCAACCGCGGGCATGAATCCATCGCCGAATTTACCTTGGATGCAGACGGCGTGATGACATTCAAGCGGCACATCTCCTGCGGCTTCTTCCCGCGTGATTTTCTCGTTCTGCCGGACGGACGGCTCTTGGTCGCCAATCAGGGCGGCAATGACCCTGCGCTGGCTGTTCTGAACGGCTCTCTTTCTCTCCTTGCGCCGGACGGCTCGCTGCTTTCGTCTGTTCATGTTCCCGCCGCCGTCAGTGTGTTAGTGGTTAGTGATTAGTGATTAGTGGTTAGGACGAGGGATTAGAGCGATTAGATGTTAGCGGTTATCGGTTAGTGGTTAACGGTTAGCCGTTAGCAGATTATGTGATTTATAAATCTTCATTCCGAATTGCTAATTCCTGTTCCCTATTTCCTAACAGCTCTATTAAATCTAAATCCCTTGAAAAACGGTTGACTTTTCGCCTTCATGCGCGTAAAATAGGAAAGTAATTGCGGGTATTTTTGCCCGATTTAGAAGGAGCGAATCATCATGCTGACTTATCCCCTGCACGTTGCGGGTTTACAACGTGAGCTTCCCATCTGCCGTGTCACGGATTCCCTGTACATCGGCGCATTCGTCATTTTCGGCGACATCGAGCTGACCCAAGCCTGCGCCGGTGAGCTTCTTAAAAAAGCGCCCGCGCATGATGTCATCATCACCGCCGAATCCAAGGGCATCCCGCTGGCCTATGAAATGGCGCGGCAGGAGGGTGTAAACCGCTATTTAATCGCCCGCAAGTCCGCCAAGCTGTACATGAAGAATGTGTTCACCGTAGAGGTTAATTCCATCACCACCGACCACCGGCAGACGCTCTGCATTGACGGCGATGATGCCGCCTATATGAAGGGTCGCCGCGTTCTCATCGTGGATGATGTCATCAGCACCGGCGAATCCCTGAAGGCCATCGAAACCTTGGTGGAAAAAGCGGGCGGCAACATCGTTGGCCGCATGGCAATTCTGGCCGAGGGCGATGCCCAGACGCGCAGCGACATCAGCTACCTTGAAAAACTGCCCGTGTTCGACAAGGACGGAAATATCATCGGATAAATTCCGATAAAGAATTGATAAGGCCGGAATTTTTCCGACCTTATGTTTTTTAAGGAGGTATCTGACATGCGGCAAAGCGGTATTCTGTTGCATATTACATCTCTGCCGGGGGCGGAGGGCATCGGCACGATGGGCGCATCTGCTCGCCGATTTGTGGATTTTCTGCATGAATCCGGCTGTTCCATCTGGCAAATGCTGCCCGTCGGTCCGACAGGGTACGGCAATTCGCCCTATCAAAGCCCCTCGGCGTTTGCCGGAAACCCGCTGCTGATTGATTTAACGCAGTTGGAAGAAGAAGGGCTGCTGGAAAAGGGCAGTGTTAAGCCGCATATGGAAAGCGGGCTTGTGGATTATGCCGCCGTCATCACCGAAAAGGAGGCGCTGCTTTCGCAGTCCTTTGCCTACGGCTACAAGAAGGTCGAAAAGGAAGTGGCAGCCTTTGCCGCTGCCCATGCATGGGTGCGCCCTTGCGCGCAGCATCAGGCGCTGTACGAGCAGTACGGCTGGTTTGCCGAGTGGCCTGTGTATATCCGCCGATACTATATTGACAAAAACGAAAAAACAACCGCCATTTTGGAGCAATTAAATGACCGCGTTTTGTATCACACCTATGTGCAGTACCTCTTTGATGTCCAATTCAAGGCGCTGAAGGCTTACGCAAACAGCCACTCCGTGCAGCTTTTCGGCGATATTCCGATTTATGCCGCCCCCGGCAGCGCGGATGTATGGATGAATCCGACGCTTTTTCAGATGGATGAGGACATCTCGCCCACGCGGGTCGCGGGTGTGCCGCCGGATTATTTTTCGGCGAATGGTCAGCTTTGGGGCAATCCGCTGTACAACTGGAAAAAAATGGCAAAAGAACATTATGGGTGGTGGCTTGACCGGCTTCAGGCGATGGGCGAACGCTTTGACCTTCTGCGCATTGACCACTTTATCGGCTTTGCAAACTATTATTCCGTTTCCGCAAGCGCCAAAACAGCGAAAAACGGCTATTGGGTCAAGAATGACGGGCGGGCGCTGTTCACCGCTGTCAAGAAAAATCTGCCGCAGCTTTCCATCATCGCCGAGGACTTGGGCGCGGTCAATGCCCGTGTGCGGCGGCTGCTGAAGTTCTGCGGCTTTCCCGGCATGAAGGTGCTGGTCTTTGGCTTTTCGGACGGCGATGATAACCCGCACCGTCCCAAATACATCACAAAAAATTCCGTGGTCTATACCGGCACGCATGACAACGATACGGCAGTCGGCTGGTTTGCCCGTGTCGATGAAGAGGAACGCGCCTGTGCGCGGCGGCTGCTTCACCTGACGGACGATAAAAAAATCGCCGAGGCGCTGATTGAAGCGGCTTTCTCCTCCAAGGCAAACCGCGCCATCATCCCGATGCAGGATTTGCTTTCCTTGGACAACAGCGCCCGCATGAACCTGCCCGGCACGGTCGGCGGCACAAACTGGTGCTACCGAATGCGGGAAAATGATCTTTCTAAGGCGCTGGCGGCAAGGCTGAAAAAGCTCAACATTCAATATGGGAGGAATGTCTGATGCGCATCACTGCACAGCAGCTTTTTGACTTAACTGAGGCGAATGTCCGCGCTCAGGCGCACACAGACCTTCAGCACGCCACGGCAGCCCAGATGCACAACGCCTTGGGCGCAGCCGTGATGACGCTGATTGCGCCGGACTGGATGGAGACAGAGGAAAAGCGCAAAAACAGCCGCAAAGTGGGCTATCTGTCCGCCGAATACCTGACAGGGCGGATGGTCTATAACAACCTCCTGTGCTTGGGCGTTTTGAAGGAGGTGCGCTCGCTGTTTTCAGAAAAGGGCGCACCCATCGAAATTATGGAAGATATTGAGGACGATGCCTTCGGCAACGGCGGTCTTGGTCGTTTGGCTGCCTGTTTTTTGGACAGCGCAGCGACCTTGGATGTGCCGCTGACGGGCTATGGTCTTCGCTACCGCTACGGACTTTTCCGGCAGTCCTTCAAGGATTTTCGGCAGTCGGAAGCGCCGGACGATTGGTCTCGCTTTGGCGACCCATGGAGTATCCGCAGGGATGAGCTTTCCGTCATTGTTCCCATCGAGCGGCATCCCGTCCGCGCCGTGCCGTATGATATGCCCATCATCGGCTATGAAAACGGCGTTGTAGGGACGCTTCGCCTTTGGCAGACGGAAAGCCTGCACGAAATCGACTTTGAAAAATTCAACGAGCAAAAATATGCCGCTGCCTCCCGCGATAAAAACACGGCGGAGGACATTGTAAAATTCCTCTATCCGAACGACACCACCCGTGCGGGCAAGCTGCTCAGGCTCAAGCAACAGTATGTTCTGTCCAGCGCTTCCCTTCAGGATATGCTGCGAGCCTACAAGGCGCGTTTCGGCAGCGATTATTCGCACTTTGCCGAGCAGTATGCCGTTCAGCTCAACGATACGCACCCGACCCTCTCCATTCCGGAGCTGATTCGTCTTCTCTTGGAGGAAGGTGTCAGCTTTGAGGATGCCTTCCAAACGGCGCAGAAGGTCTTTGCCTACACCAACCACACCGTCATGCAGGAGGCACTGGAAAAGTGGGATGTGCCGCTTCTTCGCGCCCTTTCCCCCACCCTTGTGGAAATCATTCGGATGATTAACGAGCGGCTAACGAAGGAACTGAAGGAGCGCGGAATCAGCGATTTCACGCCCTTCCAAATCATCGAAAACAACCGTGTTCATATGGCGCGGCTGGCCGTTTATGTTTCCTCTGCCACCAACGGCGTGGCCGAGCTGCACACGGGAATTCTGAAAAACGATTTATTCAAGGATTGGTATGCGCTCTACCCTGATCGTTTCCAGAACAAGACCAACGGTATCACCCAGCGCCGCTGGCTGGGGCTGTGCAATGAGGAATTGACGAGTCTTCTTGAGCAGCACATCGGCACAGGCTTTTTGACGGATTTGGAAAAGCTGTCAGCCCTGCGCCCGCAGATTAACGACCGGCTTGCCGAAGAATTTATCGCCGTCAAGCAGGAAAAGAAACGGCAGCTTGCCGCCTTCATTGAAGCGCGGGAGGGCATCCATATCCCCGAACATTTCCTGTTTGATGTGCAGATTAAGCGGCTGCATGAATACAAACGCCAGCTCTTGAATGCGCTGTCTATCTTGTCCATCTACGACCGCTTGAAGGCAGGCGAATTAAAGAACTTTGCGCCGACTGCGTTCATCTTTGGCGCGAAGGCTGCGGCGGGCTATGACCGCGCCAAGGCCATCATTCGCTTCATCAACCAAATTGCCGCGATGGTCAATGCCGACCCCGACACCAACGACAAGCTGCTGGTCGTCTTTGTCCAGAATTATGACTGCTCGTATGCGGAAAAAATCATTCCCGCCGCCGATGTCAGCGAACAAATATCCCCCGCCGGCACGGAAGCGAGCGGCACGGGCAACATGAAGCTGATGCTGAACGGCGCTGTAACGCTTGGTACAATGGACGGCGCGAACATCGAAATCGTGGAATGCGCCGGTCTTGAAAACAACTATATTTTCGGCGCAACGGTCAAGGACATCGAAAAAATCAAGGACACCTACGACCCCAATACCATATACAACGCCAATCCTGCCTTAAAGAAGGCAATGGATCGGCTGATTGACGGCAGCTTTGAGGATGCGGACGGACGCTTGCATGAGCTGCACGATGCCCTGCTCAAGGGCGCAAGCTGGCATAAGCCTGACCATTATTATTTGCTGCTGGATTTTGGCAGCTATATGCAAGCCAAGCTCCTCGCCAACCGCGATTATCAGGACAGCATCGCCTTTGCGAAAAAGTGCCTGTATAATATCGCCGGCGCGGGCAAATTCTCATCCGACCGCACCATTCGACAATACGCAGACGAAATATGGCATGTGAGCCATACATAATAAAGGAGGCGCATCATGAATCTTCGGGAAATGATTGGTCAGCGCATGGTCTCCGGCTTTCCGGGACCGGAGATGAGCGAAGAATTTATTCAGGCCGTCAAGGAATACAAGCTCGGCAATGTCATTTTGTTCCAGCACAATGTGCGCTCTGCCGCGCAGCTTAAAACGCTCTGCGCGGATATTCAGGCGCTCGTCCAACGGGAGACAGGGCATCCCGCCTTCATCACCATCGACCAAGAGGGCGGCATTGTGACGAGGCTTACGCAGGATGCCGCCAATGTGCCGGGCGCGATGTCCTTGGCCGCAACAGGCGACCCCGAAAACGCGGAGGAAGCTGCTCAAATCACAGCAGAGCAGCTCCGTGCGCTGGGCGTGAATTTTAACTTAGCGCCTGTTTTGGATGTCAACTCCAACCCCCGCAATCCCGTCATCGGCGCTCGTTCCTTCGGCGATAACCCGCACAAGGTGGCGCAGTTTGGCGTGGCTGAGGTGCGCGGCATGGAAAAGGGCGGTGTGCTGTCCTGCGCCAAGCATTTTCCGGGACACGGCGATACAGCCGTTGATTCGCACATCGGTCTCCCCTGCATTGATAAATCCTTGGACGAGCTGGAAAAGTGCGAGCTGATTCCCTTCAAGGCGGCCATCGAAGCGGGCATTCCCGCCGTGATGACGACCCACATCCTGTTCCCGCAAATCGAAAAAAACAATGTCCCCGCCACCATGTCCCGCACCATCATGACCGGCATTTTGCGTGAAAAATTAGGCTTCAAGGGGCTGATTATCAGCGACTGCATGATGATGAAAGCCATTGCCGATCATTACGGCACGGTGAACGGCGTGGTTGCCGCGATGCAGGCGGGCGTTGACTTGGTTTTTGTCTGCCATGACCCGAAACTCTGCTGCGAGGCCATGCGTGCCGTGGAAGCCGCCGTGCAGAACGGGACAATTGATAAGGCTGAAATGGAAGAAAGCGCGGAACATATCGTGCGTGTAAAGGATGCATTGCCGCCCATTTGGGATGCGCCTGTCGGCACGCCCGAACAAAAACGCGCCGTTCGGCGGATGCTGCGTGCCTCCGTCACCTTGGTGTCCGGCACGATTCCTGATTTGGGCGCTTGCCCTGCCTTCCTCGGCAGCCCGTCCTTTGCCTCGACACTGGCTTCTAATGCCAATTCTTCCTGCGATGCCTTCCCTGTCTATATGCAAAAGCACATCGGCGGCGATGCCTTTGTCACGCCCGCTGACCCCGATGATGCGGCCATCGAAAAGGCCGTCGAGCAGGCAAAAAGCCATTCTGCCATCGTCGTTTCCGTGGTCAGCGCCCTCCAGCGCCCCGGTCAAATGAAGCTGGTCAAGGCACTCGCTGCGCTTGATTTGCCGATGGTCTGCGTGTCCCTGCGCGTCCCCTACGAGCTGAGCGAAATGCCGCAGGGCATTTGCTGCCTTGCCGCCTATGAATATAACACCGAGAGCTTGGATGCCGTCCGCGCCGCCCTGACCTGCGAACGCACCCCGACAGGTATCTTGCCTGTTGCCATTTAATGTAAACACACGAAAAATGCCCCTGCTACAACAATTGCGGCAGGGGCTTTTTGTA
>CAVJHY010000020.1:0-17245 GCA_963649405.1 bacterium
TCGTCTTTGAAAACGGCCAAGAACAGCGCCGTACCGTCGGCGTGCAGGATAAAGATGAACTGCTCGATTTTTTGAGGGTGTAATGGTGCCTTAATGGAATATTGCGCGGACTGTTCCCTTTGCAGGAAACAGCCCGCGATTTTTGTTTATTTTATTTTGCAGGGAGAGGACTTTTTTGAAAAAGTCCCCTCCTCGCACCCCACCGAAAAAATGATACACAAAATATATTGTTGCATCGAAGCGAGATGATTCAGTGTGCTGCAAAATAACCTGATCGCTAACAACTAACTACTCCTAATCCCTGTTTCCTATTTCCTCATGCCTAACCGCTGACCATCCATATCCGCTAAGCCGCTTGCAATTTTCTCCCGCCTCGTTTATACTAAAGTAGGCAATATATGCCTATTTCTGTACTGACAACTGTGTGGGCAGCGGAAATCTCTTAAAAACTCCACTCCCCACTCTTCACACTTTCCCCTAACGGCTAACCGCTCCGCACTATAAAACTCTCCACTATTCTAGACTCCGAAGGAGGCAGTCCCTTGTCCGACCAACGACTCACGAAAATCCGCAATTTTTGTATTATTGCTCACATTGACCACGGCAAGTCCACCTTGGCCGACCGCATTTTGGAAAAAACCGGCGTATTTGAAAAGCGCGAGATGGTGGATCAAATCCTAGACTCGATGGATTTGGAACGCGAGCGCGGCATCACCATCAAATCCAAGGCCGTGCGCATGGACTACACCGCGAAGGACGGCAAGACCTACGAGCTGAATCTCATCGACACCCCCGGCCATGTGGACTTTTCCTATGAGGTCAGCCGCGCCTTAGCCGCCTGCGAGGGGGCGATTTTGGTCGTGGACGCGACGCAGGGCGTGGAGGCACAGACGCTGGCGAATGTCTATATGGCGCTGGAACACAACCTTGAAATTGTGCCTGTTATCAACAAAATTGATTTACCAAGCGCCCAGCCGGATGTCGTCAAGAACGAAATTGAAGAGGAAATCGGCTTGGACGCGCAAGACGCGCCGCTGATTTCCGCGAAAATGGGCATTGGCATTGATGATGTTTTGGAGGCCGTTGTCACCCGCGTGCCGCCGCCCGCCGGCGATGAGCAAGCCCCGCTCAAGGCGCTTGTGTTCGACGCCGCTTACGACAATTATCGCGGCGCGATTTGCTTTGTCCGCGTGATGGAGGGGCGCGTCTACCCCGGTATGCGGATGCGCATGATGCAGACCGGCGCAGAGTTTGATGTGGTCGAGGTCGGTATGTTCAAGCCCGGCTATGTCCCCTGTGATGAGCTCCGCCCCGGCGAGGTCGGCTACATTGCCGCGTCCATCAAGGATGTGCGCGACACCCGCGTGGGCGATACCATCACGAACGCCGCCGAGCCTGCCGCCGAAGCCCTGCCCGGCTATCGGCAGGTGCAGCCGGTCGTCTTTTGCGGCATTTATCCTGCCGATGGCGCGGACTATGATGCGCTGAAAGATGCCCTTGAAAAGCTGCGTATGAATGATGCCGCCCTGACCTTTGAGCCGGAAACGAGCGCCGCCTTGGGCTACGGCTTCCGCTGCGGTTTTTTAGGGCTGCTTCACATGGAAATTATGCAGGAGCGTTTGGAGCGCGAGTTTGACCTGAACCTCATCACCACCGCGCCGAGCGTTATTTACGAGGTCGTGAAGACGGACGGCACGGAGATCACCATTGACAACCCGTCCAACCTGCCGCCGCCCAACGATATTGCCTGTATGCGCGAACCGTTCGTCCGCGCCACCATCTACACCCCGCAGGAATTTGTCGGCACGCTGATGGATTTGAGCCAGTCCAAGCGCGGCGTGTTCATCGATATGCAGTACGAGGGCGAACGCGTGAAGCTGTCCTACGACATCCCCCTGAACGAGATTATTTTTGACTACTTCGACCAGCTCAAGTCGCGCAGCCGCGGCTATGCGTCCTTTGACTATGAGGTGACGGGCTACCGCGAGAGCGATTTGGTCAAGATGGACATTCTCTTAAACGGCGAGATTTGCGATGCCTTTACCATGATTGTCCACAAGGACAGGGCGTATCCGCGTGGGCGGAGCATTGCGGAAAAGCTGCGCGATGTCATTCCGCGCCAGCAGTTTGAAATCCCGATTCAGGCGGCGATCGGCGGCAAAATCATTGCCCGCGAGACGGTCAAAGCCGTCCGCAAGGATGTCTTAGCCAAGTGTTACGGCGGCGACATCACCCGCAAAAAGAAGCTCCTTGAAAAGCAGAAGGAGGGCAAGAAACGCCTCCGCCAGTTTGGTACCGTCCAGCTCCCCGGCGAGGCGTTCATGGCTGTGCTGAAGATGGATGAGGACTGAAAAAAAGGAACGATAAAAAGGCATTTTATTACGAGAGGGCGCTTTTTCGCAAAAAGCGCCCTCTCCCGCTCTCCCGAAAAGCAATACACAATGTATTAGCTGAAACGAAATAACAATATCTGTGTGAAAGAATAAAACGAAAAAATAAGCGGGAAGTGGTTCCTTTTTTAAAAGGAACCACTTCCCATACCCATCCAAAGAAAACTTGTTTATTTCACCAAATACTGAAAAATTTTTTGTGCCAGCGGTGCGGCGTAGGTGCCGCCGCCGCCGGTATTTTCCAGCACGATGGCGACGGCGTAGGGGGCATCGGCATCGCCCAGGAAGCCGACAAACCAAGCGTTGGTGTTTTCCTGTCCGTCCACCTCGGCGGAGCCGGTTTTGCCATAGACGGTGTGACCCGTCAAAGAGGCGGCGCGTCCCGTGCCGTTCTTTTCGTTGACGACGGCCTTCATATAATCCATGATTTCGGCGACAATGCTTGCATCCCGAATGGCCGTTCTGTACACCTTGGCGGTAAAAGAGAGACGCTCCGTGCCGTTTGCAGCGGTGACGGTTTTGACCAGCCGCGGCTCCATCATCACGCCGTCATTGGCGATGGCGCAGGCAATCAGGCACATATGCAGGGGCGTGGCGGTCAAGGCGCTCTGCCCCGCGCCCGTCCAAGCGATATTCCAATTATTGCGGTTGGTGGTCGGGTAAGAGGAATTTTCCACAACCACATCGCGGAACAGGAAATTGTCGTTAAAGCCGAACGCCTCCGCCTGTTTTTTGAGCGCTGCATCGCCCAATTCCAAGGCAATCTGCGCAAAGGTGTTGTTGCAGCTCAGCTTGAAGGCATCGCGCAGGGTAATCTGCCCGTGCGATACGATTTTATTTTTCTCCAAATTTGTTCCCGCATCGGTGATGACATGGGCTGTTTCGCTGTCCACCGACAAAAGACCCGTACACTGGAAGGAGCGCCCCGTCAGGGAAGGCGTTTGCAGCGCGGCGGCAACCGTCACGATTTTGAAGGTCGAACCGGGCGCATAAAGTCCCTGCACGGCTCTATTATAAAATGGCTTGCCCGCGTCATTCTCCGCGCTCTTGGTATCGTAGGGGTCAAAGGTCGGGAAGCTCAGTTCGCTCAAAATCTCGCCCGTTTTGTAGTTCATCACCACAACCGCGCCCTGCAAATCGTCCGGCAGGGAGGCATTGCCTTGAATCTGCTGCAAGATATAGGTGCTCAGCTCGCTGTCGATGGTCAGCGTCACGCTGTCGCCCACGCGCTGCGAGCCGGAAAAATAGGCGTTCACGCGCTCTAAAAAGCTCATGTTAAAGCCGTACAGGTAAGTCGCCATGAAGCTCTCCACGCCGTTGGAGACATTGCCCTGACTGTCGCCCAGTACATGAACGACCGCGCTGCGCTTTTCCGCGTCCGCCTGATACACGCGCTCTCCGTTCTCTGTTCCGGCAAGCTGCACGCCGTTTCGGTCGTAGATGTCGCCGGGGGTCACATTCTTTTTTTGCTGCCGGACATAGGTGTTGGCGCTCGATGAAAACCAGCGGTTGCCGTAGGTGAGCAGGCTGTACGCGCCGTAGCCAATCAGCAAAACAAAGAGCATCGCCATGAAAAAGGCAATTTTTCGGATATTGCCCCTGAGCTGCTTCACAGCGCATCCTCCTCTCCGTACATCGCCAGCCGCTTGTCCTCCTTCATCTGCGCCCGATTTCGCGCCGCCACGCCCTGCAAAAGCCCGATGACGCAAAGGGACGAGACCATTGATGTGCCGCCGTAGCTGATGAAGGGCAGGGTCACGCCCGTTAAAGGGATGAGCTTGATATTGCCGCCCACGATGACGAAGGTTTGCAGCCCAATCAACACCGCGCAGGACAGCGCCAGCAGCGCATGAAAGGCGCTGTCCGACTGCCGCGCAATGGACACGCCGCGCAGGATGATGGCCAGATAAATCAGCAACACAAACACGCTGAACACCACGCCAAATTCATGCGCGATGACGGAAAAAATATAGTCGTTGTACGATTCGGGGATGACCGACGCATTGCCCAGCCCCAGCCCCACGCCGAACACGCCGCCGTTGGCGATGGCAATCAGCCCCTGCACGATTTGATAGCCGGAATTTTGATAATCTGCCCAAGGGTTAAGCCAAACGGACACACGCCGCCGCACATGCGCAAACATCTGATAGCCGACCACCGCCGCGCCCGCGCCGCCTGCGCAGCCCAAACCGACCAGCAGCTTGCTGCCCGTGGCGGCATAGAGCGTGAGCAGCGTAACGCCGTAATAAAGCAGCGCCGTACCCAAGTCCTTTTGCAGCATCAAAATGAGCAGCGCCGCGCCCGCAAAGGCGGCGGTGAAAAATACATGCCTGTGCGAGAGCCAGCAGGAAATGACAATCATCAGCGACAATTTTACAATTTCGCTCGGCTGAAAGCCGAAGCCGCCGATGGAAATCCAGTTTTTGGCACCGTTCTTTTCCGTGCCGAAGAGGACGGGCAGCATGAGCAGCGCCAAAGACCCCAGCGCCAGCAGGACGGACAGCACATTCCAATTTTTGATGTAGCGGACGGCCAGCGTGCAGACCATCATCGCCGCAATGCCGACCCCGAAATTGACCGCCTGTGTCAGCCCGCGCTCCGGCGACAGCCGATATAAAACCAGCACGCCCAAGGCGCAGAGAAAGCTCGTCAGCGACAGAAGCAGTCTATCCGCCGGAAACAGCTTCGGCAGACCCAGAACGCCCACAAAAATAATGGCAGGTACCAGCACGGACAGGGCGAACGCCTGCCATGACCAATCCTTCAGCCCCAGCAAAAAGAAGGCTAAGAAATAAAACAGCATGACCGCGCTGAGCAGCTTTTTGGCAGGCGTGCGGCGCTTGTTGGGCGTATTCTTGCTCATTGGCCGCGCCTCCCCTCATCATCCTGTTCATCGCCCTGCCAGCCGTTCACGCCGTCATAGCGCGGGTCGGCAAAGGCATCAAAATCGCCCTCCACAATCTCCTGCGGATTCTCATATTGTTCCAGCATTTCCGGCGGCACGGGCGCGTACTGCCATGTGGCAAAGCGGTCATCGGGGAAAGCGTCATCCGGCACAAACTCGTCCGCCTCAAATACCTCATCCGGCACAAATTCATCATCGGAAACAAATTTTTCCTGCTTATGCGGCGCAAGGCGCGGGACATGAAGCCCTGCAAACAGGCGCACGCGAAGCTGAACACTGCCAAGGTCAATGACCGAGCCGTGAAGCGCATAGCCGCCCGCGTTTTCTCCGTCCAAGAGCGCCGCCGCGCCCCTGTGCGGGGTGACGCGCACGCCCTTTCCGTCCGCAAAATGCAGCGTCAGGTGCAGCCGCCGAACGCCCGGTCTGCGGATGCAAATGTCGCACGACCGCGCCGAGCCGAGCGTCCCCTCCCGCGGCAGGGGGAAGGCTTTTCCGCTGTCCAAGATGACAATTTCGCCGACCAGCCCCGCGTCCGGCAGATTTTTCATTTCTTTTTTGTGCGCCCGGTGATCCTTGAGCAGCCAGCGATACGCCCGCAGCACAATCAGTGCGCCCAGCGCTGCAAACACATACCGCATCGCCAGAGACAGAATTTCATATGCCTCAGTTGCCACGCTGTCGCTCCTCTCGTCTTGTTCACTCAAATGAAGCAGAAGCGTCATTTGATTGACTTTGCAGATTTTCTTGCGAAGGGAAAAATATCTGATAGAAATGGAATTTTTTACGCAGGGACAAGCTCCGCTCCGAAAAAATTCTCGCTGCCTTTGCTAAATCAACTTACTTTGTCGTATTATGATACTCATTCACCATGCCCGGCGAAGAAGTTTGGTGGGTCTTGTTGATTTCCTCAATCTCCGCCACGCGCTTTGGGGGCTGGCAGTAGGCACAGACGGTCAAACCCTTGAAGGCGCTGTCCTCCAGCTCGCCGTAGGTAAATTCCGTCAGCGGCAGATATTTATCACGCACGCCGTTGCAGTTCGCCACGGAATGGTAGGAAGAGCCGCCGTTCGGGTTATAGTAGAGCTTGGTCGAGGCATCGGGGATTTCGATTTGCCGTCCCTGATAATCCTCCCAAATGACCAGCTTTGCACCGCCCGATTCGCCCACAGGCAGATTTTTCCACAGCCAAGTCATGTTGATGCCATCCGCATTCTTGAGCCGCTGGACGCGGATGCAGCCGTGACTGGCGCGAGTCGCCAGCTTATATTCGGTACTCTTGTAATTTTTCGTGCCGTCCGCGTTTTTGACATGCGGCACCTCATGCAGCAGATCGCCGCTGTTAAAGCGGATGGCCATGCCGCAGACCATCGCGTCCGAGCGGAAGTCGCCCACCTTGGACACCAGCATAAATTCGCCGGAGCGCGTTTCGTTGTAGGGCTGCTTAGAATTATACAAGCCCGTTGAGACTGCCAAGGTGGTGTAAAGATGACCGTCCTTAAACAGATACAGCGTCTGGGTCAATTTATCAATCACAATGCCGTATTCCTGCGACACCTTGACCTTTTTGATTTTGTTCGTGCGGATGTAGCCGGTCACATAGGCGTTCCATGCCTTGACCTTGGAATCATGGAAGGAGCTGGAATAGCACTCCACGAGCGACCAGCCATCGTCCCTGTTTTCCAAGACATGAAGCCCCTGCGACACGCATGTGACCACGCCGATGCCCTCGGAGCTGTCGTCCGGCTCGGCGCGGATGATGACCTGTTCCTTCTGTCCGCCGCTGACAACGGAAATGGGCGAAGTGAGCATCGCCCAGACCGCCTCTTCATCCGTGATGTCCATTGGCGTGCAGAAATAGCAGCCGGCCGCGTCATGGTCGGGGGTCACGGAGGAGCGCTCATTGGGCGCGGGGTACAGGGCATTATCTTCGGACACCGTTTCGATGACTTCCGTCTGCTCGTCCGGTACTTCTTCGGCTTCTTCCTGCGGCGCTTCCGTCGGCATAAGTGTTTCAATCTCTTCGTCCGCGTCCGAAATCAGCGTGACGGGCATATCAATGAACAAATCGCCCATCGTCAGGCGCAGGGTGTATGTGCCGCCCGCCAGCGTTTTCCCGTCCGCCGTGCCGTCCCAAGTCAGCTCGTTAAAGCCGGAGGCAATGGATTTGTTCTTGAAAATCACGGCGCATTCCTGACCGCTTCCGTCAAACACGGTCACGGTGATTTTCCCGCTCTTCGGCGCGTCCACATAGATGTATACATTCTGCCCCGCCGAAAAGGCGGAGGGGTTAATGGAAACGGCCAAAGAGCCGTCCGCAGACGCGGGAAAAACGGAAATCAGCGCCAAAAGCGCCGTCAAAAGCAATAACATCACAAAAAATCTCGTCCGGCGCATGGCACCCTCCCGAAAAACATAATCGTTGTAGTATTCGATGATGAATTTTAATTCCCTGCTTTAAGAAATGTAAATTCCGCATAGCCCCCGCACGACCTCGGCGGCGAGGAGGAAGCCTGCGACGGGGGGCGTGAAGGAAACGCTGCCGGGGAGGTGGCGGCCTTTTTCCGAAGGCGTATCCTTGGGAATAAGCGGCGGCTCGTCCGACCACAGAACGCGCAAGCCCTGAATGCCCCGCGCCTTGCATTCCCTGCGCATCACCCGCGCCAAGGGGCAGACGGAGGTTTTTTCAATGGGCGTTATGCGGAAGCGAGAAGGATCAAGATGGTTGCCCGTGCCGAGACAGCAAAGAAGCGGCGTATCGCCTGCGTTCTCCGCCAGCAGCAGCTTGGACGACACAGTGTCAATGGCATCCACCACATAATCATAGGCGCTTAATGGGTATTCGCTTGCCGTATCCGCGTCATAAAAAACATCGTTTGCATGGACGATGATATGCGGGTTGATGTCCAACGCCCGTTCGCGGACAACCTCCACCTTTTTGCGCCCGACCGTGGAATGCAAGGCAATGATTTGGCGGTTGATGTTGCTCAAAGAGACCACATCCGCATCAAAAATGCTGAGTTCGCCCAAGCCCGCACGCACCAGCGCCTCCACACACGCGCCGCCGACACCGCCGACACCGAACACAGCCACGTGTGCCCGTGCCATTTTGGTCACGGCATCCTGCCCCAGCATCAGCGCCATGCGCGAAAATTCTTCCATGAAAATTTATAACCTCGTTTCCATGATTTCTCTAATCCGCGTTTCCAGTGCCGTATATCTCGTGGCAATATGGTCATTTTCCACCATCTGCCCGATGACATCCTCCCGCCCGACCAGCACGACCAGCTTGCGGGCACGGGTCAGCGCGGTATAAAACAGGTTGCGCGTCAGCAGCATTTTCGGTCCGCCCACCACGGGCAGCACCACGGCAGGAAATTCGCTCCCTTGGCTCTTGTGGACGGAGAGACAGTACGCCAGCTCCAATTCCTCAAGCTGCGCATATTCGTATTCCACCGTGCGTTCATCGTCATAGCGCACCGTCACGGTCTGGTCTTCCCGGTCAATGGTCGTCACCACGCCCATATCGCCGTTGAAAACTCCCTCGCCCTCCGTGCCGTCATCGGTCTGCCAAGTGAGCTTGTAGTTGTTTTTCACGTGCATCACCTTGTCGCCCTCGCGGAAGGTGCTGCTGCCGTAGACGATTTCACTTTTGCGTAAAGACGGGGGATTCAGCGCATTCTGCAAGAGCTGGTTTAAGCGAATGACCCCACACGGTCCTTTTTTGGCAGGCGCAAGCACCTGAATCTGCCGTCCGTCCTCTGTTTTTAAGAATTTGGGCAGACGGGTTTGGCACAGGGCGACAACCGTCTGCGCCGCCTCTTCCGCGTCCAAGCGCCTGTCAAAAAAGAAGTCCGAATCCCGTCTGTTCAAAATCGGTGCTTCGCCGTGGTTGATTCTGTGCGCGTTCAAAACAATCAGGCTTTCATCGCTCTGTCTGAAAATATCCGTCAAGCGGACGGAGGGCAGCGCTCCGCTGCTCAAAATATCGCGCAGCACATTGCCCGCGCCCACGGAAGGGAGCTGGTCAGCATCGCCGACTAAAATGAGCCGCGTCCCGTCCTTCAAGGCGCGAAGCAGACTGCGCATCAGGAATACATCCACCATCGACATTTCGTCCACGATGACGCATTCGCAGTCCAAAGGGTTGTCCTGATTGCGCTCAAAGCGCTCCTCATCTCCGGCAAATTCAAGCAAGCGGTGCAGGGTTTTGGCCTCTTGTCCGGTTGCCTCGCTCATGCGCTTGGCGGCGCGTCCCGTAGGCGCGGCCAGCAGTGTTTTTTCGCCGTTTAAGAGGGACAAAATACAGTTGATGATGGTCGTTTTGCCCGTGCCGGGACCGCCCGTGATGACCAATGTCCCGCTCTGCACAGCCATTGATACGGCCTTTCGCTGCAGGGGGCTGAAGCGAATGCCGTTTTTATCCTCAAACTCGCGGATTCGCGCCTGCACCGCCGCATCCTCGTGGACGGTCGCGGCGTTTTCCAGCGCCATCAGCCGCACGGCTGTCTCCGCCTCGGCGTAATAGACATTCTTTAAGAAAATGCCCTCCTGCCCGTTCACCTGAGAAGAGACCAGCTCCCGCGCAAGCAGCAGTGCGTTCAGGTGCGTGTTCAGCACCTCCGCCGGACTTTTCAGCATTTCGGCGGCGCGATTGACCAGCAATTCCCGCGGCAGATAGGTATGCCCTGCGCTCATGGCGGCTTCCTGCAAGATATATTTAAGCCCGCAGCGCAGACGGAACTCGCTGTCCTGCGCAATGCCCATCGTGATGGCAATGCGGTCGGCGGTCTGAAAGCCTACGCCGTCCACATCATCAATCAGGCGGTAGGGATTTTGCCGGAGTACCTCCTGCGCCCGCTCACCGTAGGCGCGGTTGATTTTCATGGCCAAGGCGGGCGGCACGCCGTAGGACTGCAAAAAGACCATCGTCTGCCGCGCCGCGTACTGCTCATTAAAGGAGGCGGCGATTTGCAGCGCCCGCTTTTTGCCGATGCCCGGCACCTCGCGCAAGCGGTTTGGGTCTTCCGACATAATGTCCAGCGTCTTTAAGCCAAATTCGCCGATAATGAGCTTGGCGGTCGCAGGACCAACGCCTTTAATCAGCCCTGAGCCTAAAAAGCGCTCGATGCCAAGGAGGGTGGTCGGCTTTTTGATTTCGCAAGCCGTTGCCTTCCACTGCCGCCCGTACTGCGGATGCTCCACCCAGCCGCCCTCGAACACCACCTGTTCACCGGCGGCCAGCGGCGGCAATGTGCCGACCACTGTGATTTCCTCGCGCCCCACATGGGTGACGATTACGGAATAGCCGTTTTCCTCGTTGCGGTAAACGGTTTCTTCAATAATCGCCTGCAATGCTTCCGCCATGACCATCCTCCGGCATAAAAAAATCAGCTTTGAGCAAGGCGCTTGTCAGCTTGTCCGTAAGATTCGGACAATCGTCCTGCATTTTTTTCAGCAAAATTCGTGCTTCCCTGCGTGCTGTCTGCCCGTCCACGGGACAGGGATTCTTGATAGGAGTAAGCCCTTCCCGCGCACAAAACGCGCTCAACGCGCTCTCCCGTGTCAAAATCAGCGGACGAATGACCGTGATGCCACTGCGCTCCATATTGGCCTTCGGTGCCATCGTGTGAAAGCGTCCTTCCCGTGTGACGGACATCACGAGCGTTTCCAAGGCATCGTCCAAGTGATGCCCCAGTGCCAAATGCGTGCAGGCGTTTTCCGCCGCCATGCTGACCAGCGTGCCGCGCCGCACCCGCGCACACAAGGAGCAGGGGTTTTCCTGCTCAAAAATCGTATTGAATAAATCGCTTTCCCGCGTTTGAAGCGGCACTTGCAGCCTTTCACACAACGCTTGCAAAGGGGCAATGTCCATGCGTCCCTTGGGTACAAGCGTCAGCGCACATAAAGAAAAGGGCTTGATGCGTCTGTACGCGCAGAGCAGTGTCAGCAGCGCCAGACTGTCCTTCCCGCCCGACAGCCCGACTGCCACGCCCGCGCCGTTTGGAATTAAAGAAAAGCGCTCGTCCGTTCGGCGAATATCGCCCAGCAGCCGCTGTGTCATGCTTTTTCCCCTTTGGCGTTATCTTTTAAGAAGAAAAGTGCCAGCGCACAGCCTAAAATGCACACAAAACCCGCGCAGAGGAAGGCCGTATGAAGACTTGAGGCATCGGCCATCGCGCCCACGCAGATGGGACCAAGCGTTGTGCCGATGCTGAACAGAGTCTGGAAAATGGTCATGCCCGCCGTGCGCTGCTCCGGCGCAAGGTCGCGCACGCAAAGCCCCATGAGCTGGGACATCACCAACCCCGTGTTGCCCGCTGCCAAAATCTGGCACAGGTAAAGGAGGGGAATGCTTTTGCAAACGGGCGCGGTTACGCAGTAAAGCTGCCCCATAAGGAAGCCGATTATCATCGTGCGCTTTGCGCCGATGCGCGGCACAAGCACATGGTTGCCAAGGAGGTTAAACAGCACGGTCGGCACAAGCAGGATGATGCTCATGCCCGTTAATTGCGCAGCGTCCGCGTTCAAACGCGCCGCAAGGTTTTGTGAAAAGGAGAGGTAGGTGCCGCACTGCACGAACTGTGAAAGCGCCGCCAGCACCGAGCAGATGAACAGATTTTTGTCCTTCATGACTTCCTTGATGCGCCCCCAAGTGACCTTCTGCCCCGGCACATTGGTCTCACGCACGGTAAGGCTGAGCAAAAAGCCGATGACCATCGCGCAGATGCCCAGCGTCAAGGAGGAACGGCAGCCCCAGCGCGTCGTGACGAACAACAGCAGGATGAAGCAGACCAGCTTGCCCAAATGCCCCACCATGTCCAAGGTCGTGATGTGCGCGGGCACATCCTCTTTCTTGAAATAGCTGCCGTACAGCACGGTGAAGCAGACCCATGTGCCCGCCGCCACGCCCTGCATGGCGCGGAAAAGGAGCAAGCCGACCGGCGTATAGAAAATTTCCATGCCGATGAGCGAAAGCAGCGCCAAAGCACAGCCAACGCAGACGAAAATTTTCTGCTTCCCGCTGGAAGCCGAAACCAAGCCAAACGGCAGACGGGACACAAGCTGTGCCAGCCCATACGCAGAGCCGGCCAGCCCCATCAGCGTGGCGGATGCGCCCATCCGCTCCATTTCAGGGTTCAGATAGGACGAAAAGGCATACAGAGAAAACCAGAACAGGAACGAGGCGGAAAACAGGCTGAAGGCACTGTCAAATTTAATCTTTTTCATTGTTAATTTTCCTCAAAATAAAATCGAAGCAGCAATCAGAAATTGCCCCAGATAGTAGCAGCCGAGGGAGAAATAGTCCTGCCGCCGTGTTGCGCCCAGCAGGATGTTCCGCGCCAGCGTTGCATCCGAAATAATGAAAAACAGCGCACCCAGCGCCAGCAGCGGCGTTTGCGTCGCGCCCAAGGCCAGCATCACGCACAAAATGAGCGCATACATGGTGAACGGAACGACCCGCTTGCCCATGCGCTTTTTGAATTTGAGCGCCCCGAAGGTCACGCCCGCCATCAAAAACGCCATCAGCAGAAAATTCAGCGTGCCGGGCGGGGATTTTAAGATGTACGCCGCGCAGTAGGCGATGTGTCCCAGCCCAAAGATGCCCATGCCGGGGATGAAATAGTACACCAGCACGCCGTCCGCCACCGCGCAGATGAGCAGCCCCGCTGCCAGCAGCCAGTTCGCGCCCCCGTGTAGCACCGCCCCGTAGACGGCAAGCAGCACCGCGCAGAAGGTTGTCGTGCATTTGAACACGGTGGAAACCCGCTTGGAAAACTTGTCCGAAAATTTGCTTCCCTCGTACAGCAGATAAAAAATCACCATCACGGCAAAGCAAATCCCCGCCATCCAGTACATCATACTCATCCCTCCTTCACCCTTTTCCGTCCCTCCATTATACAGGAAAGAAAAGATGGTTGCAATAATGAGGCATATCAAAAAGTATTTTGACATGCCTTCAAATGAAATCAAGATAAATCGTGCTTTCATTAATGAATGAGTATCAATTTCTTGTTTTTCATTTCATTTAAATGATTGCCAGAATCCCCATTATCGCGTATAATAGCAGTGTGCCGGGAAACGGCGCAAAATGGGAAAAGGAGCTTTTCATGCAGTTTATTCAGGACGAAAACGGGCAGAAAAATCGGCGGATTTTGGTGCTGGTCGCCGTAGGGCTGGTTGTGCTTTTGCTCGCTGTTTTGTACCTTACGGGTGTGCTGGGCGGCGGAACGCGGCGGGTCAATGCGGTGAAATTGCGCTGTGACCCGATGCAGGACATCAAGCCCTTCGGCAATACCGTGCTTTTTTATGACGGGACTTCGCTGGTCTGTCTGAATGCGAACGGCTCCGAAAAGTGGAGCTACATCGTCGGCTCAAATGCGTCCTTTGATGCGGGTGACAATGCCATTGTGGTCTGGTCAGGCACACAGCTTTCCATTTTAGATGCCAACGGTCGTTCCACCTACGACAACAACTTGGGCGATAACATTCAGTTTGCCCGCGTGGGCAGCCGCTATGTCGCCGTGGTGCTGGGCGATGATTCCACCTCCGAAGGCGAAAGCACACTGCTTATTATCGACCATCAGGGCAATGAAAGGGACAAAGAAACCGCCGCGTATGAAGACATGCTGATCTTGGATGTCGGCTTTTTCTCGGACGGCGAATACCTTTGGACGACCGCGATGGATCTGTACGGCACCGTCCCGTCCACCCAACTCAACACCTACAAGGTGGATGCCATGAACACCGGCTCGACCGACTTGGGCGAAACGATTACCTACAAGGTGATTTACGCTGGCAATCAGCTCAATGTCATTGGCACACGCCAAATCCGCGTATACGACTACCGCGGGACGCAGGACACCTCCGGCACGGTGCTGGTGTACGGCTGGCAGCTCATTGACAGCATGAACGGCAATGCTGCGCAGTTCCTCTTCGCCCCCACGCGGCAGACGACGGATTTGGTGGAAATCACCGAGCTTCGCTATCTTTCCGGCAAGACGGACAAGCGCTTCACCCTGCCGGACACCTGCGTCGGCGCGGCCTTTTATAACCGCAAGATTTACGCCTTTTCCTCCAACAGCATTTACCGTGCTGACCTTTCCGCGCAGCGCTTTTCTGCCGTCAGCCTCCCGATTGACGAGGAAATCACGGGCTATATCGGGATGCTTTCTAACGGAACGGCCATCCTTTCCAGCGATTCCGGCGTGTACGCCGTGTCGCTCCCCTAAGCGCATGGAAAAGCCAAGGGGCATCGGGCTGTACCTGCACATCCCTTTTTGCAAAAGGAAATGTGTCTACTGCGATTTTCCCTCCTACGCGGGCTGTGAGGACAAAATGCCCGCCGTTGTCCGCGCCATGCAGGAAGAAATGCGGCGCTGGGCGGAGCGTCTGCCCCATGCACGGGTGCAGACGCTGTATGTGGGGGGCGGAACGCCCTCTCTGCTGCCCCCGCCGCTGATGAAATCGCTCCTTCAAACCGCGCACGAGGCGTTTTCATTTGCAGAGAATGCCGAATGCTCCTCAGAGATGAATCCCGGAACGGTGACGGAGGATTTCTTGGAAGCCATCGTACAGGGCGGCATCAACCGCGTGTCGCTGGGCGCACAGAGCGCGGATGAACGGCTGCTCAGGCTGCTGGGGCGCATCCACACCTTTGCGGATCTGCGCCATGCGGTGGACTTGTGCAGGGCGCACGGTCTTAAAAACATCAACCTTGACCTGATGCTGGGTCTGCCGACGCAGACGGTCGAAGATGTTGATAAGACGCTGCAAGCCTTTCTTTCCCTCAGCCCTACACATATGTCCTGTTATGGGCTGATTGTAGAAGACGGCACGGTGATGCAGCGCCAAGTGAGCAGCGGCGCGTGGGTGCTGCCCGATGAGGACGCGGAGCGCGCCATGTACGAGCTGTGCAGAAGCACGCTGGAAAAACATGGACTGTTGCAATATGAAATCAGCAATTTTGCCTTGCCGACATACGAGTGTCGGCACAATGCAGATTGCTGGAAGCGGCGCGAGTACATCGGCATCGGCTGCTCGGCGTGCGGCTTCATCGGCGATGTCCGCTACCGTAATCCCGATACGATTGACGGCTATCTGCGCGGCGACAAGCCGGAGGAGACGAAACTCACGCCGGAGGATGCGCAGTTTGAATCCGTGATGCTGGGCTTGCGCATGACGGCGGGCATTCGGGATACGGACTTCTTCGCCATGCACGGGCTGACACTGCGGCAAGCGTTCGGCGAGAAACTGAACAAGCCCATCCAAGACGGGCTTTTGACCTTTGAGAACGGCATTCTTCGCCTGACCCGCCGCGGCATGGATATGCAGAACGCGGTACTTGTTGAACTATTATAACTCGGAAAATCTCCGAAATTTTTTTCGGATTTTCACGGAGCTGCGGGAAGAAAACGGCCTTTTGCTCCGTCATATAAATGCAAGACATGAAAAGGGGATGAAATGTATGTCGAAGCACTGGATGAAGAAATTCCTCATCGCGCTGGCCGCCGTGCTGATGTTGGGCATATCCTCCGCACTGGGCGAATTTGCGGTGGTTTCCAACACAAGCTCTTTGAATTTGCGGGAAGGGCCGGGATACGCCTATGAGATCATCGGCACGGTTGCCCGCAGTGAATGGGTGCAGGTGGACGGCGAATCGGACGGATTTTACGCCGTGACGCTGGTGAAAAACGGGCGCACGGGCTATGTGGACAGCAATTACCTTTCCTTCGGCTCGTCCTCCTCGGCCAGCGGGACGACCGGCGTGGTCAATAACCCCAAGTCCACTTCTTTCCTCAACCTCCGCGAATATCCGAGCTATTCCGCGAATGTGCTGGGCATTTATTACAACGGCGCGGAATGCGAAATCATCTCCTCCTACAACGGCTGGTACGAGGTGGAGATTGACGGCATGATCGGCTATTTCCGCTATGAGTACATCAAAATCAAAGGTTCTGTCGGCAAGGCGACCGTAGTTTCCTCCAACGGCAAAAATGTGAATCTGCGCTCCGGTCCGTCCACAAGCTATTCTTCCATCAAGAGCGTTCAGCCCGGCACGAGCGTGAACATTCTCTTAAAAGGCAATAATTTCTGGAAGATTTCCGTGAACGGCACGGTGGGCTACATGGCGAGCGCTTATCTGTCCACCTCCGGCGGCTCTTCGGACGGCGGCAGTGTCACGCCCGTGACCAGCGGGTATGTGGTTGTCAACAACCCGAACACCTCCGCCCTGCTTAATCTGCGCGAACAGCCGTCCTCTTCCGCCAAGATTTTGGCGCAGTATCCGAACGGCACGCGGTTTGAAGTCCTTGCGCAGGGCGAAACATGGTGCAAGGTGTACGGCACGGCCTCCAAGCGCACGGGCTACATGATGACCAAGTATTTGAAGCTCTACGGCTTGCCCGGCGTTCCGTCCAAGACCGTGCAGAACGGCTCTTCCTATGTCAACCTCCGCACCATGCCGTCCAAGGACACCGGCAGCGTGATTGCCCGCATCAGCTCCGGCAGCACCGTGACCGTCCTCACCCCCGGCGACGAATGGACGCAGGTGCGCTATGGCAAACTCACGGGCTATATGATGACTTATTTCCTTAAATGATTTTGAAAAAGCGCAGCACGGGCTGCGCTTTTTTTGTGGTGGTATTTAGGTGGAAAGACTTTCCTTTTGAAAAAGAAAAGCCTTCCCGTACCCATCCAAGGAAAGCGTTAATACACAATATTTATTGCTGAATCGAAAGAACAATGTGTGTGAGTGGGAGTATGGCGGAATCCCTTTTCTTTCGAGAAAAAAAGTTTCCGCACCTTCCGAAAAAAACTTTTATTCACAAATATGTGGGACGGAACGATAATCACTAATCACTCCACACTCGTAAGGCAGGCCGTCCAATACATACGGATGTGTGACGGTCACAGCGGCAGCAGCGCAGTCATAGGAAATGGCTGAGCGAAT
>CAVJHY010000021.1:0-17094 GCA_963649405.1 bacterium
CACTATTGTCGCAGAGATCTCTTTATTTTGCACTCTTACAAGCTGACACCACACATGTTTTTACATTGACCCAAATAAATTGAAAAAACTGAGGAGAAGATGCGCTCATCTTCTCCTCAGCAGGTATTAAATCAAGAAAGGATTACTTCTTTTGACGGATTGCGGCCTGCGCAGCGCTCAGACGGGCAATCGGGACACGGAACGGGCTGCAGGACACATAGTTCAGACCGATCTCGTTGCAGAACTCGATGGAGGACGGATCGCCGCCATGCTCGCCACAGATGCCGCAGTGGAGCTTGGGATTGGCAGCCTTGCCCAGCTCAACAGCCATCTTCATCAGCTTGCCGACACCAACGGTGTCCAGACGGGAGAAGGGATCGGACTCGTAAATCTTGTTCTGATAGTAAGCGGGCAGGAACTTGCCGGCATCGTCACGGCTAAAGCCGAAGGTCATCTGAGTGAGGTCGTTGGTGCCGAAGCAGAAGAAGTCCGCTTCCTTGGCGATCTCATCAGCGGTCAGCGCAGCACGCGGGATTTCAATCATCGTGCCGACTTCGTATTCGAGCTTGATGCCGGAAGCGGCAATCAGCTCATCCGCAGTCTTCACAACGATGTTCTTGACGAACTTGTATTCCTTCACTTCGCCAACGAGCGGGATCATGATTTCGGGAACAACATTCCACTCAGCATGACGACCCTTGACAGCAAGCGCAGCCTTGATGATGGCGCGGGTCTGCATAGCGGCGATTTCAGGATAGGTGACGGTCAGACGGCAGCCACGGTGACCCATCATCGGGTTGAACTCATGGAGGTCAGAGATAACCTGCTTGATGTAAGCAACGGTCTTGCCCTGAGCCTTGGCCAGCGCTTCGATGTCCGCTTCGTCCGTCGGAACGAACTCATGCAGCGGCGGGTCGAGGAAGCGGATGGTGACAGGATAGCCGCCCAGCGCCTCGAACAGACCTTCAAAGTCAGCCTGCTGCATCGGCTCAATCTTGGCAAGCGCATGCTCGCGCTCTTCGACGGTCTCGGAGCAAATCATCTCACGGAACGCGCCGATGCGGTCGGGGTCAAAGAACATATGCTCGGTGCGGCACAGACCGATGCCGGTCGCGCCGAAGGAAGCAGCCTGCTGAGCGTCATGGGGAGTATCAGCATTGGTGCGAACGCCCATCGTCTTGTACTTGTCGGCCATTTCCATGATACGACCAAAGTAGCCGCTGTTCGGGTCGGCGGGAACGGTGGGAATCAGCTCGCCGTAGATGTTGCCTGTGGAGCCGTCCAAGCTCAGCACATCGCCCTCTTGGTAGGTCTTGCCGGCCAAGGTGAAGCGCTTGTTTTCTTCGTCCATCTTGATGTCGCCGCAGCCGGAGACGCAGCAGGTGCCCATGCCGCGGGCAACAACGGCCGCGTGGCTGGTCTGGCCGCCACGGACGGTCAGGATGCCTTGGCTGTACTTCATGCCTTCGATGTCCTCAGGAGAGGTCTCCAGACGGACGAGAACGACCTTTTCACCCTTCTTGCCGTGAGCAACAGCGTCCTCAGCGGTGAAGACGATGGTGCCGGCAGCAGCGCCGGGAGAAGCAGCAATGCCCTTGCCGATGGGCTGCGCCTTCTTCAAGGCAGCCGCGTCAAAGGTGGGATGCAGCAGCATGTCCAGAGACTTCGCATCAATCTGCATCAGTGCTTCTTCTTCAGAAATCATGCCTTCGTCAATCAGGTCGCAAGCGATCTTGATGGCAGCGGCAGCGGTGCGCTTGCCGTTACGGGTCTGCAGCATATAGAGCTTGCCGTGTTCAACGGTGAACTCCATGTCCTGCATATCATGATAGTGGTTTTCAAGGATGTTGCAGACATCCACAAACTGCTTGAACGCTTCGGGGAACTTCTGCTCCATTTCGGTGATGGGCATCGGCGTGCGAACGCCGGCAACCACATCTTCGCCCTGTGCATTGGTCAGGAATTCGCCGAACAGACCCTTGCTGCCGGTAGCGGGAGAACGGGTGAACGCAACGCCCGTGCCGCAGTCATCGCCCATGTTACCGAACGCCATCATCTGCACATTGACGGCAGTGCCCCAAGAATAGGGAATATCATGATCCATACGGTACACATTGGCACGTGGGTTGTCCCAAGAACGGAACACGGCTTCGATGGCGGCGAAAAGCTGAACCTTCGGGTCATCCGGGAAGTCGGTGCCAAGCTGCTTCTTATATTCAGCCTTGAACTGGTTGGCCAGCTCATGGAGGTCATCGGCGCTCAGCTCGGTGTCATAGGTGACGCCCTTCTTTTCCTTCATCGCGTCAATCAGCTTCTCGAAATATTTCTTGCCGACTTCCATAACGACATCAGAGAACATCTGGATGAAGCGGCGATAGCAGTCCCAAGCCCAGCGGGGGTTATTGGACTTTTCAGCGATAACATGAACGACTTGCTCGTTCAAACCAAGGTTCAGAATCGTGTCCATCATGCCGGGCATGGAAGCACGAGCGCCGGAGCGCACGGAGACCAGCAGCGGATTTTCCATATCACCAAACTTCTTACCGGTGATTTCTTCCATCTTGCCGATGTATTCCATGATTTCGGCCTTGATTTCGTCGTTGATCTTGCGGCCGTCTTCATAGTATTGAGTGCAGGCTTCGGTGGTGATGGTGAAGCCCTGCGGGACAGGCAGACCGATGTTGGTCATTTCGGCCAAGTTCGCGCCCTTGCCGCCGAGCAATTCACGCATGCCGGCATTGCCTTCTTTGAAGAGGTAGACATACTTCTTCGCCATTGATAAAATTCCTCCTTAATGGAATAGGGTTAGCAATTGTAAGCCGAAAAAGACAATAAAGCTATGCTTCATCGCTTTAACTATAAAATTTTACCACATTAAGATGATAAAAGCAACTAATTTGGGTAAGAATTTCAACTTTTTCAGTTTGGTTTTTAAAAATAAAAGAAATAGCGCTTAAACTTGCAAACGAAAAGCGCAATTTATTCATTCGATAATGACTTGCCATTTTGCGGTACATCAATAATACAAAACCAGCCCAATCTTTCAGATTTCGGAGGCTGGTTTATCGTTTTATATTCTCTTATGTCGCGTCGTTTGGCACCGGTGTTGCCGTGGCTGCTGCGGCGAGTTGTTTTTCGTAGAGTTTGTTATAAGTCTTTTCGCCCAGAACGCCATCGGCGTTGAGGCCGTTGGCGCGTTGGAATTTCTTGACGGCGGAGGCGGTCAACGGACCGTAATGGCTGGTCACGGTGCTGTCAAAATAGCCAAGCTCCTTGAGCGTCATTTGCAGCCAAGTGACATCCTCACCCTGCGAGCCGCTCTTTAATCGGCGGTATTCCGGCGGCTGGTCGTTGATGTTATAGCTGCTGGTGTCCGGCAATTGGACAGAGGTATGTGTCTTGCGGTACTTGGCGAAGGCCAGAAGCTCCGAATCTGTGTTGCCGTCGTTGTGGATGTACACCTGCGTGCCCTTGCCGCAGTTATCATAAATCCATTTCGCGTCCGTCACGGTCAGGCGAATGCAGCCGTGCGATGCCTTTTTGCCGAGCTTGTTAAACGATTTTTCGTTGAGCTTGCTGGTATCGTAATTGGCGAACATGACGGAATGGAAGGCGATGCTCTCGTTGATTTTCGTCCAATACTGCGCCGTGCCGCCGCCCCACTTGGGGAAGGTACACCAACGCGCCGTGCGTCCGGAGAGTGTCCATGTGCCGACATCGCTGG
This sequence comes from bacterium, assembly GCA_963649405.1. Lineage (GTDB taxonomy): Bacteria > Bacillota > Clostridia > Christensenellales > Aristaeellaceae > CAVDRM01. Next base: position 3,725 of record CAVJHY010000021.1, read on the forward strand.
GATATTTGCTCGTGCCAGTGGAGCAAATCATCACCTGCACAAGCACCGTGTATTCCTTGTTTTCATCGTAGGTATAGACTTTTGTGACCTGATTTTTCGTATCCACATCCACATAATACGGCTGCGGCGTGGGTTCGGGCGAGGGGCGCGGCGTGGCGCTGGCGGGGACAACCTCCACGGAATTAAACAGCGCGTTCCAAGTGTCCTCATCCACAATGCCCGTGACGGTCAGCCCGTTGTATTCCTGAAACTGTTTGACGGCCGCCTGTGTGTTCTTATAAAAGCCGGTGGTCGTCTTTTTATAAGTGAAGAAGCCCAGCTCCTTCAGCTTTTCCTGCACCTTCTGGACATTCGCGCCTTTGGAACCGTAGGCCAGTTTCTTAGTAAACGGCACGACATCCGCCTCAGGCACCGTGATGGTGCCGGGCGCGGGCGCAGGGGTTGCTGTTGGCAAAAGGACAGCCTCCGACAAATCGGAATACACAAGTTCCAAGGTGTCCGCATCCGCTTCGCCTGTCACCTCAAGCCCATACATTTTCTGGAACATCTGCACGGCTTGCTGGGTGGTCAGCCCGAATACGCCGTCCGCCTCGTCCGAATAGATGGACATGGTCTTCAGTTTTTCCTGCAGAGTGCGCACCTGCTCGTTCTCATCGTCCAATTTGAGCGGCAGATAGCAATCGCCGAAGATGACCTCCTGTGTGTCATCATCCGCCTCGCCCGTTTCCTCAAGACCATAGGCTTGCTGAACGCGCAGCACGGCTTCCTTGGTGCTGTCGTCATAAGTCCCCGTTGCCTCGGTCAGATAGCCGACGGACACAAGGCGCTCTTGAAGAATGCGCACATCCTCTGATGTGTCGCCCAGCTTCAAAAGGGAAAATTCCACCGGCGCGACGACCGAATCATCGCCCTCCTCTTCGGCAAAAGCGGGAAGAGAGAAAAGGCAAATCAGCACCAGCAAAAGCGGAAGAAGACGCTTCTTCATAAAAGAACACCTCAAATTTGTACATTAGACGGGGCGCAAAAAATGCCGTTTCCCATCCCTTCTATTAAATGCTAAAAAGACGATTTTGTCAAGATTTTAAGAAGAAAATATTACGAAGTTTTTACAAAAAGAACAGGCTTTTTTGATATATGGACGAATGCTCCATAATTTGATATAATTTTATGCGGTAATTAACCGCCCCTAAAGGGCTTTTTAGAAAGAAGGAGCTATCAGATGAAGAAGAACGAAATTGCGGGCATGATTGACCATACCCTGCTCAAAGCGCCTGCCACGGCGGAACAGATTGAAAAGCTCTGCGCAGAAGCGAAGACCTATCATTTTGCCTCTGTGTGCGTCAATCCCTGCTATGTCTCTCTTGCTGCGAAGGCACTGAAGGAGACAGATGTCAAGGTCTGCACCGTCATCGGCTTCCCACTCGGCGCGAACACGAGCGCGGTCAAAGCGTTTGAGACGCAGGATGCCATTCAAAACGGGGCGCAGGAAATCGACATGGTGATCAATGTCGGCGCGGCCAAGGCGGGTGATTTTGATGCGGTGCGAGATGACATTGCCGCTGTCGTCAAAGCCGCCAACGGGACGCTGGTGAAGGTCATTATCGAAGCGTGCTATCTGACGGATGAGGAAAAGAATGTGGTCTGTCAGGCGGCTGCGGACGCGGGCGCGGATTTCGTCAAAACCAGCACGGGCTTTGGTACAGGCGGGGCGACGGTGCATGATGTCGCGCTGATGCGTGCCGCCATTCCGTCCACAATGAAGGTCAAGGCGGCGGGTGGCATTCATTCCTATAAAGAGGCCATTGCGCTGATTGAAGCGGGGGCGAACAGAATTGGGGCGAGTGCGGGCATCGCCATCGTGGAAAAAGCAGAATAAACCAGAAAGGATGATTTCATGCTTTTAGGCGCTTTAGAAGCCGGCGGGACGAAGATGATTTGCTCATTGGGCGATGAGCAGGGGCATTTACTGGACAGGGCGCGGTTTGACACGAGGAGTCCTGAAGAAACCATGCCGGAGCTGGTTCAGTATTTTTCCGGCAAGGGCATTGCGGCACTCGGCATCGGCAGTTTTGGCCCGCTGGATTTGAATCCCCTCTCCCCCACCTTTGGCTCTATCACCACCACGCCGAAGGAAAAATGGAAGAATTTTCCCTTGAAAAAGGCGTTTGAGGATGCGCTCCATGTGCCTGTCGCGCTCGATACGGATGTCAACGCGGCTGTGCTGGCGGAGCAGCAGCTGGGCGCGGCACAGGATGTCAGCACCTGCCTGTATGTGACGGTCGGGACAGGCATCGGCGGCGGGGTCATGGTGAACGGTCAGCTTGTACATGGGCTGATTCACCCTGAGCTTGGCCATATGCTGCTTATTCCCGCCAAGGACGACCCAACGCCGCAGGGCTTTTGCCCCTTTCATGTGTCTTGCGCGGAGGGACTGGCTTCCGGCACGGCCATCGGCAAGCGCTGTGGCGTGAAAGCGGAAAATCTGCCGCTCACGCATCCGGCATGGCAGCTTGAGGCAGATTATCTGGCGCAGCTTTGCATGAATGCGCTGGCGGTCTTTGCACCGGAAAAAATCATTTTAGGCGGCGGGGTCATGCAAAAGTCCGGCCTGATTGAGCTGGTGCGGGAGAAGCTGAAACAGCTTACGGGCGGCTATTGGCAACACGAAATGCTGGAAAAAAGGCTGGATGAATACATCATCCTGCCTGGCTTAAACGGCAACAGCGGCGCTGTCGGGGCGCTTTTGCTCGCCGCAGACAGCCTAAAGCTCGAAAAAGCATGAAATATCTGTCAAAAAACATAGACAAAATGCACAGAATGAGTTTCGCCTTATATAACATTTCAACGAAATATTATAAAGTTACAATTTATTAACATTTTCACAGCATTCTCCTATTGACATAACATTTTCCGATGGATAAAATGGGATTCGGATCGGATATTCATGAGTAACTTATGCAAGACGGAGGATGACTATGCAGACACAGAGCCAAGATATCAGCTTCCTGATTAAGCGGATTAATGACAAGCTGAGCCGCTTCGGTCACGAGCAAATGCACAATTCAGGCATGACCTTTTCTCAAATGCGAGTGATCTCCTATCTCAAGGAACATCAGGGTGAAAAACGCGCTCAGAAGGATATTGAGGATTTCTTCGGTGTGTCCCACCCCACGGTTGTTTCCATTATTCATCGGTTGGAGGAGCGCGGACTGATTAAAAGCACGGTGGATACGAATGACCGACGGATTAAGAATCTTACTCTGACTCCTGCCGGTGACGCGCTGGTTTCCGATGCGTCCAAGCAGCGCGAGAACATGGACACCTCCCTGCTCAAAGGCTTGAAGGAAGATGAAATCGAAGAGCTGCGTCGGCTGCTGAGCCAAATCGCCAAAAACTTATAATTATTCATTTTTAATGAATGAAACGCCCTCCTTCGTATTGTTACGAAAGAGAGCGTTTTTTGTTATCGATTTTGAGGGATGTTTGCTCAGTCTTCCGGCTCTGCCATGCGATATCCGACCCCTACCTCGGTAAAAATGTACTGCGGGTCGGCCGGAGATGCCTCAATCTTGCGGCGAATGTTCGCCATATTGACGCGCAGAATACGGTTATCGTCCTTCTTATAAGGTCCCCAGAGATTTTTCATGATGAAATCGTAGGTCAGCACGCGCCCGGCGTAACGGGACAAGAGGGCGACAAGACGGTATTCCCCCTGCGTGAGCTTGGCATCCTGCCCGTTCACATAAACGCGGTACTTGTCGTAATCCACCACCAGCCCGCCGCAGACGAATTTTCCGCCCGGATCTTGCGCGGGATTGCCGTTCGCGTGGCGCATTGCCATGCGAATCCGCGCCAAAAGCTCCGAAGAGCCGAAAGGCTTAGTGATGTAGTCGTCCGCACCGAGGTCGAGTGCCTCCACCTTGTCTCGCTCGTTAGTACGCGCCGAAAGAATGATGACAGGCGCAGTTGACCATGTGCGAATGGCGCTCAAAACGGCTGTTCCGTCCATATCAGGAAGCCCCAAATCCAAAAGGACAATATCGGGGCAATAGGAGGCAGCCATTGAGAGCGCCTGTGCGCCCGTGCGGGCATCCAGCACATCATACTGGTTGGCTGTCAGAATGGTGGAAAGCAGCTTTTGAATGCTGGCATCGTCCTCAATAATCAATACTTTCAGAGCCATCTTGAATCTCCTTTTCAGGCAGAGTGAAAGTGAACACAGCGCCGCCGGCTGGGTCGTTTTTCGCCGTCATCTCGCCGCCGTGCGCAGAAATAATGCTGGAACACACGCTCAGACCAATGCCCATATTGCGCTTTTGATCCGTTCCGTGCTGGGAAGAGCCGAGCGTGCCGGAAAAAATGCGCGGCAGAATATCCTTGCGAATGCCGCAGCCGTTGTCCTTGACGGAGATGACCACGGTGCTGCCGTCATGCGCGGTGGAAAGAACAATTTCCGTCGTCGTGCGCCCGTGGTATACGGCGTTTTCCATGATGTTTTGAAGCACCTGCTCAATCAGCACGGCATCCATATCCGCCATTACAATGTCATCGCAGAGCATGCTGCGCACGGTGATGTTCGGGAAATGCTTGCGAAATTTGGTGATGGCCTCGGCAATGACATCCTCCACCACCTCTGCCTCCAGCGCCAAGGTCGCCGAGCCTTCGCCGATGCGCGTGATGGCCAACAGATTTTCCACCATCCGCAAAAGCCATTGAGCATCCTGATGTGCGTCCTTGAGCAGCTCAAGCTGCTTTTCACGCGGCAGTTCGTTATCAATCATCGCGCCGGTCGAACCGATGATGGAAGTCAGCGGCGTGCGCAAATCATGGGACACAGCACGAAGCAGATTGGCGCGGAGCTTTTCCTTCTCCGCCTCCAAGCGCACCTGCTCCTGCCGCTTGATTTTCGTGGTCAGGACGCTGACAATCAGCGCCACGGTCAGCATGGTTAAGAAAGTGAGCAGATAGCCGGACAGGGTAAAATTAAACGCAAAAAACGGATAGGTGAACGCATAATTGACCGCGAAGACGGAAAACACAGCAGCAAAAACGCCATAGGCATAGCCGTCCGTCAGGCGAGAAATGAGCAGCACGGCCAGCACGAAAACCAGCGGTGCGCCGCTCATGTTGCCGTTCGGCGAGGCGGCATTGGCCGCACTGTCAACGGGCTGCAGCATCAGGGAAAGAAGCGCCGCCGCCGCTAAAATGCCCACTGTCAAAAGACAATTTTTCAGGATGTTCTTTCTGTTCATTTTGGCTTTCTCACCCCCATTCTCTTCTGCGCTCCATACAAATATCAACAGCGCGTATCTTTGAATTATCATATGTATTATAGCAGAAAAATCATGGCTTGAGAATTGATTTTTCCGTCCAAAGGACGAATTTAGCGCATTCTTAGCAAAAATATTTTCAAAATCCGCCTTTATTGCCTGTTCGCCCTCTGTACTTTATAGCATAATTGCGGTATAATCAAAATGCTTTTTCATGCATTCAGCAGAAAGGAAGGGACATTTACCTTGGACATTCTCTTTAAGTATGTGTCGTATCTTCAGTGGCAGCATGTGGTCATGTGGATCATCGGCGGGGTGCTGATTTATCTCGCCATCAAAAAGGACATGGAGCCCACGCTGCTTCTGCCGATGGGCTTTGGCACCATTCTCGTCAACCTCCCCCTCTCTGGCGCGATTACCCAAGGCACGGAAGCCGGTGCGCTGAGCGTCCTGTATGATGCCGGCATCAGCAACGAGCTGTTTCCGCTGATTCTGTTCATCGGTATCGGCGCGATGATTGACTTTGGTCCTCTGCTCACTAACCCGAAGCTCATGATTTTCGGCGCGGCGGCGCAGTTCGGTATCTTCTTTACCCTGTGCCTTGCATCCATGTTCTTCCCGCACACGAAGGACGCGGCTTCCATCGCCATCATCGGCGCAGCGGATGGTCCTACTTCCATCGTCGTGGCGCAGAAGTTAGGCTCTCAGTATGTCGGTGCCATCATGGTCGCCGCGTATTCGTATATGGCACTGGTGCCCATCATCCAGCCGCCTGTCATTAAGCTGCTCACCTCCCGCAAGGAGCGCCTCATCAGAATGCCCTACGAGCAGCACGAAGTCTCCCAGACCACTCGCATCCTCTTCCCCATCATCATCACTTTGGTGGCCGGTCTGGTTGCGCCCGCGTCCGTATCTCTGATTGGTTTCCTGATGTTCGGCAACCTGATTCGTGAGTGCGGTGTTCTTAATTCTCTGTCCGAAACGGCGCAGAAGGTGCTGGCTAACCTGATTACCATCTTCCTTGGTCTGACCATTGCGACCCAGATGCAGGCGGACAAGTTCCTCCAGCCTCAGACTCTGCTCATCTTAGGGCTTGGTCTTGTAGCGTTCATCTTTGACACTGCCGGCGGCGTGCTCTTTGCCAAGCTGCTCAACCTCTTCCTCAAGAAGAAGATTAATCCCATGATCGGCGCTGCCGGTATCTCTGCCTTCCCCATGTCCGGCCGCATTGTGCATAAGATGGGTCTCAAGGAAGACCCGCAGAATTTCCTGCTCATGCAGGCCATCGGTGTCAATGTTTCCGGTCAGATTGCCTCCGTTATCGCCGGCGGCCTGATTCTGAACTTCTTCCCGTAATTGAGACAGAGAAAGGGATAGCACTATGGAATTTAATCCAATGAAATTCATTGATAATTTGAAATACATGGGGCTGGGGATGCTCGGCATCTTCATCGTCATCGGCATCATCATTCTGGCGACGGTCGTGCTGAACAAGGTCACGAGTAAAAAGAACGGCTAAAAGCCCTGCCATTGCAACGCTCAATCTGTTCTTCGGACGGATTGAGCGTTTTTTTGTTTTCAAATTTTCGATTCTGTGGTATAATCTGTTCACCATCGGCAGGCGGCAAGCCGATTGCATTTTTCGCCGTCTTTGCCCCAAGTGCGCGTCATGCGGGGTTGAGAAGGATATTTGCCGTCACATCAGCATCCCTTGCGGGCAAGGTGTTTGAGGCAAATGTCCTCACTTGGCTCAAGAGTGAAAGGAGGCACATATGGGCAATCATTTTGAGCATGGGTAGAAATTTTCTGCACGGCTCTATTTTTGTTTTTTGGAGATTTGCTATGGCAGAAAGAATCGGTTTTGTCGGGCTGGTGCTGAGTGACCTCGCCTATGCCTCACGCGCCAATCAAGTGATTGCGCAATATCAAGACGCTGTGGCGGGACGCATCGGCATCCCAGACCATGAAAACGGCATGGGCGTGGTTGGGCTGATTGTGCGCGGCGATGATGTGCGCGTGTCGCAGCTCACCGCCAAGCTGGGCAACATCCCCGGCGTGCAGGTCAAAAGCGCCATGACCGCAGAAAAGAAGAATGAAAAAAGAATGAAGGAGAAATAAAATGAGAAAATCTTTTCGTTTGATCTTAGCTTTGATACTCGTCCTTTCCCTGTCCGTCCCCGCTCTGGCAGACACCGTGCGCGTGGCGGCCTTGAAAGGGCCGACCGGCATGGGCGTTGCCCACATGATCGCCACCAATGACGGCACATACGAATTTCAGTTGGCCGGTGCGCCGGACGAGCTGACGGGCGCAGCCATCAACGGCTCTGTGGACATCGCCGCCGTGCCGACCAATTTGGCCGCCGTCCTTTACAATAAGACGCAGGGCGGTGTGAAGCTGCTGGCGCTCAACACCTTGGGCGTTCTCTATGTCTTGGAAAAAGGCGATACGGTGCATTCCGTGGCTGATTTGGCGGGCAAGACCGTCGTCGCCTCCGGTCAAGGCTCTACGCCGGAATATGTGATGAACTATATCCTTGAAAAGCAGGGCGTGCTGGATGTGACGCTCGATTGGCGCAGCGAACACAGCGAGGTCACAACGCTGGCGGCCAGCGGCATGGCGGACATCGTGCTCGTGCCGGAACCGCATGTCACCGCGCTCATGACCAAGGATCCGTCCTTCCGCATTGCGCTGGACATTACTGAGGAATTTGCCGCTGCCGCCGCTGTGGACGGCAAGGAGGGCACGGTGCTGTCGATGGGCTGCTTCATCGTCCGCACGGAATATTTGGAAAACAATCCCGATGCCGTGGCTCGCTTCATGGAGGAGTGCGCCGCGTCCATCGCCTACGCCAATGAAAACATCACCGCCGCCGCGCAGGAAATCACCGATGCGGGTATCTTGGCAAGTGCCACAGTCGCCGAAAGCGCTATCCCCAAATGCCACATGGTGTTCATTTCGGGCGAGGACATGAAGACGCAGATCGCCCCGCTGTTTGACATCCTCTACGCCGCAAAACCCGCCTCCGTCGGCGGCATCGTGCCGGACGACAACTTCTACTATATCCCCTAAATAAACGATCTCAACAAATATCAAGCGTTGGCAGAGCCTTTCTGCCGACGCTTTCTTGTTAAGCCTTGTTATTCCAAGAAAACCGATGTATAATGCCGAAGTGACGGCTGAGGCCGGAGCGATGACTCCTGCACACAGCAGGAAAAACGGAGGAAGAACGATGCAATATGAAATCAAGGGCGGGGCGTTTCCCGTTGTGGTCTGCAACTTGCAGGACGGCGAAAAAATGATTACGGAGCGCGGCTCGATGGTCTGGATGTCCCCGAACATGAAGATGGAAACAACGGGTGGCGGGTTTGGCAAAATGTTCTCCAAGGCGTTTTCAGGCGAGAGTATGTTCCAGAACATCTACACGGCAAAGGGTGCGGGCATGATTACCTTCGGCGCGAGCTTTCCCGGCAAAATTCTCCCGATTGAAATTTGTCCCGGCCATGACATGATTCTGCAAAAACGGTCGTTTCTTGCATCCGAAACCGGCATTGAGCTGTCCATTCATTTCAATAAAAAGCTGGGCGCGGGCTTCTTCGGCGGCGAAGGCTTCATCATGCAGCGGCTGAGCGGCAACGGCATCGCCTTTGCCGAGATTGACGGCGAGCTGGTCGAATATGATTTGAAGGATGGCGAACAGCTCGTGGTGGATACAGGCAACATCGCGGGCTTTACCGCCGATGTCAAAATGGAAATTCAGTCCGTGCCCGGTCTTAAAAACAAATTCTTCGGCGGCGAGGGGCTGTTCAACACCCTGCTGACCGGTCCCGGCAAGGTCTGGCTGCAGACGATGCCCCTCAGCGGCCTTGCTGCGGCGCTTCAGGGCTTTATTCCATCTGGAAACGCCTAAAGCGTAAAGCGCTTCATACACCCCAAGGATTTTCTTATAGTGCATGAGAATCTGTCATATAATAGATTCCCTTTCTGGTATATATGCATTCCCAGAAAACACATTTGGCAATTCTCTGTCCGATATGGACAAAAGCAAAATTTCAGCGCCTTTTCGGGCTGTTTTTTTGCTGTGTTTTGCCCGCACACCCTTGACAAAATCAATGTTTTTTGTATGATAGACAAGGCGTTGCAATGTCAGCGACGCTGATTTTTCTATTCTGAATTGAGGTGAAGTGCATGAGTCATACCAAGCTGCCACAGGGGTATCATTCCAATCTGAATCTGTATGACACACAGGAAGCCATCGAGCTGATTAAGAAAACCTTCCAAAGCAATTTGAAGCGTGCGCTGAATCTCAAGCGCGTGTCCGCACCTTTGTTTGTGGATGGCGCATCAGGCTTGAATGATAACCTGAACGGCGTGGAGCGCCCCGTTTCCTTTGATATTCTGGAAACAGGCGCGGAAGCCGAGGTTGTACATTCCTTGGCGAAATGGAAGCGTCTGGCGCTCAAGCGCTACGGCTTTCCCGTGGGCGAAGGGCTGTATACCGATATGAACGCCATCCGCCGCGATGAGGAATTGGACAATCTCCATTCCATTTATGTTGACCAATGGGACTGGGAAAAGATTATCCGCGATGAAGACCGCAATTTGGATACCCTGAAGGATGCCATGCGCCGCATCGTGACCGCCATCTGCGTAACGCTGGACATGATAAAATGGACATATCCGCAGATTCCCGTGACCTTGGAGCGCGATATTTCCTTCGTCACCACGCAGGAATTGGAGGATATGTATCCTAACCTCACCCCCAAGGAACGCGAAAACAAGTACCTTCGTGACCACCGCACGGCGGGCATCCTGCAAATCGGCAAGATGCTGAAGAGCGGCATCCGGCACGACGGCCGCGCCCCCGACTATGATGATTGGGAGCTGAACGGCGACATCATGTTCTATAATGAGCTGCTTGACTGCGCCTTTGAAATTTCCTCGATGGGCGTGCGCGTATCGCCCGAATCATTGGACAGGCAGCTTACCTTGGCTGGCTGTGATGACCGGCGTTCTTTGCCGTTCCACAAGGCGCTTTTAGCCGGCGAGCTGCCCGCCACAATGGGCGGAGGCATCGGTCAGAGCCGTATGTGTATGCTGCTGCTCAACAAAGCGCACATCGGCGAGGTACAGTCGTCCTATTGGGATCCCGCCACGCGCATGAACTGCGAAAAGAACGGCATTACGCTGCTATAACAAAAAGAAGGGGCTGACTTAACGATGTCTGGAATACAGGAAATTTTCGGGTCGAGGGTGTTTAATGATGCAGTCATGCGCCAGCGGCTGCCGCACGATACCTACCGCGCCCTGCACAGAACATGCAGCGAAGGGCGCAGCCTTGACCCCGATGTCGCCGGTGTCGTCGCCAACGCGATGAAGGACTGGGCGATTGAAAAGGGTGCGACTCACTTCACGCATTGGTTTCAGCCGATGACTGGCGTGACTGCCGAAAAGCATGACAGCTTCATCACCCCCGTTTCGGGCGGCGGTGTCATCATGGAATTTTCCGGCAAGGAGCTTGTCCGCGGTGAGCCGGATGCCTCCTCTTTTCCCTCCGGCGGTCTCCGCGCCACCTTTGAAGCCCGCGGCTATACCACATGGGATCCGACAAGCTTCGCCTTTGTGAAGGACAACACGCTCTATATCCCGACTGCGTATTGCAGCTACGGCGGGCAGGCGCTCGACCAGAAGACCCCGCTTCTTCGGTCAATGGAAGCGCTCAACCGTCAGGCGCTGCGCATTTTGAAGCTCTTTGGCCGTCCTGACCACCGCGTGTTCAGCACTGTCGGTGCAGAACAGGAATATTTTCTGATTGACCGCTCTCTTTACGAAAAGCGCCGCGACCTCATGTACTGCGGCAGGACTTTGTTCGGCGCTCGTCCCCCCAAGGGACAGGAGCTGGACGACCACTTCTTCGGCTCGATTAAGCCCCGTGTGAAGGCGTTCATGCGCGATGTGGATGAGGAACTTTGGAAGTTAGGTGTCCTGTGCAAGACCGAGCATAACGAGGTTGCGCCCTGTCAGCACGAAATGGCCTCCATTTACACGACCGCCAATATCGCCTGTGACCATAATCAGCTCACGATGGATGTCATGCGCCGCGTGGCTGCCAAGCACGGTCTTGCCTGCCTGTTGCACGAAAAGCCTTTTGCGGGGGTCAACGGCTCCGGCAAGCACAACAACTGGTCCTTGGCGACCGACCTTGGCTTTAACCTCTTAGAGCCGGGTGAAACACCGGCAGAGAATGCGCAGTTTCTGCTGTTCCTGATGGCCATCGTCCGTGCCGTTGATTTGCACTCCGATTTACTCCGCATCTCCACTGCCACCGCCTCCAACGATTGTCGTTTGGGCGGGAGCGAAGCACCGCCCGCCATCATCTCCATTTACCTTGGCTCGGAGCTGTCCGCCGTGCTGGATGCTTTGGAAAACCACCGCGCCTATACCGCGACCGGCAAGGTGGAAATGAATGTCGGGGTCAAGACCTTACCGCCCATTCCCAAGGATACGACCGACAGAAACCGCACTTCGCCGCTGGCGTTCACGGGCAACAAGTTTGAATTCCGTATGCCCGGCTCGTCCATGTCGGTCAGCGATGCGAATGTTATGCTAAACACCATCGTAGCGGATTCCCTGCGCACCTTCGCCGACCAGCTTGAAAAAGCCGATGACCTGCGCGCCGCCGTGGAGCAGCTCATCATTGACAACATCACCGAGCATAAGCGCATTCTCTTTGACGGCAACAATTATTCCGACGAATGGAAGCAGGAAGCGGAGAAGCGCGGGCTGCCCAATTTGGCTTGCGTACCGGATGCCGTCCCCTATCTGCTGCGTGAGGAAAACATTCAGCTCTTTGAGAGCCTGAATATTTTCACGCGGCAGGAAATCGAGAGCCGGTACGAAATCATGCTGGAGAACTACTGCAAGGTGGTCTCCATCGAGGCGCACACCATGCTGGATATGACCAGCCGCCTGTTCGTCCCCGCCATCATACGCTATAAGAAAGACTTGGCACAGGCCGCCAGTATGCAGAAAATCGTCCTGCTTGATGAAGCGCCAGTGGCTGAGGAAGGGCTTCTCAAGGACTTGGCGCAGACATTGCAGACCATCTTGGACAAGCAGGAAAAACTCAAGACCGCCCTGTCGCTGGCCGAAAAGGAAGAGGACGAGCTGATAAAAGCCCGCGCCTTCCACGATGTCGTCCTCGCCGCCATGACCGCCCTGCGTACCGCCGTTGACTCCGCCGAGGAAAAGACCGACGAAGCCACTTGGCCCGTCCCGACTTACGGGGATTTGATGAATAAGGTGTAAGACCAAAACGCTAATCTGTATATGAAAAGGCACTGCCGAAAAATCCGACAGTGCCTTTTATATATAATTCTTGCGAAACTGGACTTATATAAGAAATGGACACTCTAAAAACATCAGTGAGCAGCAAGAGTGCATCTCAAAATAAAGAGATATTGACTACTCAATTGTTCGATTTTCAACACATTGGATTGATATATCTAAAATTATATGCTATAATTATCTCAACTGGAAGCTGGTCGTATTATACGGTTTACCGGTTAATCACATGCCAAGGGAGAATGTAAAATGGCTGTTAGATACAATAATCTTTGGAAAATCTTAATTGACAGGAAGATGAAAAAGAAAGACTTGCAAGAGTCAGCCGCTCTGAATCGTTATCAGATGCTAAAATTGGCGAGAGACGAAAATATCACCACTGAGGTTATCGGAAATATCTGTAAAGCGCTTCATTGCACTCCTGATGATATTATGGAGTTTTATGACGAGTGAAATCCATTTCATTGGATATAATTAGGATAGGTGCAGAAACATGAAACCAATTTCCGTAGAGATAAAACAAAGCAGCAAATTGTCTATTGCTGCAACTTGTTTCTCTATCTATTAACAAGTGACTGAATAATAAAAAGCGGAGGAAATTTATCATGGATAAACTGAGAATGCGAACAGCAAACAAGGCTGATGAAAACTTCATGAAACTGGCGGCAATGTTTCCAAACGCCGTGACGGAAACGATTGATGAGAACGGCGAGGTGGTTCGGCAATCGACAAGGATGTGCTGATGCAGGAGATTTCCT
>CAVJHY010000022.1:0-17085 GCA_963649405.1 bacterium
ATGGCGCAAAAGGCACATTTTTGCGAGTCGCCGAATTGTGCGGTGATGCCTTAGAAAAAATAAGCGAGGGGCTTCTTAATCGTCCCTCGCGTTATCCTCTAAAAATTTATACAGCTTCCGCTTGACACGCTGCAGCGCGTTGTCGATGGACTTGACATGGCGACCCAGCAGCTCGGCGATTTCCTGATAGCTCTTGCCATCCAAGAAGGCGTTCAGCACTTGCTGTTCTAAATCTGACAGAAGCTCATCAATCTGCCCCTGAATGCCTTCCAAGTCCTCGCGGCTGATGAACAGCTCCTCCGGATTGGTGACACGACCTTCGATGACATCCAGCAGCGTTCTGTCGGATTCCTCATCATACAGCGGCTTGTTGAGGGATACATAGCTGTTCAAGGGGAAGTGCTTTTGGCGCGTGGCCGTCTTGATAGCAGTGATGATTTGGCGCTTGACGCACAGCTCTGCAAAGGCGCGGAAGGAGGACAGGCGATCCGGCTTAAAGTCCCGAATCGCTTTGTACAGGCCAATCATGCCCTCCTGAACGATGTCCTCATGGTCAGCCCCAATCAGAAAATAGCTACGTGCCTTGGAGCGAACAAAGTTCTTGTATTTGTTGAGCAGATAAGCCAGTGCCTGTCCATCGCCCTGCTGGGCAAGAGAAACTACTTCCTCATCCGTCATGGAAGAGAAATGCTCCATTTCCTCTTGCTCGGTCAAGCCGGAATAATCGTCAGTCATTTCAGCAACAGCCCTTTGAAGTTATTCGCGTCCGTGAACAACGGCATACATCAGAATGCCGGCAGCCACTGATGCGTTCAGCGACTCCACTCCGCCGTACATCGGGAGTTTGACCCTGTAATCGGCCTTTTCTAAGACCAGACGGGAGATGCCGTCGCCCTCCGAGCCGATGATCAGCGCCATCGGCGCTTCCATCTTGAGTGTGCGGTAGTCCTCGCCAATCATATCAGCTGCGTAAATCCATAACCCTTCCTTTTTGAGCATATCAATCGTGCGCACCAGATTGCCGACACGCGCAACCTTGATGGTTTCCACCGCACCGGCAGAAGCCTTGACCGCAGCAGGGGTCAGCCCGACAGCGCGGCGTTCCGGCACGATGACACCATGTGCGCCGACACAGGCAGCCGTCCGAATGACAGCGCCTAAATTATGCGGGTCGGTCACGCCGTCCAAGATGATGATGAACGGCGGCTCATTGCGGCGATGCGCTTCGGTCAGAATGGATTCGACATCGGAATAATGATAGGCGGAGGCGAAGGCAAGCAAGCCCTGATGGTTGCGCGTGATTTCGTCTAAGCGGGCGCGTTCCACCACCTGAACGGGGATGCGGCGTTCCCGCGCCATCGCAACGATTTCACGGGCTGAGCCGGATAAATCCCCCTTGGCGACAAGCAGCTTTTCAATATCGTGACCGGCCTTAATCGCCTCACGGATGGGGTTACGTCCGGAGAGAAGGTTTTCAGGCTCCTTGGTGTAGGGCGTATCAAACTGCGGCTGAACGGGCGCAGGACGCACCTCGGCACGGAGCGCGGGCTTAGGCTGCGCAGGACGGACAGACGGCTTGACAGGCTGCTTAGCAAAGGAATTGCCCGTGGCGGGGGCATGATTCACCGTGTGATGCTCGTCAGGACGGTGGCTGCCGTTCATCGGAGCGCCGCTGCGGGACTGATAGCCCGTGTTCTTGCCATGGGGAGCGCCTTTGCTCTGATAAGAAGGCTGATTAAAGGAATTGCCCTTTCCCTGATAGCCACCCTTATCAAAAGAGTTTCCTCTGCCTTGGCTGCCGTTTCTGTCAAACGAATTGCCTCTGTTCTGTCCGTTTCTTTCATAGGAACCGCTGCGACCTTGGTAGCTGCCTTTTTCAAAAGAGTTGCTCTTGCTCTGATAGCCGCTGCGGTTATCATTGCGGCGAATATCGCCGGTCGGGCGGCTGCTGTTGCCGCGATAGCGAGAGCCTTCCTCGCCCTCGTTCCAGTCCTTTCTCAAATGCTCCTGCTTGGACATTTTGTGTGGTTTGACATCCTGATAGAAAGCCATATATTTTCCCTCCGAATCGGATAATCGAGTTTATAGAGATTGAAAGTACGCCCTTTTCTGTACAGCCTGACCGCAGGACTTTCCGCCCTCGGAGCAAGCGCCACGCACACAGGCGGGCCCTGCGTTTTCAAAAATGACGGGCGCTTTTTCTTTGCACAGCTTGAGCATTTCAATGGCCAGCGCACGAATTTCCCACTGCGCCCGTTCGCAGCAGCGCAGGGAGAAGAAATGCAAAAGTTCGCGGGCGTTCATTGTCAGTGTCATGCGCGTTTCGCAGGCGTTGGGCAGGACGAAGCGGGCATCCTCATTGCTGTTTTCTCCAAGCTGTTCCTGCCATTTTGCATACCAAAGATGCATCAGCGCCATTTCGCGTTCATATTCCTGAACGGCCTCCGCGCCGAGCGCCTGAATGCGCGGGGGAATGATGTATTGAAAGCCCTCAGCCAAGGAAACATATCGCTGGCTCTGAACACTGAAGGAGGCAATGCGATGCCGCGTAATTTGCGCAAGCAAGGCACGGCTGACACCCTCAATGACGAAGGTGAAGGAGGCGTGTTCCAACACGGACAGATGCCCCATCGAAACGATGCTGCGAAGGAATTTCCCCTGATCCTTTTCTTCAATCCGCGTGATTAAATCATCCACGCCGATGTGCGCATAGCACATTTTGGCGGCGAGCGCACAGGTCTTTTCCGGCTCTGGCGTACAGGTCAAAAGGGAAACCTTCAGCTTGGCTTGCGGCATGGTCAGCCCTCCAAAATATATGTAAACAGGTTGTTGAGCCTGTCAAAATCCCCGATAAGGTAGAGATAGCCAATGAGCGCCTCTAAACCGGTCGCGCCAGCGTAATCTTCGGTGGAAGCGGCTTTGGGCGCATGGTGGTGCGGATGCGCATTTCGCCCGCGCCGTATAACGGAAAGCTCCTCTTCGTTCAGCAAAGGAAGCACTTTGAAAAGCGCCTTGGCCTGCGCACAGGCGTTGACATGCGCAACGGCGGCGCGATGCAAATCCTTTATACGACCGCCGTCCTGAACGAGCTGCGTTCTAATATAAAGGTCAAACACCGTGTCGCCGATATACGCCATTTCAAGGGGATTGAGCATTTTTGCACGCTCCCGCGGGTAAAGAGGTGACGGAAGCAGAGCGCTCATTTGAGCGCTGTCTTACTGTAGGCGGAAGGGCTCATGCCCACAATGTTCTTAAATGTTTTGGAGAAATGATACGGGTCGCTCATGCCAACTTCAATACCGGCCTGACGGACGGTGCTGCCCTCTTTGAGCAGGGTCTTAGCGCGTTCCATCTTGCAGAAAAGCTGATAGCTCTGCGGCGGCATACCAACTTCGGACACGAAGCGCTTGCGGAAGGTTTCCACCGGCATACGGCTGAGCGCTGCCATGTCCGCCAGGGAGAAGCTGTCCTTGTACTGATTCTTGCGCATGGCATCGACCACCTTGGCGATTTCATGCGACAGAACGGCATCCATGGCTACGGGCTGGCCACTGTGAGAGGCGAGCATCGCCCACAGAAGCTGCTGAAGCTGGGCAGAGGAGGCATCCTGCGCGGCAGAGACACGAACAGTCGCCTGCACGATATGGCGAGCCAAGTTAAGCTGGGACGGCAGAGCGCCCTGCTTCATAATTCTGTGCGGCAGCGCGCCCATGCGCTGCATGAAGGAGCCGCTTAATGTGCCGCCGATGGTCATCCAAAGAACACGCGCTTCTTGTTCCAATTCAAGTACAACACCCATCGAGCCGGGCGGGAGCATACAGCAGTCACCGCCGCGCATCTGAATGGAAACGGTCGCGTTCTCTAAGCGAATCGCGCCGGATTCAGAGGCCAGCCAAAGCCACTGGTCAAAAGAATTGATGGGGTGCGAGCCGCTTTGCAGCATCGCAGAGCCGGACGCGGAGATGTACACGCCGCTGGCACTTGCCAGTGCGTCAGGGGTATGAGTGGCCTCCACTAAAAGTGCAGGGTTTTCGTCGGTGTTGTCAGTCAGCGTAAAGAGTAAGGATTCTGTCATCTTTCTTCCCTCCAATTTCATTGAACAGGCTGTATTATACATCCCATTTTATACAATGTCAATATGTAAAACCATTTATTACAAATTGTTCACAATTTGTCGGTTTTGTGCTATAGTAATAAGGAAACGAGCAAAGGAGGACGGGATGTGCGGAAAGTGAATTTTGCCTTGACGGAGCAGGAGAACGGGCGGCTTGTCGGGAAACTGGTCAAGTCGCTTTGCCATGTGTCCGCCGGACAGTATGCGAAAATAAAGACTTATGAGGGCGTTCTGCTGGACGGCGTACCCGCCCATGCGAATCAGCGCGTCCGCACAGGGCAAACGCTTTCTATATTGCTGCCGGAGGAAAACAGTCAGGGTGAAAAGGGCGATTTGCCCATCGTCTATGAGGATGATGACTTGCTTGTTATTGATAAGCCCGCGCCGCTGTCCACCATGCGTTCGCCGTATCAGGAGAGCGGCTCTTTAGAGAAAATGGTGCTGCGCTATCTGCCCGCCTTTCGCCCTGTCAATCGCTTGGACAAGGGAACAAGCGGACTGATGGTCATTGCCAAAAACGCCTATGCGCAGAGCGTTTTGCAGGGAAAGCTACATTCTGCCGATTTTGTTCGGGTCTATTTGGCCATAGTGGAAGGAGAGCCTGAGCAGGAAAGCGGGAGCGTTGAGCTGCCCATCGGGAAAATTTCCGAGGATTCTGTCAAACGAGCCGTAAGGTCGGACGGGAAGCCCTGCCGAACGGATTATGAGGTGCTGAGGCGGGGGAATGGGCGGTCACTCATGCGGCTTTATTTATCAACCGGCCGAACGCACCAGATTCGTGTCCATATGGCGGCGCTCGGAACGCCCGTGACGGGCGATTACCTTTACGGCACACCGCTTAAAGAACTGCCTAATCGCTTTGCTTTGCATAGCACTTATCTGCGGCTTTTCCAGCCGGTCAGCGGCAAGCTGATTGAATGCACCTCGCCGATGCCCGAAATGCTCATGCAGTTGTTAAAAAGCGGCGCATGAGATTGACGAAAGAGAAATTATCATATACAATAAGATGAGTTTTTCTTGGGAGGCAAGGGATGATGAAGCAATGCCGGAGGCTTGCCGTGCTGGTCTGCATACTGCTACTGACAGTCGGAATGGCTTGCGCAGAGGAAACACTGCGTGGCTATCAGAAAGGCGGCGGCTATCAGTATATTTCCTTGGGCGAGTACCCGTATGAAAAGGACGGAGCAGAAGCCCCCGTTTTGTGGCAGGTGCTTGAGGTCAAAGACGGCCAAGCATTGTTGCACACTAAATATATTATTGAGGTGCAGCAGGTTATCTTTGTTGATAATGAAAAAGACATTAAAAATTATAATTATCGCCGGATTGAAAGCTATGCGGAGAGCGACCTGTGCACATGGATGAACGAGACCATGCTGGACACCCTGCTCGGTGATGATTCTATATGCTCTGCCCTTGTTGAAACAGAATTCGGCAAGCTCTATATTCTGACGGACGGGCAGTATTTGACCGTCGATTACGGCTTTACAGCCTCCCGCTGGGGTGAAAATAAGAAGCGGCAGGCAGTCGGCACACCTTATGCCAAGAAACGCGGGCTGTATGTATCGCCTGAAGGCAAATCGCCCTACTGGGTTGCGGCTGTCAAGGCGGCTTCGCAGTATAAGCTCCAATTAGTAGGTTATAACGGGCATTTGAGCTATGGCGCATACAGTAGAAGCAATGTCGGCATTCGCGCCGCGATGACGATTGATTTATCTAAATGCCATATCGAAAGTGGCAGCGGAACGGAAATAGATCCTTTTATATTGGCAATCAACGAAGAAACTGCGATAGAGTCGGAAACAGTGACAACACTTGGCGCAGCCTTGCCATTTGCGGTTGTTGCAGATGAATCGCAAGTAGAAACTGAAGAAACGCAAGAAGAAAATCTGCCAATCGACGAAACGCAAAATGAAGAGGAATTGATCAAAACTGCTGAGGAACAGACAGAAGAAAATTCAGCGGAAAAGGTAACAGCAGAGCAAGTTGATGATGATGCAGAGAAAGCCGATGCATCCGCCGTGCAGAAGGATAGCGTTGAAAGTCGTTTGCTTCTTTCCTTCATCGGTGATTGCAGCATCGGGGATGCCTCGCAGTCCCGTGAGGTCGAAACAAGCCTGACCAAAACGGTAGCGAAAAATGGTTATGCATGGCCGTTTTCCACGGTCAGCGATTATCTGAAAAATGATGACTATACCTTCGCAAATTTGGAAGTCTGCCTCACCACAAAGGACAATTTGAAATCCTCCAAGAAATATAACATGATTGCCCCGCCGGAGCATACGCAGATTTTGATTGAGGGCGGCGTGGATGCGGTCAACACGGTCAATAACCACTGCATGGATTTTGGCTATGAGGGCTATCAGGACACTTTGAACGCCTTAGATTCGGCTGGCATCAACCACTTTGGTACGGTGTCACCCGGTCGGGAAAACGGCTCGGATATTTTAGGCTATGCGACCGTAAAGGGCGTCAAAATCGGTATGCTGGGGTTTACCTACCCGCAGGATGCTGACCTCAAGCGCATCGAAACGCGTATTACTCAGCTCAAGGAAGAAGGCTGTCAGCTTGTGGTCGTTAGCCTGCATTGGGGCAGGGAAACGCACATGACCTCCGATAGTTGGCAGTATGCCTACGCGAAAAAGGTGATTGATTACGGTGCGGATGTGATTTGGGGGCATCACCCCCATGTCGTTCAGCCGATTATGTTCTATAAGGGTAAGCCGATTTTTTTCAGCACCGGCAATTTCATTTTCGGCACGATGAGCGAGGTAGACCCCTCCACCGGCATTTTCCAGCTTGAATATTCGCTGGAGGACGGGCAATGCACTTTGGATACCATGCGGGTGATTCCCTGCGAAACAACCCGCGGCGGCGATTATCGTCCCCGTGTGTTGACGGATGAGGACGAAAAGGAAAAGTGCTTCCGCAAGCTGATTTCTAAGAAAACAGTGAATAAACTGGTCAATCTGCCGGAGTCGTTCGCAAAGACGGGCATTGTCCGCCTGAACGCCGATGGCGAAATCATAGAAGAGTAAAAGGAGAAAAAATATATGCGCTATGTGCGTCTTGCCCTCATCGGGATTCTGCTTCTGTCCATTCTGGTGCTTGTGCCGTCCTCCTATTCCTTGGCAGCGGTCGAGCCGATTCCAGTGGATCAGGACAAAATGGCCGAGGTAAATCAGGCATTTTATCTGTCCGATATGGAATATCAGGACGAGTCCCTGCATATCACCATTGAAAAAGGTCGCATTCACGAAACGAATTATCTCGTGGCGCGGATAAAGATTGCCGATCCGTCTCAGATTCGCTCGGCGCTGGTTTCAGCAAACGGCAAAAGCTCCATTGTCGGCGCTTCCTTGGCAAAGCGCGTCAACGCCGTCTTTGCCATCAATGGAGACTTTTTTTCCAGCAACAAGACCTCTGTTGGCAAGCACATCGTGCGGCAGGGTGTGCTGAAAAAGCACAACGCCAAGGGTAGCATGGATGCGCTGATTATTGATGACAAGGGTAATCTGACTATTATTCCCGCCGCCACGGAAAAGGACTTTGAGACGTTTGAAGGAACGATTGTTAATACTTACGCCTTCGGCCCCGGCCTTGTCATCAACGGCGAGCTGGTGACGGAATATGACGAAAAGACGACCAGCGCCGGCATTGCCGCTTTCAAACAGGCGCAAAGAATGTGCATCGCGCAGGTGGGCGAGCTGGAATACATCTGTTTAGCTTCCGAAGGACCGGAAGATCAAGGCTCTGTCGGGCTGACCATTCCGCAGTTGGCCGAGCTGATTTATTCTTTCGGCAATGTGCAAAATGCTTATAATCTAGATGGTGGCTCGTCCAGCACGATGGTATTCAACAATCAGAAAATCAACTCTCCGAACAATCCCAAGCGCCGTCCGCTGGCAGATATCATCTATTTTGCCAGCGCCTATGTTGAGGAGTGAAGGGAGCGCACCGTAAGTGGAAGAACTCACGACGATATTGGGTCTGCCCGTCATGCCGTATGCGGTGTGCGCGTTTGGTGCGGCGGTGATTGGCGTTATTTTTCTTTTCATCAATGCAAATCATCTGGATATACCGCAAAGAGCAAGCGAATGGTTTGCTGTTCTCTGCCTGACACTCGGCATTTTTTCCGGGCATTTTCTGTATGGTCTCACGCAAATTTATGATTACGATTTCTTGTTTCTGCTGAATCCCGCAGCAGGCGGCTTCCTGTATTTCGGCGTTTTCATCGGCATAACGCTTGCTGCGTTGATTGTCTCCAAATTTGGAAAGACGAAAGCATCTGCCCTCTTGGATGCCGTTGCTCCGGCGATGATGTTGGTCATCGCCCTGTGTCGTTTTTTAGAGCCGCTGGATGGGCAGGGCTGGGGGATGCTGATTGAGGAGGGGGAGAGCTTCTTCCCGCTCGCCTTCAAGCCTTACGCGGATTATGACGAATGGTATTACGCCATCTTCTTTTATGAGGGGCTGTACGCGCTTGCGGCTTTTTTGTATCTCCAATTCGGAAAAAGGAAACGCGCAGACGGGCAAAAGGCGCTGCTGGGTTTGGTGCTTTACTGCGCCGCACAGGTGCTGTTTGAAACCCTGCGTCGTGACATCGTGGTGAAATGGCGCTTTGTGCGTATTTCGCAGCTTTTCAGCGTGATTGTGCTGGCTGTGCTACTGTTCATGGCAACTATCAAAAAGCGCGGGAATGACCGCCATTTCGTCCGCAAATGGATTTGGTTTGTGCTTTTGATAGGGTTGTGCGTAGCGATTGAATTTACGGTGGATAAGCCGCTCAGCGTCAACAGCAATCTTATCAGTGAGGATGTAGAGAATTTTCTGACGCAGCTCGGCCTAACTGTTCAGGAAGGCGACGAGGACGGAAAAACGCTGATTTACTTGCCCTATATTTTGACTTACGCCATCATTGGCATTTCCGCCTTTTTCATGGGTAGAATGACATGGAACGCACTTAAAGAATAAGCACCTAAATAAACACCGTATCTCCACTTGCATTATAAGCAGAGATACGGTGTTTTTATATTATTTTACTTTTTCTGTCTGTATTCCTCCGGCACGACCCAAGGGTCACGCTTTGCAGGCTCGTCCTTTTTACTTTCGGGTTTTTTCTCCTCGGCTTTTTCGGGTGCGTCACATTTGACAAATTCCTTCTTTTGCGGACGGGGAATGAATTTCGGCGAGGGCTTTTTGTCTTCGACTTCATCGCTCGAGGAAAGCACATCTTCATCCTCCGGCAGATCTTCATCGCCGTCCACATCCGGCACATCCAGCTCGGAGACCTTGAGCGCCTTCATGATTTCTGGGTCAACATCATCATCTGTCTGGTCTTCATGCTCGGCAGAAGCCGCTCGGACGGTACCTGAAGTGGTGCGCTGGACATCGGTCATCGGATAATCCTTGATTTCGGTGCTGTCGCCCTTGGGAATGCGCACACGGACGGTTTCTTTCAAAATATTCAGCTCCGTGACCGTGCCGCGGCCATCGGGGGTGATAACCTCACGCCCCACACGCGGCATCTGCTTGCGCGTCTTTTCGTAATAGTCCTCCTCATATTTGAGGCAGCACATCAAGCGTCCGCAAACGCCGGAAATTTTGGTGGGGTTTAGGGAAAGATTTTGCTCCTTCGCCATTTTGATGGAAACGGGCTGGAAATCCCCTAAAAATTGCGCACAGCAAACGGGACGACCGCACAGCCCAAGCCCGCCCATCATCTTTGCCTCGTCACGCACGCCGATTTGACGCAGCTCAATGCGGGTTTTGAACACGCTTGCCAAATCCTTAACCAAGGCGCGAAAATCAACGCGCTTGTCGGAGGTGAAATAAAAGAGAATTTTGCTGTTGTCAAAGGTATATTCGCAGCCCACTAACTTCATTTGAAGCTGGTGATTTTCTATCTTCTGAGCGCAGATTTTGAGTGCTTCCTTTTCGTGCTGCTCATTGTCACGCTGATGCTGCACATCTTCCGGCGTGGCTAAGCGTGCTACATTGCGAAGCGGAGGCGTGATGCTTTCATCAGCAACCTCCTGCACGCCCGTCACCACTTCGCCATATTCTAGACCGCGAGCCGTTTCCACAATGACCGCATCACCGGCTGTCGGCCAGAACGCACCGGGATTAAAATAGTATAACTTGCCCGCATTGCGAAAGCGGACGCCGATTACTGTTGCCATTTGGTTACTTCCTCCGAAATTGTTTCTAAAAGCCGGTCGGCAGCCGCCTGCCAGCTTACATTGGTGGAGCGCATTTTGCGCGTCTCCAGCGCGGCGGATAAAAGGTGAGCAAGCCCTGAAAGGGGAGCAGATGAAAACAGCTCCGGCATATGGGGCGGTGGCTCGGAAAGCCCTGCCTGACTGCGCATACAGAGGCGAAGTTGCTGCTCAAGGGCTGTTAAAAGCGCACTCCAATCATCCTTAATATCTTTGATTTTTGCGGCGGCAGCCGGTATATCCTTGGCACTCCGCACGGCAAAAAAGGAACTCATGACGAGATTCAGCATGGTGTCCTCTTCCTCGCTTGCGCAGATGGCACGAGCAGCGCCGACACTGCCCTCGGAGAGCATAGCGGCAAGATGCGCCTTGTCCTTGGAAATACCGCCATCCTGAAGCAGCACCTGCTCAACCTGCTTATCCGTCATCGGCTCAACGCGCACGACACGGCAGCGGGAGCGGATGGTTGGCAGAATGGCCGTTTCTTGGTCGGTCGTCATTAAAAAATAGGTGCTGTCGTCCGGCTCTTCCAGTGATTTCAGCAGGCAGTTTTGTCCTGCCGGTGTGATGCGCTCACTGTTTTCTAGTAGCACAATACGCCGTCCGCCCTCCAAAGAATGCCGGGAAAGGACACTCAGCACATCACGAATCGGCTCTACCTTGATGACATTCTTGTCCTTCGGCGTAGGAATGGGAATCAGGACATCAGGATGGGTACGGGCATCAAAGCGTTTGCAGGCGCGGCAGACATTGCAGGGCTTTTCGCCGGATTCTGCCTTGCACAAAAGGCGCTTGGCAATTAGATGCAGCAGCGTTTTTTTGCCCGTTCCGGGTGCTCCGGTTAAGAGCAGGGCGTGTGCCAAACGCTCCTGGCGGACATCAGAAATCAGCGCACGGACAGCCTCGCCGCGCGCTGAAAAAGCATCAAGGGATAAATCAGTATTTGACAAATTGATCCACCGATAAAACAAACACAGTCGCGCCGCCCACCGTCACCTCGATGGGATAAGGGGCATACATGCCGCTGGCTGCACCCGTGGTAATGGGGGAGGTGGCAATCTGCTTGCGGCTCTTGCAAATTTTTTCAATGATGCTCATGCAGCCGTTAAAGCGGTCATCATCAACGCCAACGAGCAGGGTGGTGTTTCCGGCGCGCAGAAAGCCGCCGGTCGTTGCTAGCTTGGTCACGCCATAACCCTCATTCATCAAGCTGCTGACAAGGCGGGAAGCGTCCTCGTCCTGAACAATCGCAATAATCAATTTCATAAAAATACATCCTCCTTTCCTGAAGCCGTGTGGTTTCTGCAAATATTATACACGAAAGAAGCTGAAATATCAAGGTAAACATTGATGAATGAAAGAAAAAGGACACCAAGCATTTTACTCAGTGTCCCTTTGTCAAATGGTTTTATTTGGCGTTTTTAACCTGATTCCACAGGTTATTATACAGCGCCAAGTAGTCAATCGTGCCCTCGGAGGGAATGTCATGGAAAAATTCGCAGCGCTGCACAGTTTCCTCAGAGGGATTGATGGTGGTGTTGTTGATGTACTCTTCGCCCATGTTCTGAATAGCCTCGCTGTTTGGGCTGGAATAGCGGATGTATTCGCAGTTTTTCTGGGCAATGTCGGGACGGCAGAGGAAGTTAATGAGCTTTTCCGCGTTTTCCTTGTTCTTCGCCGTCTTGGGGATGACCATCGGGTCAATCCAAATGTTGCTGCCCTCATCGGGGACAACGTAGGCCAGTTTGCCATTCAGGTCAATGGCATACTGCGCATCGCCGGACCAGACAACGGCCAACGCCGCTTCGCCCGCCACCATTTTGTCTTTGGTTTCGTCCACCTGATAAGCCTTGACGAGCGGTTTTTGCTCAATTAGCTTGTCCTTGGCGGCTGCCAGCTCAGTCATGTCACGGGAGTTGATGTTATAGCCCAAATATTTGAGCGTCAAACCGAAGGAGTCACGGATGGAATCCAGCATGAAGATGTTCTTGGCGTATTTCTCATCCCAGAGAATGCCCCAAGAGGTCACAGGCTCATCCACCATTTCTGTGTTGTACAAGATGCCGACCGTACCCCACATATAGGGGACGCTGTACAGGTTTTCAGGGTCATAGTCGGGGTTAAGCAGCCAGCTCAATGTGTACTTCATGTTTGGCACATTGTCAAAGTCGATGGGCTGAATCAAATCCTCAATCAGCATCCGCTCCACGCAGTAATCAGAGGGAAAAACTAAGTCATACGCGCCGGGACTGACACGGAGCTGCACCATCATGTCCTCGTTCGTCGTAAAGCACATATAGTTGACATGAATGCCGGTTTCTTCTTCAAACTGTTCTAAAACGCCATCAGCAATGTAGTCTTCCCAGTTGTACACATTGACAACTTCCTGCGCGAATGAAGGAGCGGTGACCGTGCAGCAGAGCAGCAGGGCGAGGCAAAGGGCGAGCTTTTTCATGGGTGGTTTCCTCCGTTTATCAGTTTTTTGAGACCCTGTTGGCACGATGATTGACAACAAGGAGCAATACAAGCAGGGAGATGAACATCAGCGCAGACAGGGCGTTCATGGTCGGCTTGATGCCCTTTCTCGCCTGCGAGTAAATAAGGGTAGAAAGATTTTGAACACGGGGGCTGGTGGTAAAATAGCTGATGGTGAAATCGTCCAGCGACAGGGTGAACGCAAGCATCGCGCCCGTGACAACGCCCTGCATGATTTCGGGCAGAATTACATGGAACAGCGCGTAGGTGGGTGTTGCGCCCAAGTCCAGCGCGGCCTCATAGCTGTGCTTGTTCATCTGCTTGAGCTTTGGCAGCACCGATAGGATGACATAAGGCGTATCAAAGGTGATGTGCGCCAGCAGCATGGTGACATAGCCGCGTTCGACCTTGGTGAAGATGAAGAGCAGCATCAAGGAAATGCCCGTCACGATGTCCGGCATGGTCATCGGGATATTGGTCAGCGTCATCATGAGCGCCTGTGGACGCTTTTTCATCGCATGAATGCCGATAGCAGCCAAAGTTC
This sequence comes from bacterium, assembly GCA_963649405.1. Lineage (GTDB taxonomy): Bacteria > Bacillota > Clostridia > Christensenellales > Aristaeellaceae > CAVDRM01. Next base: position 13,349 of record CAVJHY010000022.1, read on the forward strand.
CAAAAATGGTGGCAAAGATGGCCGCAAGCACGGCGATAGTTAGGGTGATATACAGCGCGTGCATGATGGATGCATCGTTAAACAGCTCCGCATACCAGTGCAGGGAGAAGCCCTCCCATTTGGCGCGGCTTTTTCCGGCGTTGAAGGACTGCACAATCAGCACCACGATGGGGATGTAAAGGAAGAACAGGACGATGCCAAGATAAAACCGCTTGATAAATTTCATCATATCGTGCTGCTCCCTTCTCCGTCCGGGTCAACCTTGCGCAGAAGCCCAAGGCTCAGCAAAATCAAAACCATCATAATCAGCGACAGGGCGCTGCCGCCGTTCCAGTTGTTGGCAGTCAGGAAGGTGCGCTCAATCAAATCGCCGAACATTTCCGTGTTGCCGCCGCCTAAGAGACGCGGAATGAAGAAAGTGGTGACGGCGGGCATGAACACCATTGTGATGCCGGACACGATACCGGGCAGGGACAGGGGCAGCGTGACCTTATAAAAAGTGCGCCACTTGTCGCAGCCCAAGTCCATTGCGGCCTCGGACAGCTTGTAGTCCATTTTGCTTAGAACATTGTAAATGGGGAAGACCATGAATGGCAGGTAGTTGTAGACCATGCCCAGCAGAACAGCCTCACTGTTATACATGAGCTGCCGACGCCCCAGCCCGAGCCAATCCAAGAGGTTGTTGATTAGACCGTTGTCCTCCAGCAAGCTCATCCATGCAATGGTGCGGAGAAGAAAATTCATCCACATCGGGATGATGAACAGCACAACAATGGTCGAGCCTAACTTAAATTCCCTGTCCGCCATGATGTGTGCAACGGGGTAGCCAAGCACAAGGCAGATGATGGTGCAGAGAAACGCCATCCAGAGCGAATAAAGCAAGGTATCAATGTTGACCGTGCCGCGCCCGAATCCCATCGAGGCAGGGTCAATACCGGCGGCGGTGAGCTGCGCGTTCATTTCATAGTTGGAATCCCAGAAATTTTTGAAATTATCCAGCGTGAACGCACCATTCTTGTCCGTAAAGGCGTAGTAGGCAATCAGGATGCAGGGCAGGATGGTGAACAGAATCATCCAAAGCGTGTAGGGCATGGAAAACAGCGGGCGATTCAGCCCATGGCGGCGCTTGGAGTATAGCACAATCAGCGCGATGAACACGCCGAGGCCAATGACAAGCACAATAAGCGCCCATGAGGGAAGCTGTACGGTGGTCATCAGTCCTTACTCTCCCTCCTGCATTTTGTGCATGATGTGGATGTTGAACGGCACCACGGTCAGCCCGACACGAGAGCCTTCAGGCTGCATGGTGGTGGAATGTACCTTCCAGATAGAATGACCGGCATCAATCATCATTTCGTAATGGACACCTTTGAACAGTACCGAACGGACAACGCCTGTGAGCTGCCCCATGTCCTCGCCCACCAGCAGAATATCCTCCGGTCTGATAACGACATCCACCGGCGTATTTTCGCCAAATCCCTCATCAACACAGGCAAAGCGCGTGCCGCAAAATTCCACCAGTTCATCCTTAATCATCGTGCCGGAGACGATGTTGCTTTCGCCGATAAAATTCGCAACGAAAGCATTCTTCGGCTCATCATAAATGCGCTTGGGTGTCCCGATTTGCAGCACATGGCCGCCGTGCATGACAGCAATGGTATCGGACATGGTGAGCGCTTCCTCTTGGTCGTGCGTGACATAAATGAAGGTAATGCCCAGCCGCTGCTGCATGGATTTCAGCTCCAACTGCATTTCCTTGCGGAGCTTTAAGTCGAGTGCGCCCAGTGGCTCATCCAGCAAAAGCACCTCCGGCTCATTCACAAGGGCACGGGCAATGGCGATGCGCTGCTGCTGACCGCCGGACAGAGAATCCACGCCGCGCTTCCCGTAGTCGGAAAGATTCACCAAGTCCAGCATTTTATCAACGCGCCGCTTTATTTCGTCCTTGGGAATTTTTTTGATTTTTAGTCCGAAGGCGATGTTATCGGCAACATTCAGGTGGGGGAAAAGGGCGTATTTCTGAAACACGGTGTTGACCCTGCGCTTATAGGGCGGAATATCCGTAATGTCCTTGCCGTCAAAAATCACGCGGCCTTCCGTGGGCGTTTCAAAGCCGCCGATGATGCGCAGAGTCGTTGTCTTGCCGCATCCCGACGGGCCTAAAAGCGTCACGAATTCCTTTTTTCTGATATACAGATTGATGTTGTTTAAAACGGTCACTCCGTCATATTCTTTGGAGATGTTCTCCAGCGTGATGAGACGCGGCTGCTCGGACATGGGACAAGCCCTCCTTAAAAATCAGAAATTAGGGGGTGTTGACACCCAGATAAATTTCGCGGTGCGATGGCCGTGATTTTCGATTCGATGCCCAGCGGCGGGGTGAATGCAGAAGCTCTCACCGGCGCGGACACGGTGGCGTGTGCTGCCTAAAACAAGCGTGATGGTACCTTGCAAGCAGTAGCCGAATTCTTCACCCTCGTGCGGCGGCATTTCTTCGGTCACGCCGTTTTCGCCTAAAGTGACCAAAATCGGCTCCATTTTGTTTTTCTGCGCACTGGGGACGAGCCAAGTGATATCACCCTTCAGCGTTTCTTCGTCCTCTTTGACGAACATATCATCTTGAGAAAAGACGATTTTTTCGGGCTGCGCATCAGAGAAAAATTCCTGAAGCGTCGTGCCGAGCGCCTCCAGCATATCGGTCAGGGTGGCGATGGAGGGCGAAGCAAGGTCTCTTTCAACCTGTGAAATAAACCCCTTGGAAAGCTCGCATCGGTCAGCCATTTCCTCTTGTGTCAGGTTTTTCTGCTGCCTTAAGAGCTTCAGCTTTTCGCCGATATTCACGACATCTTCCTCCTTTTCGTCGGTCGTGAAAGGCGTTTCCTCTGGTTTAGAAAAACTAAACTTGAAATCAAGGTCACAGGTTTAGTTTTCCTAAACCACAAAACAGAAGATATTAAACCACAGTGCCTTGCTTCTGTCAATAGATTTATATAAAAAATATGAAAGTACATGTAGCATTACAATAGATGTGAGACCGCATGGGAAGATAAAGACGATTGAACCTGTTAGAATAAAGTCAACACAACCAAACGAACGGAAAGGAACAATCGTCATGGAAAGTGTAGCTCAGAAGAAGCGGTATTTGCAACATGAATTAACGACAAAAGTTCGGGCGGTGAAGCTGTATCGGCAGGAGAAAGACATACAGTTTGTGTGTCGGAGATACCATATATCAAAAGCTTCACTGATGCGATGGAACAAGCAATATGATGGCACAAATGAATCGTTAATGCCGAAATCGCACAGACCGAAGACACCGCATCCCAATGCGCATACGCAGGAGGAACTGACATGGATTCGTAATCTACACCACCGAAATCTCAAGATCAGCGTCTGAGAGATGTATGGAAAACTGCGTGAGGAAAAGGACTATAGCCGGCATCCTGGATCACTGTATCGTGTCTTCATAAGGGTGGGCTATCGGGTAAAGACATCATCCACGAAGGAGAAGTCAAGGCATCTCGGAAAATACGATACGCCAACGGAATTGGGTGTGAAGCGGCAAATGAATGTGAAATATGTGCCGAGAACCTGTTATGTGGGCAATGATAGTGAAAAATTCTATCAGTATACCGTCATAGAGGAGGCCGGTCGGAAACGATTTATCTATGTCTATAAGGAGCAGAGCAGCTATTCAACGGTGGATTTTGTAAAGCGAGCGATTATCTATTTCGGCT
>CAVJHY010000023.1:0-16865 GCA_963649405.1 bacterium
ACTTCTTGCAAAAATCTCGATTTACAGAAAGTAAACCATCGATTTTTGCGTTTCGCTCTTCCACAAAATTCACTATTTATCGCGCCGCCTCATTTGTGCGATGCTGCCTTATATTTGATTTTATAAATAAAACCCCTTGCAAAATATTTCAATTTATACTATTCTAACTATCGTAGGAAGGTCGCTCCAAGAAACCGCACGATTAACGGAGGCAGAGGGTATGCGGCAACAGATCAAATGGCTATGGGACAACATAGACCAAAAGTTCAAACCTGGGCATATTTTGGCGATGATTATCAGCGTCGTCACCAGTGCCATGCTGCTTGTCAATCCGGCATTGTCGCAGATGCTGATTGATGATGTCATTGTCGCGCAGAATCCGGAGCCGCTTCTTGGTATTTTGGCCATTATGTTCGTGGCCAAGGTGCTCAGGGAGGGGCTTCGCTATTATATGGTTGTCTGCTTGGAAAAAAGCTCGCAGAGCATGGTGTTTAACATCCGCTGCAAGCTGTTCCAAAGGCTCCAATACAATGATATGTCGTTCTTTGATGTGCATCGCACGGGCGACATCATGACGCGTATGTCCTCCGACATTGACTGGTGTCGGCATTTCTTGAGCTACATCGACTACCGCGTCGTTGACAGCATCTGTATGTTCCTGTTTACGACGATTTATCTGTTCATCGTCAACTGGAAGCTCACGGCGCTGCTGGTTATCGTGACTCCGCTTTTGATGCTTATCACTAAGGTGTATTCCTCGCACATCCGTCCGCGCTTTGTCGCCATGCGTGAGCGTCTGGCAGAGATGAACACCGCCGCGCAGGAAAACATCGCCGGCAACCATGTCATCAAGGCATTTGCCCGCGAAGAATACGAGAAAGAGCATTTTGAAGAGAAGAACGAGGCGTTCAAGCAAAGCCAGCTCAGCATCAACAAAATGTGGCTCATGTTCTATCCTTTTATTGAGCTTCTGGCCAATGCCATGATGCTGATTACCGTGTTTGTGGGCGCTCTGCTCATTATCAGCGGGGATATGACCCCCGGTCAGCTTTCGGTGTTCACGGGGCTGACATGGGCGCTGTCCAACCCCATGCGCGAGCTGGGAACACTGCTCAACGATGTGCAGCGCTTCTCAACCAGTGCGCAGAAGGTCATGGAGCTTTACTTCGTGAAGCCGCGCATTCAGGACGGCTGCGGCGCAGAAGAGCGCAAGATCAAGGGCGATATCGAGTTTCGGGATGTGTCCTTCGCTTTTGGCAAAAAGCAGGTGTTGGAACACATCAGTTTTTCCGTGAAGGCGGGGCAGACCGTTGCCATCATGGGACCAACGGGCGGCGGCAAAACGACCATCATCAACCTTTTAAGCCGTTTTTATGATGTGACGGACGGTCAGGTGCTGGTGGACGATGTGGATGTGCGCTCTTGGCGCTTGCAGGATTTGCGCGGCGGTATCGGCACGGCCACGCAGGATGTGTTCCTCTTCTCGGACACGGTGGAGGGCAATGTCGCCTTCGGTGCGCAGAATTTGTCGCTTGATGAAGTCAAGGACTTTGCGCGCCGTGCGGATGCGGACAGCTTCATCGAAAAGCTCCCTGAAAAATACGATACCATCATCGGCGAGCGCGGCGTAGGGCTTTCCGGAGGGCAGCGGCAACGCATTGCCTTGGCGCGTGCCTTGGCGGTGCGTCCCGGCATTCTGGTCATGGATGACACCACCTCCGCCGTCGATATGGAAACGGAAAAGTACATTCAGGAGCAGCTTCGGCAGCTTCCCTTCCCCTGCACGAAGCTCATTATTGCTCAGCGCATTTCGTCCATGCGGGATGCGGATTTGATTCTTGTCTTAAAGGACGGAAAAATCGCCGAGCGCGGGACACATGAAGAGCTGCTTCAGCAGCATGGGTATTATTATCAAACCTATGCCCTCCAAAACGACCTGCCTGAAAAGGAGGCGATGTGAGATGGCACGCAATAAGTTTGATGTCGACGAGAAGCTGGAATCGCCGTTTCAATGGAAGCACATGAAACGGGCAGGCGCGTATATTGCCCGCCACAAATGGAAGATGATTTTAGCACTGCTCCTGTCCTCCCTGTCCAGCATTTCGGCACTGTACATTCCAAAAATCACCGAGTGGGTGCTAGATGATGCCGTCCCCAACAAGGATACGGAGATGATTGTGCGCTTGGCGCTGATTTTTGGCGGCATTGTGCTGATGGGCATCGTCTTCACCACCATACGTTCCCGCATCATGGCGCATGTGAGCCAAGACATCATCTTTGACATCCGCAAGGATTTGTTCGCCCATCTGCAAAAGCTGCCGTTCAGCTATTATGACAGCCGTCCGGCGGGAAAAATCTTGGTGCGCGTCATCAACTATGTGAACTCCGTATCCGATATTCTGTCCAACGGCATCATCAATATGCTGCTGGAAATTATCAACCTTGTGTTCATCGTCATCTTCATGTATACGACGGACGCAAAGCTGGCAACGATTATTTTAGCGGGTCTGCCGCTGTTTGTGACCATCGTGGTCATTCTGAAACCCCGTCAGCGCAAGGCATGGCAGAATCAGAGCAACAAAAATTCCAACTACAACGCTTACTTGGCGGAATCCATTGACGGCGTGCATGTGAGCCAGCTTTTTGACAGGCAGGAGACCAATCAGGGCATCATGAAAGGCTTGGCGGCGGCGTGCCGCAAGGCATGGATGAATGCCATTTACATCAGCAATGCCGTTTGGCTGAGCAGCGAAACCATCACGCAGATTGTGCTGACCTTCCTTTATATCGCGGGCGTTTATTGGATGGGCGGCGGCACGATGGTTACCTTCGGCGTGATTTCGGCGATGGGGCAGTATGTCAGCCGCTTCTGGCAGCCGATTACGAACTTGGCAAACATCTACAATTCCTTCGTCAATAATATCGCTTATTTGGAGCGGATTTTTGAAACGATGGATGAGCCAATCACAGTGGACAATGCGGAAAACGCCGAGACCCTGCCGTCCATCAGCGGCGCGGTGGATTATGAGGATGTCACCTTCGCCTATGACGAGGGTATCAACATCTTGGAACATGTGAATCTGCACGTGCAGGCGGGCGAGAGCATTGCGTTGGTCGGACCGACAGGCGCGGGCAAGTCCACCATTGTGAACTTGCTGTGCCGCTTTTATAACCTGACCGGCGGGCACATTCTTCTGCACGACAAGGACGGCGGGACACACGATATTTCCAAGGTCACACTGCAAAGCCTCCGTTCCCAGCTCGGCATCATGCTGCAAGACAGCTTTATTTTCAGCGGAACGCTGATGGACAACATCCGCTATGGGCGTTTGGATGCGACGGACGCGGAGATTTACGCGGCAGCTAAGCGTGTCCGTGCAGACGACTTCATTCGGCAGATGCCGCAGGGCTATCAGACCGTTGTGCAGGAGCGTGGCGGCAACTTGTCGCAGGGACAAAAGCAGCTCTTATCCTTTGCCAGAACGCTCCTTTCCGACCCTGCCGTACTGATTTTGGATGAGGCGACCTCTTCCATCGACACCAACACCGAGCGCCTGCTTCAGGCCGGCATTCAGGAAATGCTGAAAGGCCGCACCAGCTTTATCATCGCGCACCGCCTCAGCACCATCAAAAATTGTGACCGTATTTTGTACATAGGCAACAAGGGCATCATGGAGGCGGGCAGCCATGACGAGCTGATGGCCAAGAAGGGGCTGTATTATCAGCTCTATACGGCACAGTTAGACAAATAGGGCAAATAAATTCCTTATTGATGGTATAAGCAAAATTGTACTTTTCTTTCCGTTCATATTCTGTTATGATTATATCAGTCGGGCGGATGAAATGCTGTCGGATGGGTCAAAATTGGCTCATCCGATTTGCCATTTCTTCCGTCAGACAGAAATGAGTAAGATGAAACGAACGACGAAAATTTTAGCGCTGCTGTGCGGGCTGATGCTGCTCTCCCTTTCCTTGGGCGGGTGCGTGAGGCAAACAGAGACCGCCGCAGAGCCGCAGAAGGCGGTGTATTTCACCTACTTTGACACCGTGACCTATGTGTACAGCTACGCAGGCGATTCGGCGGACAGCTTCTCGCACAACCTCGAAACGGTCACGGCGGTGCTGGAGGATTACCACAAGCTGCTGGACATCTACAACGCCTATGACGGTCTCAACAACCTGTATACGGTCAATGAAAACGCGGGCGGCGAGCCGGTCAAGGTGGACAAACGGCTGATTGACTTCCTGCTTTACGCCCGCACGATGTGCGAAAAGACGAACGGCAGAATGAATGTGATGATGGGGTCTGTTTTGCGGCTCTGGCACGACTGCCGTGAGGAAGCCGAGCAGGACGCAAGCGCGGCGCATCTGCCGGACGCGGCGGCGCTGCAGGAGGCCGCGCAGCACATGGACATCAGTTTTCTTGAAATCGATGCGGAAAACTGCACCGTGCGCATTGCGGATGAAAAAGCGCGGCTGGATGTCGGAGCGCTGGGTAAGGGCTATGCGGTCGAACGGGCGGCGGATGCACTGAAAAGCGAAAATGTCACCGGCTATGTCCTCAATGTCGGCGGCAATCTGCGCTATCTTGGCACAAAGGCGGATGGCACATGCTGGGTCACGGGCGTGCGTGAGCCGAACGGCGAGGGTGATACCTTAGCTGCCAAGCTCGTCCTTTCAGATGTGTCCTGCGTCACCTCCGGCGTGTACGAGCGCTATTTCATGGTGGACGGGCAGCACTATCACCACATCATTGACCCGGATACGCTGTACCCTGCGGACTATTGCCTTTCCCTGACGATCGTCACCAAGGACAGCGGGTACGCGGATGCCCTGTCCACGGCGCTCTTTTGTATGTCCTACGAAGAAGGAACGGCGCTTTTGAAGACGCTTTCGGACGCGGAGGCACTGTGGATTTTTGCGGACGGCTCTGTCAAAATGACGGACGGCGTGACCGCATACATCCAAGAGTAGGAGAAAGCATGGAAAAAAAGACGCTTCGCCGCGACCTCCTTTTGATTGGCACTTTGCTTTTTGTTACAGCGGCGACTTTCCTGCTGGTCAACGGGCAAAAAACAGCGGGTACGGGCGTTGTTGTGTGCGTGAATGGGGAAGAAACGGTGCGGTATTCTCTCCTTCAAAACGGCGCATATTCCTTAAACGGCGGGACGAATGTGTTGGTCATCGAGGATGGCGCGGCGTTTATCGTAGAGGCAGATTGTCCGGACGGGTTATGCATTAAGCAGGGCAAAATCCGCTATGCGGGGCAGTGCCTTACCTGCCTGCCCAACAAGCTGACGGTCACGGTCTATGGGGGAGAGGACGGGGTTGATTTCATTGTGTAGAAGGGAAACACTATGCGCTCGAAGAAATTGACCGTGCTGGCGCTCTTGACGGCGCTTTCGATGATTCTTTCCTATATCGAAGGGCTGCTTCCCGCGTTTGTCGCCATTCCCGGCATCAAGGTGGGGCTTGCTAACCTTGCCGTGGTGCTGGCGCTCTATCGCTTGGGCTGGCGGAAGGCCATCTGCGTATCGCTCGTGCGTGTGCTTTGTCTGGCGCTGCTTTTCGGCAATGTTGCCAGCCTTGCATACAGCATTGCAGGAGCGGCGCTGAGCCTTGCCGGAATGGTCATCTTAAAGAGAACCATGCGTTTTTCGCCGCTGGCGGTCAGCGTGACAGGTGGGGTATTGCACAACATGGGACAGCTTTTGATGGCCTGTGTCCTGCTCTCTACCACCGCACTGCGCTATTATCTGCCGTTCCTTTTGCTGGGCGGCATTCTCGCCGGCATCGTCATCGGCGTGATTTCGGCGATATTATTAAAAAGGATTCCCGAATAACAAGGAGCTTTTATGGGGCTAATTTGTCTTTCTGATTTTTCTGCGCCCAAGCAGGGGACAGCGGTCTGCCTCGGAACATTCGATGGTGTCCACAAGGGGCATCAGGTATTGGTCAAGGCGACGCTGGAGGCGGCGAAGAAAAATGATTTTATCCCTTGCGCCTACACCTTTGATATCCCGCCTGCTCGACTTTTTCATAGTGGGAGCGCCGAGGTGCTGACGGAACTACCCGAAAAGGCAGAGCTGCTTCAAGCCTACGGCATCGAAGAAGTGGTGTACAGCCGATTTACCAAGGAACTGTCAGTGCTGCCTCCGCAGGGATTTTTTGAGGAAATTCTGCTGAACCGCCTGAACGCCAAGCATTTGGTCATCGGCTTTCATTACCGCTTTGGCAGCCGTGCCGTCGGCGGCGCGGAGGAGCTTCGCACCTATTGCGCACAGGCGGGCATCGGTCTCACCGTCATTGAGCCGGTGCGTCTGCCAAACGGCGAACTGATTTCCAGTACGGCTATTCGCGCCCTGCTTCAAAATGGAGACGAAAAAGCCGCATTTGATATGCTGGGACATTCATTAAAGATGATGAAAAAGGAGGAATCTGCGGAGACGAATATTTGCTAACATTCTTGCGATTTAATGAGGGAACATTAAATCGGACGAGAACAGGAGGGAAACTATGACAAGTTTTTTGGAAACCTTGGAAAAAATCCTGCTCATCGTGGCGAGGTTGGGAAGCCTTGCTTTGGAGCTTGCAGGTGTCCTCATCATCCTTGCAACGGCGATTCGCTGCGCCGTCAGCGCCTTTCAGCATAAGAAGCATATTTCAACAATGCTGTCAGCGGGCGTGGAGATGGCGCTCGAATTTATGCTGGCAGGCGAAATCCTGCGGACGGTCGTCAGTCAGGATTTGAAATCGCTGCTTTTAGTTGGCCTGACCGCGTTGCTGCGGGCGGCTATGACGGTTTTAATCCTCTGGAAAAGCTGCAGAACGGGGAAGAAAAGCCCGGTCACGGAGGAAAAAATCGAGAAAAAGCTGGAGCTGCTGTCCTCAGCCGCTGCTGAACAATGAGCCATACGGTCAAAAAGCGCCGATGTGTTTCGGCGTTTTTTGTTTTGTCAAATTTGCCTTGAAATCGATAGATGGTATATCTATAAATATATTGCCGATATACGAAATAAACAATTTTTATTTTGCGAAAGCCGTTTTATACTATTGTCGTCGGAGCAAGAAAGACTCCGGCGGCACACAAACATTTCTGCCGAAAGGCTCATTATTGGAGGGTTTGAAGATGGCAAGATTTACTCTTCCGCGTGACTTGTATCATGGAAAAGGCTCTCTGGAAGCGCTGAAAACCTTTGAAGGCAAGCGGGCAATGGTCTGCGTTGGCGGCGGCTCCATGAAGCGCTTTGGCTTCTTGGATCGCGCTGTTTCTTATTTGAAGGAAGCGGGCATGGAGGTCGAGCTGTTCGAGGGCATCGAATCTGACCCCTCCGTGGAAACCGTCATGCGCGGCGCTGAGGCTATGCAGAAGTTCCAGCCGGACTGGATTATCGCCATGGGTGGCGGTTCGCCGATTGACGCGGCCAAGGCCATGTGGATTAAGTACGAATATCCTGAAACCACCTTCGAGGATATGTGCAAGGTGTTCGGTCTGCCCAAGCTGCGCCGCAAGGCTCATTTCTGCGCCATTTCCTCCACCTCCGGCACGGCGACCGAGGTGACGGCGTTCTCCATCATCACCGATTATCACAAGGGCATCAAGTACCCGATTGCTGACTTTGAAATCACCCCTGATGTCGCCATCGTTGACCCCGATTTGGCCGAGACCATGCCCAAGAAGCTGGTTGCCCACACCGGCATGGACGCGATGACCCACTCCATCGAGGCGTATGTCTCCACCGCTAACTGCGATTTCACTGATCCGCTCGCCATCCACGCCATCGAAATGATTATGAAGGATTTGATTCCTTCCTACAATGGCGATATGGAAGCCCGCGACCGTATGCACAATGCGCAGTGCTTGGCCGGTATGGCGTTCTCAAACGCGCTGCTGGGCATCGTCCACTCAATGGCACACAAGACCGGCGCGGCCTTTGCGGATTACGGCGCTCACATTATCCACGGCGCGGCCAACGCCATGTATCTGCCGAAGGTCATCGCCTTCAACGCGAAGGACGAAACTGCCAAGAAGCGTTACGGCGTGATTGCCGATTACATGGGCTTGGGCGGCAAGGACGATGATGAAAAGGTCGCTCTGCTGATTGCTTACCTACGCAATATGAACGACGAGCTGAATATCCCGCATTGCATCAAGAATTATGGCGCGGACAGCTATCCCACCGAACAGGGTTTTGTCCCCGAAAAGGTCTTCCTCGAAAGACTGCATGACATCGCTGTCAATGCTATCGGCGATGCCTGCACCGGCTCCAACCCGCGTCAGCCCAGCGTCGAGGAAATGGAAAAGCTCCTCAAGTGCTGCTACTATGATACCGAGGTCGATTTCTAATCGACTAAACGGAGATAAATCGACAAATACATCACGGAACGGCTGTCACAATATCTGACAGCCGTTCCTTCCTGCATCAACAAAGTAGCCATTGAACGCAATATTTTTGCGTTTCATATGGAAAATATCCTGATTTGTGCTTTACAATAAGGGATGTTTGTGATAAGATTGCCTCTTGTATTCCAGACTACACCAGAGAAGGAGATCTGCTCCATGTTCAGGATTGTGCGGAAAAAGGTACTGAATCCGTCGGTTACCCAAATGGAAATCGAAGCACCCTTGGTAGCGAAAAAGGCCAAGCCCGGTCAGTTCATCATCCTGCGCGTTGATGAAGAGGGTGAGCGCATTCCGCTGACCGTTGCCGGAACGAACCCCGAAGAAGGCACGGTCAAGATTATTTTCCAGATCGTCGGCGCGACGACGGAACTGCTCAATCACAAGGAGCAGGGCGAATATTTGCAGGACTTTGTAGGTCCTCTGGGTGTTGCCACGCACACCGAGGGTCTCAAAAAGGTCTGCATCATCGGCGGCGGCGTGGGCTGCGCCATCGCACTGCCCATTGCCGAAGAATTCCACCGCTTGGGCGCGAATGTCACCAGCATCATCGGCTTCCGCAGCAAGGATATCGTCATCTTGGAAGACGATTTCAAGGCTTGCTCCGATGAGCTTGTGGTCATGACCGATGACGGCAGCTATGGCCGCCACGGGAATGTTACCGTGCCGCTCAAGGAAAAGCTGGAAGCGGGCGAAAAGTATGACATGATTATCACCATCGGTCCGCTGATCATGATGAAGTTTGTCGTTGCCACGGCAAAGCCCTTTAATGTTCCCGTCACCGTGTCCATGAACCCCATCATGATTGACGGCACGGGTATGTGCGGCGGCTGCCGCCTGACCCTGCACGATGAGAACGGCAAAAAGGTGACGAAATTTGCCTGTGTAGACGGTCCTGACTTTAACGGCTACGAGGTCGATTTTGATGAGGCCATGTCCCGCAGCCGGATGTATGTTGATTTTGAACGGCAGGCGCGTGAAAAAACCTGCAATCTTTTCAAGCAGGCGTAAGGAGGAATTGTCATGGCTATCAATCCGAAAAAACATGCGATGCCCACGCAGGATCCGCAGGTACGGGCGCATAATTTTAACGAAGTCGCGCTGGGCTACACGGCTGAAATCGCCGTGGACGAGGCCAGCCGCTGCTTAAATTGCAAGAATAAGCCCTGCGTGAGCGGGTGCCCTGTCAATATTGATATTCCCGGCTTCATCAGCCATGCCAAGACCGGCGATTTCGAGGGCGCTTATCAGACCATCGCGCTGTCCTCCTCTCTGCCCGCCGTCTGCGGCCGTGTTTGCCCGCAGGAATCCCAGTGCGAATCCAAGTGCACCTTGGGCATTAAGTTTGAGCCGGTCGGCATCGGCCGTCTGGAGCGCTTCGTGTCTGACTGGCACAATGAGAATGCAAAAGTCCTGCCCGAAAAGCTCGCATCCAACGGTCATCGCGTGGCAGTCGTCGGCTCCGGTCCTTCCGGTCTCACCTGCGCGGGTGACTTGGCCAAGAAGGGCTATCAGGTCACTGTTTATGAAGCCCTGCACACCGCCGGCGGCGTGCTGGTGTACGGCATTCCGGAATTCAGACTGCCCAAGTCCATTGTTGCCAAAGAGGTCGAGACCTTGAAGGCGCTTGGCGTGGATGTGGAGACCAACGTGGTCATCGGCAAGACGCTGACCATTGACGAGTTGTTTGAACACGGCTTTGAAGCCGTGTTCATCGGCTCCGGCGCGGGACTTCCCAAGTTCATGGGCATTGAGGGCGAGGGTCTCAAGGGTGTTTATTCCGCCAACGAGTTCCTGACTCGCAGCAATTTGATGAAGGCGTATAAGAACGATTCCGAAACCCCCATCATGAAGGGCGGCAAGGTCATCGTCGTCGGCGGCGGTAATGTCGCTATGGACGCTGCCCGCACTGCGCTCCGCCTGGGCGCTGAGGTCAGCATCGTGTATCGCCGCTCGATGGAAGAGCTGCCTGCCCGCCGCGAAGAGGTCGAACACGCGCAGGAAGAGGGCATTGACTTTAAGCTCCTTAACAACCCCGTGCGCATTATCGGCTATCAAAATCCCGATGACCCGCGTGACCCCAAGAATGGCTTTGTCAAGGCTGTCGAGTGCATCCGCATGGAGCTGGGCGAGCCAGATGAAAAGGGTCGCCGCCGTCCTGTCGAAGTGCCGGGCAGCGAGTTCGTTCTGGATGCCGATTGCGTTATCATGGCGCTCGGTACGTCCCCGAATCCCCTCATCAAGAACACCACCAAGGGTCTGGAAACCCAGAAGTGGGGCGGCATCATCGTCAACGAGGATACCGGCTTGACCTCCCGCGAGGGTGTCTATGCGGGCGGCGATGCCGTGACCGGCGCAGCCACCGTCATTCTCGCTATGGGCGCTGGCAAAACCGCCGCCAAGTCCATTGATGAATACCTTTCCAATAAATAAAACCATTGTCAAAACAGCCGCGGCAGAAAACTGTCGCGGCTGTTTTTGGTATTATGGTAATTGCTCCATCACCTGTGCAATCGGGTCGCGGATGATGAGGTTGGCCTCGCGGTCACGAGAAGTGGGGTCACGGTTGATGAGCACCAGACGGTTGCCGCGGTAGGCGGTGAGGAGACCGGCAGCGGGGTACACGCTGAGGGATGTGCCGCCGACAATCAGAAGGTCGGCGCTGCTCAAAACACGCAGAGCGCCCTTCAGAACATCCTCGTCCAGCGACTCCTCGTAAAGTACGACATCGGGCTTGATGATGCCGCCGCAGGCGCAGCGCGGCACGCCCGTTTGCGAAAGTACATCCTTCAAAGAAAAGGCTTCCCCGCAAGCCATGCAATGATTTCTGTACACGCTCCCGTGAAGCTCAAAGACGCGCTTGCAGCCCGCCAAGGTGTGCAGCCCGTCAATGTTCTGCGTGACGATGCCAAGGAGTTTGCCTTCCTGCTCCCACTCAGCCAGTTTTAAATGCGCGGCGTTTGGCTTAGCGGAGGTGAAAATCATTTTTTCGCGGTAAAAACGGAAAAATTCTTCCGGCTTATGCATGAAAAAGCTGTGGCTTAAAATGGTCTCCGGCGGGTAGGCATAGGACTGATGATACAGCCCGTCCACACTGCGAAAATCGGGAATGCCGCTCTCCGTGGACACGCCCGCGCCGCCGAAAAATACGATTTTTTTACTTTCCTGCACCCACTGGGACAGGGTTTCAAGGTTTGTCATCGTCCGCATCTCCTTTCATTCTTTTCAGCGTAACACCGCAGAACATTTTTTCACATTTCTTGACATCAAAGAATGCCAAATCAGAGCTTAGAACGACATACTGAACGCCGTCTGATGTAAAGCCGTAGCCTGTCATGCTGAAGCCGTGCCGCTTATAAAACGCGATGCGTCGCCTGCGCTGCTCGGCGTTGTCGGCAGAGGCATCAAGCGGCTCAGTATTCAAGATGATGCTCCGCTGTTCCGCCTGAGCATAGGCGTAGTCCAAAATCATCCCACCATAGCCCTTGGACTGCGCTGCAGGGTCAACGGCCGGATACAACATGAAATAATAGGCTGCATTTTCGATGGCATACAGGAGACCGATAAAAGTATCTCCGTCATAGAATGCCGTGAAATGAATGGTTTTCCGCGCCGTTCCGATGAGTAAAAGGAACGCGGGTATCCGCTCTTTTTTCGGAAAAACGGTTTTCAGGAGCTTGGCTGCATTGCGATAGCTGGGGTTGCCGAAACGGACGGCTTGCGTTGTTAATTTCATTGCACGATCATTGCACGACCTCATTCCAAGCTTTCATGGATAAAATGCGCCTGAATTTGGTTTTCCGTCACCAGCACGGATTCTTGATGGAAGAAGGCACACAAATCCTTCGCAATATCCGTGACAACCGCTTTGTCCACATCAATCAAGGTCAGCACCAGACTGGTTTCCCGCGCATAATTGCCGCTTTCGTAGATATAGCCGCCCTCCTGC
This sequence comes from bacterium, assembly GCA_963649405.1. GTDB lineage: Bacteria > Bacillota > Clostridia > Christensenellales > Aristaeellaceae > CAVDRM01. The sequence continues at coordinate 12,351 of CAVJHY010000023.1, forward strand.
ACACTGAAAGAAAAAGGCACCTTGTAGGAATAGCAGACATTGCGCAACACCTTGATGTATTGCTCGTTTTCAAAGAGCTGGGTGTTGGTTTTTACATCATTCAGCCCAATGTAGATTTTGGATTCAATCATGGCATTGACCTCAGAAGTGGTCGGGCGATGGCATCACCCAAGGCAGGGGCAGCCAGTTTTTAAAGGCAGTCGTATCGTTCAAAAGCAGCCGTGTCGGCAGGAATAAAAGGCGCTGGGCTTCCATCGGGGTGAGGGTCAAATCAGGCGCTTTGTCCGTCTTTTCACAGGCGGTGTCGCCGTTGTGGACACTTAATAGAAGCTGCTCCTCGCCGATTTTGAGGACGACCTCGCCGTTATCCAGCGGTCGGCAAAGTGCGTTTAAGCGCATCAGTGCTCGCAGGGTGTTTTCAAAATTCAGCACATAGAGCATCTGGCAGGGGATGATTTCCATGTGTTCGGAGACCGCTTCCATCGTGCGGATGCGCTTATGTTCAAACGGCCAGACCGTTAATTGCGGCGCTGTCGTCTGCGGGTTATCTTGCATCCACTTTTTCAAAACGGGCTTCAAATCACCTTCATCAACAAGCAAAATTTCGCCGATATTGCGGATTTTTTCACCGTTTTCGATGAGAGCGCCCGCAAATTCGCCGTTTTTAAGAATGGCATACAATTCGCCGTACCAGGAATGCGCATAGTCCAAATACAGCGCCCGCGGTCTTGCGCCATGCACCGCGCCCTGCTCGTACAGGGCAAAGCACTGCTCACACAAAGAAGCGTTATTGTCGGTCACACGGACAAAGGAAAACTGCGCTGCATCGGCATCGGCAAGGCTGTAACGCAGATTTTCCTTATGCATGGTGAACAGGAGATTCGCGCCCGCGTACTCAAAGCCGAAATGGTTATAGCGCTGCCGAAGCCCGCCCAGTACCAGCGCATCCATTTTTTGAGCGCGGCAGTCTTCTTCCATCAGCGCCATCACGTGCTTCATATGCCCCTCGCCGCGGGCATAGGGGTGGACGCTGACCGTCCCCACCGTGCCGACTTTGAGCGGCAGCTCGCAAATCTGCATCTGAAGCGGCAGGGCGCAGACCATCGCCCGAATATCGCCGTTTTCGTCATGGGCGACATAGTGCATACGGGCGTTCAGCACGCCTTTTTTATAGACTTTGGGCAGCATAGCGCGAAAATCATGCGGGCGTGCCGACTGGCTGAAAATATAATTGCCGAAATTGACGATTTTTTCTTCCTCTCCGGCATGGGCAATTTCATAGCGTGTCATGGTGATTCTCCTTTAAGCGAGCATCAAGGGAGCAAAGCACTTCCTCAAAATCGACCCCGTAATGGCGGTTGCCGTTTTTTGCATAAGTCAAGGCAATGGCATCGCGGGTGAACTGAGCCGCTGTCTGCGCCGCGTTCGGCACAGAGAGACCGCGTAGGAGCGCGCCCGTCAGCACGGAGCAAAAGACATCGCCTGTACCGTCAAAGTGCGCAGGAATGCGCTCCGTGACGCACAAATGCAGCGTTTTTCCGTCATAACACGCCGCGCCGATGCTTTTTTCATCCGGCTGAACACCCGTCAGCACGACATTTTTTTCGTTGATTTCGTGCAAGCCTCGGCACAGAGACAGAACATCCTTTTCCTCCATCACGCCGCCTTGATAGGGCTGACTGAGGAGCAGCGCAGCTTCCGTGAGATTCGGTGTCATGACATCAGCGTGGGCGCAGAGCTTGCGCATCCCGTCCACCATCGCAGGACTCAGCCCCGAATACAGGTGGCCGTCGTCACCCATTACGGGGTCAACGACGGTCAATACTTGGGGGCGCTGAATGCTCTTCGCAATCTCCAAGACGATGACAAGTTGCCTCTCTGAGCAGAGGTAGCCCGTGTACAGCGCGTCCATTTGAATGCCCTCGCGCTGCCAATGCGCGGTGATGGGCAAAAGGTCGTCCGTCAAATCGTGTAAGTGAAAGCCCTTGAAACCGCCCGTGTGCGTGGACAAAACGGCTGTCGGCAAGCAGACGCAGGTCGTGCCGCAGGCGGACAGAATGGGCAATGCCACGCTCAGGGAGCAGCGTCCGAAGCAGGATAAATCATGCACGGCGAGTACGCGCTTTAAGGCTGTCTGCATAGCGTCAGTCTCCGTAAATGCCCAGCACGACAATGCCGGCGAAGGCCACCAAGATGGCCAAATAGTGCTTCCAGCTCAGCTTTTCTTTCAGGAAAATGCGGCTCCACAGCACGGAAAGCGCACAATAGCAGGAGATGATGGCAGCAGATGCACCGGCGTGTGCGGCATCGCCGATGGCGAAAATATAGGCAAACTGCCCCGCCGTTTCGCAAATGCCGCCCAAGAATTTCGGACCGTCACAGCGCAAGGTGAGCTTATCCTTACGAATAACCACGACATAGATGAACGAAATAACGCCCATCAGAAGCCAAGTCAGCTCATAGGCGACATTGCCGACAGTCTCGTCCAAATTTTCCAGAATAATCATATCGGCGACCGAGCCGGCAGCGTCAATCAGGCAATACAGAATCGGGAGCAGCAGTGCAACCAGACTGCGGGCGTACTTGATATTTGCCTTTTCCTGACGCAGCGCCCTTGCCTCATCGTCCTCGCGGAACTGCACAATTCCCAAAGAAACGATACCGATAGCAACCAGCGCCACGCCAATCCAGACGGGTGTTTCAGGCATTTCACTTAAAAACAGGAAGCAGAAGACCGCCGCCAGTGCGCCGGAGCAGTTGCAGATGGGGGATGAGAGGGACAGCTCGATATAGCGCAGCGCCACATAGCCGATGACCATCGAGCTGATGTAGAGCAGGGATGCGGGCAAATACGCCAGCAAATCCGTGCCTGTCACCCGAACGCCGTTAAAGATGATTTCGTAAAGCGCGTGAAGACCCATGACCGCGCCAACGGCCACGGACATTTTCCAATGGCTGTTCTTGTCTTCCGGTCTTGAGCCGATTTTTGAAAACAGGTCAGAACCGCTCCAGCACAAAAGCGCCGCCAGCGCCAAGAAAATCCAAGACAATGGAATCACTCCGTTCTTATTATTTTATTGTGGGGGAGTCATTCTTTGTTCGCCAAAGAATGGTTTCCCAACGCCCTCCAAGAAGGCGTATAGGCAAATACTTTTTATTTTGCTCTTATAATCTCAATGAGAATCTGCACAGCCTTTTTCATATCATTGATGGATGCATATTCAAAAACGCCGTGGCAGTTGCCGCCGCCCGTGCCCAAATTGGGGCAGGGCAGTCCCATATAGCTGAGGCGCGCGCCGTCCGTACCGCCGCGGATGGGCGTGCATTCAGGTGTCAAGCCGACCTTTTTCATGGCCTTCACAGCGCGATCAATCACATCAGGATGCTGCTCGATGATTTCGCACATATTGCGGTATTGTTCGCGCAAATCCAGCTCAAATGTTCCCGCACCGTATTTATCGTTTAAATAGTCCACCACACGGCGCAGATACGCCTGCTTTTCGTCAAACTTCTCGGCATCATGGTCGCGAATGATGTACTTAATGCTCGCCGTTTGCTCCTCGCCGCTCAGCGCACACAGGTGATAGAAGCCCTCATAGCCTTCTGTATGCTCCGGCACTTGGTCGGGCGGGAGCATGGAATTTAATTCAATCGCCAATTTGAGCGCGTTGACCATTTTATTTTTCGCACTGCCTGGATGGATGGAAAAGCCGTGCACGGTGATGGTTGCCGCCGCCGCGTTGAAATTCTCGTATTCCATTTCGTTGACTGCGCCGCCGTCCACCGTGTAAGCAATGTCCGCGCCAAATGCCTTCACATTGAACAAATCCGCGCCGCGTCCGATTTCCTCATCCGGCGTGAAGCCTAACATGATTTTGCCATGCTTGACATCGGGATGTGTCAGAATATATTCCGCCGCCTCCATGATTTCCGCAACACCGGCCTTGTCGTCCGCGCCAAGCAGGGTCGTGCCGTCGGTGACAATCAGGTCATGACCATGCAAGGCTTTCAGCGCCGGAAAATCTTTTTCGGGCATGACGATGTGCTTTTCCTCGTTCAGCACGATGTCGCCGCCCTCATAATGGATGACACGCGCTTTGATGTGGTCGCCCGGCACGGCATCCACCGTGTCCATGTGCGCAATCAGCCCGATGACCGGCTGATTGCCCGCATTTGCCGGAATTTCGCCGTACACATAGCAGTGTTCATCCATGCGGACGCTCTGCACGCCCATTGTCTTCATTTCATCACACAAAAGCCGCGCTAAGGTGAACTGTTTTTCGGTCGATGGGCAGGTTTCGCTGCGCTCATCGCTGGTGGTATCAATGGCCACATAACGAAGGAATTTTTCATGAACACTCATTTGAAGGTCGCCCTCCCTTTCGTATCATTTCCGCCTTGTAGTATACATGATTTTGGTGTTTGTTTCAAGCAAAAAGCAGGATGCCTAGGGCATCACCGCACAATTCGGCGACTCGCAAAATGTGCCTTTTGCGCCATCTACTTCTTGCAAAA
>CAVJHY010000024.1:0-13073 GCA_963649405.1 bacterium
TTATCTTTGCGCTTAGTATACCATGTTCACGATAAATTTGAGAGACGTGGTTCCATTTCAGGGGACCATTATAAACAGGCTGCCCGCATCGCAAATACGCATACAAGAAACAGTTTTGTCAAACGCCTCTGCAGGCGCATTGGTCACATAGGCAATCCACGGTGCAGTTAGCACGGTGATGACAGTCAATGGCACGCCGAGCACACCAAATACCCAAATGCTGCTGCCGATGGCCTTTGCCGCCCCGTTATGATCTTTTCTGCCGACTTGGATGCCGAGCAGCACCGTTGTGCCCATAGAAAGTCCCGTAATTAGACCGGTGATAATCTGCATGGCCTGTGAGCCTGTAGCAACAGCAGATACATCCGCTGTTGTGCCGAATTTACCGACTGCCCACAGGTCTACCGCACTATACAGTGCCTGAAGCATCAGCGCCAGCAGCACGGGAACGGAAAATTTCAGAAGAGCCGGTAAAATCGACCCTGTCAAGAAATTACTCTTTGTTTGCTTCATAGTGATGCTTACGCTCCGTTGATTTCTTCAAAATTGATGTCTGATATAATATTGATGTCTGATATAATGTTCGGCATCTCGCAAAATTTATCGATTTCCTCCGGCGTAAAACGGTTGGTGATGCGCTTGAGAACCTCACTGCCCTGACGGCGGAAAACCTTGTACTTCGGGATTGCATCATCATTGACGAAAAGGTAATTCTTTCGTTTGTCGTTCGGGTCTTGCGTTTTTGTGATGAGTCCCTGCTGAAGCAGCTCGTTGAGCTTTAAAGTCACGCCCGACTTTGACACATGAAGTAGCTCCGCCAGCTTTGAGACCGTGCAGATGCCGTTCATGGTGTAAATCAGCTCGATGTACAACAGGCTGTTGTAGGTGATATTTTCATCCACAAACTGTTTGTTCATCAGCCGTAGGTCACATAGCGCCGTGCTGTAATAAAATGTGTCCAGTGCCTTTCGCAATTTCATTGCCGTGCCTCCTTTTATTAAGCGAATATCATTATTATAATTTAACTATTCAAAAGTCAATAGGTCAATGTTGTTTTGCTATTGCAAAATGGATACAAAAAAACGGGGCAGATTTCTCTGTCCCGCTTAAAAGCAGTGTCAAATTGACAAATGATATTACTCGTCTTCGTCCTCGTCTTTGACGGCGCTTTCGATAATCTTCTTCGCCGCGTCGGAGGGCATTTCCTCATAACGCTCAAAACGCATGGTGAAGTAGCCGCGAGCCTGTGTCATAGAGCGCAAGTCGGTCGCATATTTGAACATTTCGCCCATAGGCGCTTCGGCGGTCACGCGCTGGAGACCGTCCACCTGATCCATGCCCATGATGCGACCGCGGCGCTTGTTCATGTCGCCCATGATGTCGCCCATGTATTCATCGGGGACGAACACTTCAACATGCATAATCGGCTCAAGCAGCACAGGACTGGCATCGGCGCAGCCCTTCTTGTAGGCAATACGGGCAGCGGTCTTGAACGCCATTTCTGAGGAGTCAACGGGGTGATAGCTGCCGTCATACAGCTTGGCGTGGAGACCGACCATTGGATAGCCTGCCAGAACACCCTTGGTGATGTTCTCGCGCAGACCCTTTTCAACAGAAGGAATGAAGTTGCGCGGGACAGCGCCGCCGACAACTGCATCTTCAAATTCGAACTGGATGTTGGTGTCGCCAATGGGGGAGAATTCAATCCACACATCACCGAACTGACCATGACCGCCGGACTGCTTCTTGTGGCGGCCTTGGCAGGAAACGGTCTTGCGGATGGTTTCACGATACGGAATCTTCGGGTCATTCAGCACGGCGGCAGCACCGAACTTGGACTGCAGCTTGTTGCGAATGACATCCAGATGCAGTTCGCCCTGGCCGGAGAGCAGGGTTTCGGTGGTCTCGACATTCTTTTCCACCTTGATGGAGGGATCTTCTTCCATCAGACGGGACAGTCCGGAGAAGACCTTATCTTCTTCACCTTGCTTGGCGGCGAAGATGGCTTTGGACAGGCAGGGTTCGGGATAATCGATGGGGGCATACTTAATCGGATTTGCCTGGTCGCACAGCGTATCGCCGGAGGAGGTGAGCTGCAGCTTGGACAGAGCACCGATGTCGCCCGCGTTGATAATAGAAGCATTCTGCTGCTTCTTGCCGCGCAGGAAGAACAAGCCGCCGGCCTTTTCAGCCTTTTCAGCGTTCGCATTGTACAGCGCGGTGGAGGGGGTCAATTGGCCGGAGCAGACACGCACCAGAGACAACTTGCCGACGAACGGGTCAGCGATGGTCTTAAAGACGAACGCGGAGAAGGGCTGGTCGTTGGAGCAGGGGCGCTCGATGGCATCGCCCGTCTTGGGGTTGACACCCTCAGCCTTCGCGTGGCGCGGAGAATGCATATAACCGGCGATGGTGTCCAGCAGCTTGGCCACGCCAATGCCGCTCACGGCAGAGCAGGGAACGACGGGGACGATGGAGCCATCGCGCATACCGGCACGGAAGCCTTCCAAAATCTCGTCATGGGTCAGCTCTTCGCCTTCCAGATACTTCATCATCAAATCATCGATAGCGCCAGCAGCCGCTTCGGTGATTTCTTCCATTGCCTTCTGAATTTTGTCGGAAATGTCGCCCGGAACGGGGACTTCCTTGAGCGTCTTGCCAGCGCCTTCATACGCCTTGTTTTCAAGAACATTGACAACGCCCTTGAAGGATGCGCCGGAGCCGATGGGCAGAAGCAGCGGAACAACGCTCGTGCCGAACTTGTCACGCAGCGCTTCCAGCACCTTGCTGTAATCCGCATTGTCGCGATCCATCTGATTGACGATGAACATACGGCAGACTTTGTTTTTGCCGGCGTTCGCCCATGCCTTTTCCGCGCCGACGGTCACGCCGGAAACAGCGCCGACTACGATGCCCGCAGTCTCGACCACGCGCAACGCGCCGAAAGTTTCACCGATAAAGTCAAAATAACCGGGCACATCAATGACATTAATCTTGTTGCCCTTCCAGTCAATCGGCGCAACGGAGGCGCTGATGGAAATGGTGCGTTTGATTTCTTCGGGGTCATAGTCCGAAGTGGTCGTGCCGTCCTCGACCTTGCCCTGACGGTCAACTAAGCCGGCAGCGAAAAGCATCGCCTCGGTCAAAGTCGTTTTGCCCTCACTGCCGTGACCGAGCAGTGCGATATTGCGGATGTCCTTGGTTTGATAGTCTGCCATGGTGGTTCCCCCTAAAAATAAAATGATATTTGATAACACAAAGCATCTTTACGATGAATTATCGCATACGCCCATTATTTTACCAGATAACGGACTATATTTCAAGATTTTCCTTAAAAAGTTTTTGCAAAATGCTTAATGCAGCCGCATCACCCGATGAATAAAGGGTAATTCGCCCTTTTTCCGGCTGGTCATTCAGCAAATTGAGTGCTTGAAGGCGGCAGGTGAGTTGATGAATTGTCCCCTCATTGCCGTCAATAATCGCCGTTTCTTTCGTAAAATGCTTTGAAACCGCTTTTTTCAAAAATACATAGTGCGTGCAGCCCAGCACAATGGCATCAATGTGCTGCGCCTGATAGGGCTGAAACACTGCGCTTAAATATTCATGCAGGGCGGATGTGTCCACTTCCCCGTGCTCCACAAATTCCATGAGACCGGGGCAGGGGAGAGAAACGGCGTTTTGCCCGTATTTGGCGTACAGTGCGGCATATTTTTCCGATTTCAATGTGCCGGGCGTGGCCAGCACCAACACCAGCCCGTTCTTCCGCATTTCGGAAGCCAGCTTCAGCGCCGGCTCCATGCCGATAATCGGCAGTGAATACATCGCTCTTAATTCCTTGGCGGCTGAGGCCGTCGCCGTGTTGCAGGCGATGACGATGGCTTTTACATCCTCGGAAAGCAGCTTTTCCACCACATTTTGAGCAAGCTGCAGCACCTCTGCCTTTGTTTTCGTGCCGTAGGGCGCGTTCAGCGAATCGCCGTAATAAAGATAATTTTCGTTCGGCAGGAGCCGCACCGCCGTTTTCAGGACGCTGATGCCGCCCGCGCCGCTGTCAAAAAAGCCAATCGGCGAATAACGATCCAATGAAAGCAGCCCTCCTTCCCGAAAAATGCAGTCGGAATATATTCCAACAATATATCATACTCTTTTTGAAAGCCTGTTACAATAGGAAATTTGGGATGCAGAAACACATTGTCAAAATCGCTTCTAACTTGACTTTTTTTGTAAAATAAGTGATAATACCATATTGAGCAATCATGAAGGAGGATGGTCGTGTGCTGCATCGCATTATCGAAGTGAAACCGCGCAGTCTTGCCATGCGGCATGGCATTCGCTCCGGCGACATGATTGAAACCATCAACGGCGAAGCACTGATTGATGATATTGATTATCAGGCGCTGACCATGCGGCCAAGGGTGACATTGGGTCTTGTGAATGAACAGGGCGAAAAGCGCAAGGTGACCATCATTAAGTCGCCGCAAGCGCCGCTTGGCTTGTGTTTGGATGAAACCATCGCCCTAAAGCCGCGTGTCTGCCGCAACAAATGCGTGTTCTGTTTCATTGACCAGATGCCGAAAGGAATGCGCAAAACGCTCTATGTCAAGGATGATGACTGGCGCTTGTCCCTGATGATGGGCAACTTTGTCACCCTGACCAATGTGGATGATGCGGAATTTGAACGGATTTTGCGCCGCAAGGCATCGCCGCTTTACATTTCCGTTCATGCGACTAATCCAAACATTCGCGCTCAGATGATGGGCAACCCGAATGCGCGGAGCATCATGGACAGACTGACGCGGCTCCAACAAGGCGGCATTCATTTTCATTGTCAGATTGTCTTATGCCCCAGCCTGAATGACGGCGATGTGTTGGATGATACACTGCAAACGCTTTCCTCCCTGTACCCTGCAGCGCAGTCGGCGGCGCTTGTGCCTGTCGGCCTGACAAAATGTCGCGAAGGGCTTGTGCAGCTTCAAAATTATGATGCTTTAGGCGCTCAAAAGGTGCTGGAGCAGGCGGCAAAATGGCAGGAAAAGCTGCTGAAAGAAATCGGAACGCGATTTGTGTTCCCCTCCGATGAATTTTATTGCAAGGCCGGAGAGCCGCTGCCGCAGGAGGAAGCCTATGAAGGCTTTCCGCAGATTGAAAACGGCGTGGGTCTTTTAAAGAAGTTTGAAAATGCCTTGGCTGAACGCGCCGAAATCGGGCGCGAGCGTGCCGAAACGGGGGAGAAGCGGCGTGTGCTGCTGGCGTGCGGCACATCGGTCGCAAAAACCATGCGCGGTTGGGTGGAGCGTTTTGCGCCAAAAGGTCCTGTCGTTAAGGTGCAGCCCATCATCAACCATTTTTTTGGCGAAACCGTGACAGTGACGGGGCTTTTAACGGGCGGCGACTTAAAGGAGCAGCTTGCGGGTGTGCAGACAGACGAAATTCTTTTGTGTGCCAATACCCTGCGCAACGAGGGTGATCTTTTCTTGGACGATATGCCCCTGACCGCCCTCAAAGAAGCGCTGTTCCCTGCCAAAATTACGATTGTCCCCAATACAGGCGCGGCGCTGTATGAAGCCCTTTTAGGACACCAGCCCGCGCAGGAAGGAGAAGGCAATGGCGAATGTTAAGCCTTTGGTGGCCATCGTTGGCCGCCCGAATGTTGGAAAGTCAACTTTTTTTAATCGAATTGCCGGACAGCGCATTGCCATCGTGGAGGATATTCCGGGCGTGACCCGCGACCGCATTTATGCGGATGCCGAATGGACAGGGCGCAAGTTCACCATGATTGATACGGGCGGTATTGATCCAAAGAGCGAGGATGTGCTGCTTAATCAGATGCGCCATCAGGCGGAGCTGGCGATGGACATGGCTGATGTTATTTGCTTTTTCTGCGATGCCAGAACGGGCATGACGCCGGACGATTTGGAGATTGCCAACCTCCTGCGCCGGACGCATAAGCCGGTCATTTTGGCGGTCAACAAGGTGGATCACATCGGCATGAATGATGAAATCTACGACTTTTATCAGCTTGGACTTGGCGACCCCATTGCCATTTCCGCCGCCAATATGCTTGGCTTGGGCGATTTGCTGGACGAAATCCTGAAAAATCTGCCGGAGCAAACCGAAGCCGAGGCGGACGAAGAAGAAGGTCATGTCATTCAGCTGGCAGTCGTCGGTCGTCCCAATGTCGGCAAAAGTTCCATCGTCAACCGCCTGCTTGGGCAGGAACGGACGATGGTCAGCAACATCCCAGGCACCACGCGGGATGCCATTGACACTGCCTTTACGGACGCGGACAGCACGACCTACAACATCATTGATACGGCAGGTATTCGCCGCAAACGCGCCATCGAGGATGAATCCTTGGAGCGCTATTCTGTCCTCCGCTCTATCGGCGCGATTCGCCGCTGTGATGTGGCGCTTTTGCTGATTGATGCGCAGGAAGGCGTGACGGAGCAGGATGCACGCATTGCGGGCATGATTCATGATGAAGGCAAGGCCGCCGTTGTCATCGTCAACAAATGGGATGCCGTTGAGAAAGACACGGGTACGCTGGAAAAGGTGCGCAAAGAGGTGCTGGAGGAGCTGAAATTCATGGACTATGCCTCCGTGCTGTTCACCTCCGCCTTGACGGGGCAGCGCGTCAATACCATTTTAGGCGCTGTGAAGGCAGCTTATGAACAGGCCAGCCGTCGCGTAACCACGGGCGCACTCAATGATGTCTTGGGCGATTCACAGGTCGCTTTGCAGCCGCCGGTAATGAGCGGGCGCAAGCTCAAAATCTACTACGCCACACAGCAGGGCATTTGCCCTCCGACCTTTGTTTTGTTCGTCAATGCTGAGGAGCTGATGCACTTTTCTTATCAGCGCTATCTTGAAAATCAGTTGCGAAAGGCGTTTGGTTTTGTAGGAACGCCGATTCGTTTCGTACTGCGTGAAAAAACGCGGGAGGATGCAAGAAAGTGATCATTCGTTTGATACTCTGTGCAGTTATTGGCTATCTGCTGGGCAGTATCTCAACGGGCATTTTGGTTTCCAATTTACAGGGGCGTGATATTCGGAAGGAAGGCAGCCATAACGCGGGCGCGACGAATGCGTTGCGCGTGCTGGGCTTAAAGTCCGGCCTCATCACATTTATCGGCGATGTGCTGAAGGCAAGTGCTGCCGTGGGCTTGGGGCTTTTGATTGGCGGTCACAACGGCGGTATGGTGGGCGGTCTGACGGCGGTCATCGGACATAATTGGCCGGTGTTCTTCGGCTTTCAGGGCGGCAAGGGCATTGCCTGCTCCTGCGCGGTACTGGTTCTTCTTTACCATGTAGCGGGCATCATCGCCATCGTCCTGTGCCTTATCGTGATTGCCGTCACAAAGTATGTTTCCCTCGGCAGCCTGACCATGTTGGTGTCCTTCACCATCATCCTCCTTTGTACTGAACCCGTTTGGCCGTCCGGTCTCTGGGCAATTTCCATCGCCGTCCTCGGCATCCTCCGCCACCACGGAAATATCGGCCGACTGATTCAGGGCAAGGAAAATAAAATCAGTTTTAAGAAACATTAAGAAATAATATGCAAAACCGGAGCTGCCATGTGGCAGCTCCGGTTTTAACTTGTTAGAGGTTATTTGCTAATAAGTACGCATACAGATTGGAAGGCTCTCCCTGAAGGGAGGCTTCTGCGTGGGCTTGTGCGCCGGTGGTATCGTCGGCGGCAAAGCAAATCATGGCTTTTTGCCATTCGCAGGAAGCAGCACGAAGGGTGGCAGCATCTTCCATAAAGGAAATGAAGAATGGCGTTGTTTTATAGTACCCTGCGTCTCGCGCAGTGGCTGCGTTTTGCTGCTTGCGCAGATGTTCGGCCAGCAAGTCCTGTGCGGGCGACGGGCGGCTTGTTTGCTTGAGCGCCATCGCCTGCCAGCAGCACAGCTCAGGTAAGTGCATATTGGAGAAGTAATCAATCTTCAGCAGAAGAATGTGATCAAACAGGCGGTTTGCTTCGTCCAACGCTCCTAATTTTTTCAGGCACATTGCTTCATAGAACTGATGCGGCACAAGCAGCACTTCATTCCAAAGCCCTGCACCAAGATTGTCCGGCAGCTTTTGCGCATCACGGAAGTGCGTCAAAGCCTCTTCAAAGTGTCCATTTTTATATAGCTTCCGCCCAAGCGCATGATGCGCAAACATATACTGTTCGGTCACAGCGTGTTCGCCGCCTTCGCAAGGGGTAAATTGTTTCTTGGTAAGCACATCCAGCGCCTGTTCATATTCTCCGGCCATGTTGAGCGCACGACAAAGCTCAATGGCAATATCCTCGCGGTCATGCGGATTTTCCCGCAGGAACGCAGCAATGCTGCACGGGTCTTCATGCAGTCTGACCATCAAATGTGCCGTTTCCCAAATTAACTCGCCATCATTCGGCTTTAATTCAAGCGCCTTCTGCATCAACGGGATGGCGCTCTTTCTGTCATTCAAATGGCTGTATCGCGCCACAGCCAGATTGCGGTAGGCCATATATTCATTGGGCTTGAGTTGACTAATCTGCTGCCAAAGCTCGGCGGCCTTCGAGTAATTGCCGGTGGCATATAAGAGGCACGCCAGCAGATTCATAGCAGTTGTATCTTTTACATCAGCAGCAACGGCCTTTTTAAGTGCCTTGTATTCGATAACGCGGGAGGGGTAGGCAACGCCCGTTCCAAGCGTCTGAGCAGTTTTATGCGCCTCACAATCGCCGCTTAGATACCAGCGGACATATTCGGTCTGCGCGGTCTTTTCCGGCAGTTTTTTTAGCACATCGATGGCCAAGGCAGCTTCACCCATGTCAGCCAGTTCTTGTGCAATGTCCAGCACTGTCTGCCCCTTGTCGCAGGTGATGCTTTCATACAGCGCGTCTGTTGCACCGTATTTCAGTGCTCGAAGCGTCAGATTCAGCGGGTCGTGTGCTTCTGATTGCGCAAGTACTGCATCGGCTTTTTCAGAACTTACTCTGCGCAGGGCGACGATTTTGAGCAGCATGGCGGTTTCATTGTAGCCGTGCTGATTCAATGCCTCCTGCGCATGCGTGAGCATTTCTTCGTAATTCTGCCGCCGTCCGTCAATCATGGCAGCGCGTGTGAGCGAACGGGAACGGGCATCCTGCGCCCATGCAGCTTGCATATAGTTCTCCCACGCCTCGTCATCTCGTCCCAGCGCTTCTAAAATGCGTCCCAAAAGATACTGCAATTCGCCGCTTTCGGGATGAAAATTGCGAATCGTTAGGACTCGCCATGCGTGAATAGCAAGCTCATAGGCACTTTCCAAACAGAAATGCTTTAATTCATCATTAGCCAGCGCAATCAGTGCAGGGGTAAAGTCAGGGTCACGCCGAAGCGCTTCCTGCCAGTACGCGGCAGGACGAATGGCAGGGTCACGGTACTGTTCCGCATGAACGCCCATGAGATAGGCTTCCTGCGCACTCTTGAGTGTGCCCAAGGTCGGATTGTCGGGAATGGTTGCGGGCATTTCAACGGGTGTCTGGTCGGCAATTTTTTCGTAGGATAAAAGGATTTTTCCGTGCTGATTGAGGATTTGGAAGGAGGCAAGCTCACCGTTGACGGGAAAGCTCAGAATCTGTTCAGGCTGTCCGTTCAAAGGGCGCATTTCATCATTAATGATGATTGTTGCGTCTTTTAGTACAACGGTTGGTTGCAAATTCAGACAGCCGTTTTCAAAGGAAACAGCTGCCTCGTGGCAAGCGCATAGCGGCATGCCGATATTGCCGACGGGATACCACATCTGGGAAAATTCCTTGCCTTCGTAGGGCATCAGCCATGCAAAGTCAGGCTGATTCAAGGAATAGCTGCTGGCCATCAGCTCGGCATACGCGCCGTCCGTATCGGTCAGGGCGCGTTCCCAGCTTTGCGATAGCTGGTTATACGCCCAAGTGAACATTTTTTTGCCCACACTGACGGTATGGTCGGCCACATGGACAACGCCGCAGCGCTTGCCCTCATCATAGCCACCGAAAAAGTTATACTTGGTTTTCGCGCAGAAATACGAGGTCGGCTGATGCGTATTCTTGTGGTAGGAAATATTCATGCCGTTCCCCATGCGGATGCCGTTGTAAACGCCGGAGGCTACGGGATAGGGCGTTACATTCTTGCGGTAATGGAACTGCACATAATGCACATCCGGCGGGAAAACAAGGCGATATTGCTCATTGACGGGAACAGCCGCATTTTCCCACCAAAGGAAGGAATGACGAGACGGCGTGCCGTTATAGACCTTCATGCGGGTATCAAAACGAGCTTCGCCGGGCGCAAGATGCACACCGACCATGCCCTTCATGCGGTCAAGCGGCTCATTTTCACTCATCCAGACGGTCACAGCGCCGTCTTCATGCTGCTCGATGTGGACATCGACCGGCATATAGGTGCTGGGGCGGTGGTGACACGGCCAGTTAAATTCACAGCCGCCGGAAATCCAGCTTCCGAGCAAGCCGATTAAAGCGGGCTTAATGACATGCTGCTTATAGAAAAAGTCATAACCCGAGCGTTTATCTAGCGCAGAATAAATGCGTCCGCCCAGTTCGGGCATTAGCTCGATTTTCAAAAATTCATTTTCCAGCGTAATCACGCGGAAGGGGCGCTCCATGCGGTGCTTTCTGTCCACCTGCATGACCACCTTGTTGGGATAAGGATTGCCGGAGGAGCGCTGATGCACACGGTTTTCGGCAAACATCGGCAGCTCCTCTGCATCGGGGGAGGCATAGGACATCATCAGACGGACTTCATCTTGAACGGTGACGGGCTTCATGAGCAGGACTCCTTTACGATAATTTATTCTTATTGTACCAGTTTTTTGACGCGGCGCAACATCAAAAACAGCGGAAGAATTCATAAAAAGCCTACAGCTGTTCTGTTTGAAGAATTTGACAGTCTGTGGTATGATTTTAGAAAAGGAGTGATGGCCGATGCGTATTCCTGTCTTGGTAGAGCCGAATTACCGTGCTTCCGTTTGGGCGCAGCAGACGATAGATGGAATTCTGAAGGAAGCAACACGGAAAAAATATGAGGCGGTGCTGCTGGAAGAGACTGACTACCGTTCGTTGGACATGGAAAAGATTTTCGATGCTGATAAACGGCTGATGATTATTGTCGGCACATCCATTTCGTGGGTGCCAGAGACGCTGGAATATTTTAGTCGTAATGCTGTTGGGACGATTCTCGTCAGCTTTAATCCGCCGGAATCCTCCTCCATGCGCGGCATTGTCCGGATGGATTATGTATCCGCCATGCAAGAAATTTTGAATTATCTGACGGGCTGCGGCCGCAAGAATATCGCGCTATATGGGGTTAATCCCAATTCATCGGCCGATGCCATCAAGCGGGAATGCTTTGAGCGTTTCAGTAAGACGCAAGGAAATGCTGCACAAAACATCTTTTATAATCGCGCCTCACTTGCTCAGTGCTATGCGGATTTTAAGCCGAATATCAGCCAGTTTGATGTGGTTATCTGCACCAATGACATCGTGGCGGCCTCACTGCTTCGAAATTTCAAGGCGGAAAATGTGCGTGTGCCGGAGGAAATGTACATGGTCAGCTTCGGCGATTCTTCCTTGGCGCAGCGAATGCAGCCGCAGATGACCAGCGCGTCCTTGGAACATGAAGAAATGGGGCGGCAAGCCGTGCGGCTATTTGCCTTTTTGTATCGGGAGGATGCCGCGACGAGCGTGTCCCTGCGGGTGCGAAGTCGGATGCTGGTGCGGGCATCAACCGCATTCCAAACGCCGAAGACGGATGGATTTTCGTTTGATGCATCGGCTCTCGCGGAAAGCACGGTCAATTTTTATGCGGATGCCGAGGCCGATGCGCTGATGCGGGCTGAGTGCCTGCTGGATGGGTGCGATGAAACGGATGAAGCCTTTTTGCGAGGGCTTGCTGCAGGAGAGCCGTTTGAAAGAATGGGGGAGAGGCTGTTTCTGTCTGCCTCTGCGCTTCGCTACCGTTTGAAGAGGATGATGGCGATTGCAAAATGTGACACGAAGGAACAGCTTGGGCAGCTATTGCGCTTTTGTCAGATATTGCAATTATTTGATAACAGCAATTCATAAAAAAAGGGATTCGGCTCAGCCGAATCCCTTTTGAATAACGATTTTAGATTAGTTTCCGCCCATGATGGTCTGATAAGCATCGTTGCCGGCTTCGATGATCTCGGCCAGACCGCGATCCTTCAGCTCTTCATACTTGGCGAAGAAATCATCAACGGTGAGCTGACCGGCGATGCACTGGTCACGCAGAGCGCAGACACCGCTGCCGCCAGTGATCAGCTCAGTGCGATACTCGGTATATTCAGAGGTTTCATAGGTGGAGGGCATGGAGTAGTAGCAGCCCTTGTTGACACCCTGATCGTTCAGACCATCATAGAAGGACAGGTCAGCATCGTCCAGCTCGTCCATGGTCTTGCCAGCGAACAGGCACTGGGTGAACGCATTGGTCATCCACATACCGCCGAACGGCTCGAATTCCATGCCGATAGTGCGATAGTCGGTGAAACCAGAGGTCACGATGTCGGTGTGCAGAGTCGCCACGCCGTCCACCATCTCGTAGGTGTAGCCTTCAAGACCATAGTTGTAAAGATAGATGCCTTCTTCGCTGAACTGCCAGTTGTAGAACTTGAGGATGGATTCGAGCTTGCCGCGTTCCACAGCAGCAGTGGTGATGCAGTTGAGGCGGGTGATTGCCTGGCGTTCTTGGATGTACTGGTCACCGTTCGGGCCGGTGATCGGAGCCACGCACTGGAAGAGCGCGTCGGTCACGCCGGAATCACGCAGAGTGTTAGTGTAAACCTGAGCCATCTGTGCCCAAGTGAAGCAGGAGCCGCAAATGTTAGCGCCCATCGTGATGTACATATCAGCCTGCTTGCGGGTCGCAAACTCCTGGTCGATGATGCCATCCGCATAGAGCTGCTGGGCTTCGGTCAGGAACTGCTTGTAGTTGGGATGCTCATACACCATCGTGTAGGTGCCGTCATCCAGCACGCAGAACTGCGCATCGTTGGATGCCTTGATGCCGAAAGCGTTCAGCAGAGCATGCAGGGAACGCTCGCCGCTC
>CAVJHY010000024.1:13144-16342 GCA_963649405.1 bacterium
CCGTTGACATCGTTTTCCTTCACGGCATACCAGTAAGCCTTCCACTGTTCCCAGGTGGTGGGAGTGGTGAAGTCAATCTTTCCTTCCGCGTAGAGCTTGTTCACCCAGTCCTGACGAATTTGCATGGACTGAGAGCCGGGGACATTAACGATGGTCGGAATCGCGTAGATGTGACCATCCGCAGAAGCCCAGTCAGCCATACGATCGCCGACAGCAGCGACCAGATTCGGAATCAGGTCGAGGTAATCGTCCAGCGCGATGATAGCGCCTTCATCAGCCAGCGCAGAGATGCCGTAGTCGCCGGGCTGAATGATGTCAGGCATATTGTCAACGCCGCCCGCCAGAACGGTGGACACGATGGTGGCATAACCATCACTTGTACGCCAGTCGATGTCAAAGTGGATGCCAGTCTTGGCTTCGATAGCGGGGAAATAGTAGCCGCCGTCAAATTCGGTCGGATACTGGTTGTAGTGGATGCCCAACATGGTCACGGTCAATCCGCCATCCACATAGAAATCTTCGCTCTTTGCAATTTCGACATCTTTCCACCAATCGGCTTCCAGATTCGTTGCGCCGACCTTTTCCGCAAAAGCGGAAGAGACGGACAGGAGCATTGCCAGAGCAAGTGCCAGAGCCAGGAGCTTTTTCATAACAAGTTCCTCCTTCAATATTTATTCTCTCAGACTCCTGACGGCATTGACCGCCAAAGCAAGTCCGGGAAAAACATGGTTGATTATCCCTTGACAGAGCCGAGCATAACGCCGGACACGAAGAAACGCTGAATGAAGGGGTAAATTGCAATCATCGGTACCATCGACACAACCAGAACGGCGTTCTTGATGTGCGTACCCAGCGCCTGAACACCGCGATTGGCATCAGACGAGGACATGGTGGAAAGATTGCTGGTGGAGCTTTCAGCGGCCAACACAAGGGATTTCAGCTTGAGCTGAAGCGTCTGATTCTCTTTGCTGGAGACCAAAATCAGGGGATTCATGTAGTCGTTCCAGTGACCGACGATGACCCAGAGAGCCACTGTTGCCAGAACAGGCTTGGAAAGCGGAACAATCAGCTCAAAGAGAATTTTGAAATCATTCGCACCGTCAATGCGGGCGGATTCTACAATGGAGAAGGGGATGGAATTAAAGTAGCTGCGAATGATGACGACATTATAGGCACTGATGAGGCCGTTCAGAATCAGCGCCCAGAGGCTGTCATATAGGTTGAGCTTCTGAATGGTGAGAAACAGGGGAACGATGCCGCCTTGAAACCACATTGTGAACATGATGAGGACACTATAAATTTTTTTGCCGTAGAAATCACCGAAGGCGAGCGGGTAGGCCGCAATGCACAGGGCAATTAGGCTCAGCACACAGCCAACGATGGCAACGAATGCGCTGTTGCCGATGGAATTCCAAAGGTCTGCATCCGCGAACACCGTTCTGTATGCCTGCGGGTTAAAGCCAATGGGGTAAAAAGTGACACTGGCGGACATGACGGCTTTTTCATCCGACATGGACATCGAAATGACATTCAGCACGGGGTATAGCAGGAGAAGAACAAGGATTGCCATGAAGATGAGGTTGCAGACATTAAAGATTTTTTCACCGCGGGAGCGCTTGATAAAATCTTGATCATAGCGGCGCTTTGAATGCCGATGGATATTAGCTGTTTTAGTTGACATATGCTTGCGCTCCTTTCCTTAAAAGATGGAGGTTTCGGAAACCTTTTTGCTGACGGTATTGGCGATGATAACAAGAATCAGCGACAGGACGGAGTTAAACAGACCACCCGCCGTGGCGAGACCGTATTTGTGGCTTTCCATGCCCATTTTGTAGACATAGGTCGGGAGCATTTCGGAGACCTGCAAATTCAGCGTGTTTTGCAGCAGATAAATCTTGTCGAACACGCAGTTGAGCATCTGGCCAATTTGCATAATGAGCAGGGTAATGAAGGTGGGCATCAGACCGGGAATCGTCACATGAAGGATTTGCTTCCAGCGGTTGGCACCGTCAATACGCGCTGCTTCATAAAGGCACTGGTCAATACCGGCGATGGCAGAAATGTAGATGACCGCGCTCCAGCCTGTTCCCTGCCACATGCCGGAGATGATGTTGATGCCGTAAAAATACTCCGGTATGGAAAGAAAGTTAATCGGCGTTTTGCCAAGCATCTTATAGATCTTTGCCAGTGTGCCGACAGAGGGGGAGCAGATGTTGTTAATCATGGATACCAGCACAACGGTGGAAATGAAGTGCGGCATGTAGGAAACAGTCTGAACAAACTTTTTGTAAGGCGCATGGTTAATTTCATTGAGCAGAATGGCGAACACCAGTGGCGCGGGGAAGACGATGAGCAGTGACAGAATGTTTAGCGACAGGGTGTTACGGATGTACTGCCACAGCTCAGGACTGGTCAGCATACGCTGAAACCATTTAAGCCCGACATACTTCGAGCCATCAAAGCCTTTGAGGAGCTTATAATCATAGAAGGACGCACGAAGAAAATACATGGGCAGATACTTAAAGAGAAGCATATAAACCAGAACGGGAATGACCATCATATAGATGTAGCGATTCTGCCAGATGCGGGTGCGTACACGCTTGCGAATTCGAGCAGAATTGAAAAGGTTTTCCGATTTTGCAAGGCTCAAGGCAAAGGCTCCTTTCTGTTTTCCATATATTTCAAAATAAACGGCTGACGCATTGAGAAAACCGCAATGCGCTCTGTTTATCATGAACGGAAACAAAAAACGATGCTGGGAAAAATGCAGGGAACGGAATATCGGCATGGTGCTTATTTATCGGCAAAAATCGATAAAGAACGAACACGAAAAAAGCCGGAAAGCACGAGACAAATACTCCAAAAATGTATGTGCAATGTTTATTGCACATAAAAACCCCGTGGGGTTTTTAGCGACTATCCGGCAAAAAACCGAACATGAATGCCGCTTCGATGATGTCATTATATCATCTTCACTAAAATAATGCAAGTGTTTTTGTGAAATTGTTTGCTAAACTTTCGAGAAATTTTCGAACTTTTCCAGTAAGGAAAAATTACAAAATGAGCCGTCAAATATCAAAAAGTCCGTATTCTCCTCACGGAAAATACGGAAGGCATATATTAGGGCATCACCGCACAATTCAGCGATGCGCAAAAATGTGCCTTTTGCGCCATCTACTTCTTGCAAAAATCTCGATT
>CAVJHY010000025.1:0-16305 GCA_963649405.1 bacterium
ACGCAAAGGGGTGCAATCCCTTGGCATCAATTCCGCACCGCCGGCGTGTACGACGGGTGGAAAAAATCTGCGAAGGAGCTGCGCTCCGAGAGAGGATTTTCATTCCTATCAGATGAAAGCAGACTTTAGCCTGATTTCATTTGTCACAAAGGCGTTGACCGGGAACAAGTAGCCTACTCATTTCTGCGTCAAGAGAGCTGCCGGACGATGCGAGGCAGTGTCAGATGGGTCAGGCGAATACATCCCGCGAGCTGCGCACCAAACGGATGAGCGAAAACGCACATCTCAGTAGGCTGCGTCGGGCGCGCCCGTAACAGCGCAAGGGTATCGCAGCGTTCGCTGCCGTACCGGAGTGGTCGGCTTGTGCCGACAATAGAGGTGGTACCGCGGTAAGAAATTATCGTCCTCTGCATAAAAAATATGCAGAGGCTTTTTGTATCCTCTGCATCGCAAGGAGGAACCCCTATGTTAATTACCGATGTTCTGAGACAAAACGCCAAGCTCTACCCAAACGAGACCGCGCTGGTCGAAATCAACCCCCACTTTGAGCCGGAAAGCCGCATCACATGGCGCGAATATTCCCTGATGCAGCCGGAGCCGGGTCAGCCCTTCCGTCGGGAGCTGAATTGGAAGGACTTTGACGAAAAGGCGAATCGCTTTGCCAATTTCCTGATGACCCGCGGCTGCAAGAAGGGCGACAAGGTAGCCATCCTGCTGATGAACTCTATCGAATGGCTGCCGATTTACTTCGGCATTCTGAAGGCGGGTGCTGTCGCCGTGCCGCTCAATTACCGCTACACCGCCGAAGAAATCAAGTATTGTCTGGAAAAGGCGGATTGCTCCATGCTGGCGTTCGGTCCTGAATTTGTCGGGCGCATGGAGGAGATTTGCGACCGCATCCCGAAAGTGAAACATCTGTTCTATGTGGGCGAGGACTGCCCGACCTTTGCAGACAGCTACGACCGCATGATTAATCTCTGCTCTCCGCATGACCCGATGATTGAACTAAGCGAAGACGACGACGCGGCCATCTACTATTCCTCCGGCACGACGGGCTTTCCCAAGGCCATCCTGCACGCGTACAAGGCGCTCATGCACGCCGCGAGGACGGAGCAGAATCACCACAGGCAGACGCACGAGGATGTCTTCCTCTGCATTCCCCCGCTCTATCACACGGGCGCAAAAATGCACTGGTTCGGCAGCCTCTTGACGGGCGGCAAGGCCGTTCTTTTGAAGGGAACGAAGCCGGAATGGATTATTCAGGCTGTGTCCGATGAGCATTGCTCCATCGTCTGGCTGCTTGTCCCGTGGGCACAGGACATTTTGGATGCCGTTGACCGCGGCGACATCAAGCTTTCCGACTATCAGCTTTCGCAGTGGCGGCTGATGCACATCGGTGCGCAGCCCGTGCCGCCGTCCCTCATCAAGCGCTGGGAAAAGCTCTTCCCGCATCATCAGTACGACACAAATTACGGGTTAAGCGAGAGCATCGGCCCCGGCTGTGTGCATTTGGGAGTTGAAAACATTGCAAAAGCCGGTGCAATCGGTCGCGCCGGTTACGGCTGGGAGACCAAGGTGGTAGACGACCACGGCAACCCCGTCGTGCGCGGCGAGGTGGGCGAATTGTGCGTCAAAGGCCCGGGCGTGATGAAGTGCTATTACAAGGATCAGAAAGCGACCGATGAAATCCTGCACGGCGATTGGCTGGCGACCGGCGACATGGCGATGGAGGATGAGGACGGCTTCCTCTATCTGGTGGATCGCAAGAAGGATGTCATCATCATGGGCGGCGAAAACCTCTACCCCGTGCAGATTGAAAACTTCATTCGTCAGCACGAGGCGGTCAAGGATGTGGCGGTCATCGGTCTGCCCGATGCGCGGCTGGGCGAAATTGCCGCCGCCATTGTCGAGGTCAGAGAGGGTTGCACCTTAACCGAGGACGAGCTGAACGACTTCTGCACAGGGCTGCCGCGTTACAAGCGCCCGCGCAAGATTATCTTTGCAACCGTCCCCCGCAACCCCACCGGCAAGATTGAAAAGCCGCGTCTTCGCAGTATGTACTGCGGCGAAAGGCTTGTCGCGCAACAAATCAACCATTGATGAAAGAGTGTGATATAACCATGGAAAAGAAGCTGTACATCGGCAATGCCGCCGTTGCCCGCGGCGCGTATGAGGCGGGTGTCCGCGTGGTGTCGTCCTATCCCGGCACGCCCAGCACGGAAATCACCGAAAGCATGGTGCAGTACGAGGATGTCTATGTGGAATGGGCACCCAATGAAAAGGTTGCGGCTGAGGTCGCTATCGGTGCTTCGATGGCGGGCGCTCGCGCCATGTCCTGCTGCAAGCATGTGGGCTTTAATGTAATGGCTGACCCCGTATTCACTGCGAGCTATATTGGCGTGAACGGCGGGCTGGTCTTGTGTGTGGCGGACGACCCCGGTATGCACTCCTCCCAGAACGAGCAGGATTCGCGGCACTATGCCAAGGCCGCCAAACTTCCCATGTTCGAGCCGTCCGATTCCGAGGAATGCCGCGTGATGACGAAGACCGCCTTCAAGGTCAGCGAGGATTATGATGTCCCCGCCGTCCTGCGCCTGTCCACCCGCGTTTCCCACTCTCAGAGCCTCATCAGCCTTGAAGAGCCGGAGAATGTGCCGCTGAAACCCTACGAAAAGAACATTGCGAAAAATGTCATGATGCCCGCCAACGCCATCCGCCGCCATGTGGTGGTGGAGGAGCGGACAAAAAAGCTCTTGCAGCTTGCCGAGGAAACGCCGCTCAACACGGTCGAGGGCAACGGCAGCAAAATCGGCATCATTACTGCGGGCATTTCCTATTTATACGCCAAGGAAGCGCTGGGCGACCGCGTGAATTACCTGAAATTAGGCATGGTTTGGCCGCTGCCTGAGCAGAAAATCAAGGATTTCGCCGCAAAGTGCGAACAGCTCTTTGTCATTGAGGAGCTTGACCCCTTCATCGAAGAACACGTGAAGATGCTCGGTCTTCCCGTCATCGGCAAGGAGCGCTTTACCCCGCTTGGCGAATACACGCCCAAGATGATCCGCAAAGCCGTTTTCAATGAAGAAAGCGCCAAATTTACCGCCATCGAGACCGTGCCCGGTCGTCCGCCCGTCATGTGCGCGGGCTGCCCGCACAGAGGCACCTTCTATGTGCTGAAAAAGCTGGGTCTCACCGTATCCGGCGACATCGGCTGTTATACCTTAGGCGCTGTCGCCCCGCTGCAGAGCGTGGACAGCACCATCTGCATGGGCGCATCTGTCAGCGCCGCGCTGGGCATGGCGAAGGCTCGCGGCGAGGAATTTAACCGCCGCTTGGTGTCCGTCATCGGCGATTCCACCTTCATCCATTCCGGCATTACGGGACTTATCGACATCGTGTACAACAAAGGTGCGAACACCGTCATTATTTTGGACAATTCCATCACCGGCATGACCGGCCATCAGGACAACCCGACCACCGGCAAGACTATCCGCGGCGAAAATACCAAACAGGTGGATTTGGAAGCGCTGTGCCATGCCGTGGGTGTTGACCATGTGGTCATTGCCGACCCCTTTGATGTCAAACACTTTGAAGAAGTCGTGAAAGCCGAGGTCGAGCGTGACGAGCCGTCCGTCATCATTGCGCAGCGGCCGTGCGCGTTGCTGAAGACCGTGCATTACACGGGGCGGTGCGTGATTTCGGACAAGTGCCGCATCTGCAAGGTCTGCATGAAGCTGGGCTGCCCCGCCATTTCCGTCAGGGAGGGACACATCATCATTGACAGGAATCAGTGCAACGGCTGCGGCCTGTGCGTGAATGTCTGCCCCTTCGGTGCGATTCAGAAGGAGGAACAGGCATGAAAAACACGAGCATTATGATTGTCGGCGTGGGCGGGCAGGGAACGCTGCTGGCCAGCCGCATTTTAGGCGCTGTCGCCGTGCAGGAAGGGCTGGATGTCAAAGTTTCTGAGGTACACGGCATGAGTCAGCGCGGCGGCAGTGTTGTAACCTATGTCCGCTTCGGCGAGAAGGTTTATTCGCCCATCATCGGTCAGGGTGAGGCGGACATCATCTTGGGTTTTGAGCTGCTGGAAGCGTACCGCGCTTTGCCGTACCTCAAAAAAGGCGGACGTGTCATCGTGAACGCCCAGCAGATGAACCCGATGCCCGTCATCACCGGTGCAGTCGCCTACCCCGAAGGCATTGCGGAGAAACTCTCTTCCGCCGCCGATGCCACCATCTTGGATGCGCTGTCCTTGGCGTCAAAGGCGGGCAGCGCCAAGGCTGTCAATGTGGTGCTGATTGGCCGCATGGCGCGGGATACGCAAATCCCCTATGAGCGCTGGCTTGCCGCCGTCCGCGCCACCGTTCCGGCGAAATTCTTGGATATTAATCTCAAGGCTTTTGAATTGGGATATAACGCGGAGTGATCTCTTATCTTGGGAAATCATTCTTTATGCGATAAAGAATGGTTTCCCAAGACCCCTTCCAAGAAAGCGACTGCATAATGTTAATGGTTGCATCGAAGAGGCAGCTTCTATGTGTTGCGCTTATTGAATATGGCTATGTCTTTATGTAAACAACAGGAGCGCGTGATTTATTTCACACACTCCTGTTTTAGTATGCCCTGAAACCGTACTTCTATGTGTTGCTATATAATCTTACAAGACATCCAACATTCAATCTCACAAAATGATTGATTATCTTAGAGATGACCAACACTCTTCGCATCCTCCTTATAAAAATGCATAACAATAGCGGCGCCTTATTTATTGTTTTTGTTGTTTATTTATTTCTTTCCCTCTTCTTATTACCGACGACGGTTATTATGATTAACGACCGTCAAGAACGAATATGGACAGAGCAAAAAACTCACCCGAAGATTCAATCGCTTAAAAAAAATAGTACTACTATCCGCTCATCACTGACTATTTTTGTCACATAAATAAAGACTGCCTCGTTTTGAGACAGCCTTTTTTCCCCATTCAGCAGCACATAGAAATTTCTGCTTCGCTGCAACTATGTACTTTATGGAGTCGCTTTCTTGGAAGGGGTGTGGGGAAACCATTCTTTATCGTATAAAGAATGGTTTCCCTCATAAATCTTATCATTCGTCTTTTCTAAGATGCTTAATTTCATTTTCCGTGGTGGTAATGAGCAGGGTTTTGTTGTTGGTGAAGGTCACGAAGCCGGTCGGAGTGCCGGCGGGCTTTTTGACATAGCGGCGGAAGGTATAGTCCACCGGCACGGACACGCCGTGTCCCTTGGAATAAAAGGCAGCCAGCTTCGCCGCCTCCAAGATGGTTTCCGATGTGATGCTCCGCCCGTCCGTCACGACAATGACATGCGAGCCGGGCATATCCTTCGCGTGCAGCCATAAATCATCGCCCCGCGCCGCTTTCACCAAGCGCTCGTTTTGCAGGCTGTTTTTGCCGACATAGAGCGTCATACCGTCCGAAGATGTAAACTGGTAAGGCTTGCTTTCCGGCGGCTTCTTGACTCGCTTTGCGCCACGCTCAGGCTTGACGATGCCGCTCTGCTCCAGTGTGCGGCGAATATCGCCCAAGTCGTCCTGCGTTTCGCAGTTGCCGATGGACAACAGCGCGTCCTCCAATAAATCAATCTCCTGCAGTGTCTTCTCCTTCTGCTCCGCCGCTGTCTTGCGAGCAGCCATCGCCTTTCGATATTTCTTAAAATATTTCTGCGCATTCTGGGCAGGATTTAATGTTTCGTCCAGCGGAATGGTGATTTTTCCGCCGTTCGGGTCGTAATAATTATCCACCTCGACAGAACGCGCCCCCTTCTGCAACAAGTAAAGCTGGGCGCTCAACAGCTCGCCGCAGAGCCGCAAATGCTCCGCATCATTCGCCTGCCGAAGCTCCTCTTCCTGCAGCGCCAGCTTCTTTTCATCGCGTTCCAAATGCGTTTTAAGCGTTCGTTTGAGCGCCGCACTCCGCTGCGCCATACGCTCTACGCGGTCCCGCCCCGAATAAAACAGGTCGAGCGCCTTGGACATCCCCTCGCAGGGCTGCTGACGCTCCTTGGGCAGACTGAAATACGGGAACGGGAAAAAGTCCGTGCGGTTGCCCGCCTCATCGGTGAGCAAAACAGGCGGCTGCATCTGCGGCAGACGCGCAAAAAAAGCCGCCGCTTTTTCGCAGGTTTCCCACACATTCAGGTCTTCAAGGCTTGGGTCACTGAGGCCGCTCAAGCGCAGCGTGATTTCCCGCGAGGACACCGGCGATAAGCCGCTGATGTGCTTCAGCAGCGCCTTTTGAAGGCGTCCCGTTTCCGCGCTTAGACGCGCATATAACGCCTCTGCGCTGACTTCTTCGGGCGACAGCTTGTCTTGCTTGGGCGGCGGCACGAAGGGCAACCCCGGCAGGACTTGCCGGACGCGGCTCATATCAAGGCTGACATGGCGGATGGCATCAATGATGTGCCCGTTCATCACCAAGGTCAGATTGCTGTGCCGTCCCATCGCTTCCAGCCACAGCTCCCGCGCCCCGCTTTCGCCCAGCTCATCGCGGTTGTCAATCACCATGCGCACCAGCCGGTCACCGCCGATTTGATCAATCGCCTGAATGCGCCCGCCCATCAGATATTTGCGCAGCAGCATACAGAACATCGGCGCATCCATAGGATTCACAAAGCTCTGCACCGTCAGGTGAAACCGCGTGAGCGACGGACTGGCGGAAATGAGAAGGCGGGCGTTGCGCCCCTCCAAACGGATGACCAGCACAACCATGTCCTTTTCCGGCTGCGTAATCCTGTCAATGCGCCCCCCGACCAGCTCCTGCATCTCCCGCGTCAAAAATCCAAGTGTCAATCCGTCCAGCGGCATACGGCTCGTCCTTTCAAAAACGATTTCATGATTATTTTATCACACGAAAAATTTTTGCGCAATGTCATGCCGCTTTCCGTCACGCGCTTTTCAAAAATACAAAATATTCATTATATATGCAGTTGCGCTTCGACATAATATCCAAAATCAATATTTATCATTTGTATATTTAGACGAAAATACAGAAAATCTATATTTTTATATTGCATAATTATTCTAAAAGCCGTATAATTCACCGTGTTCTCAAGAACGAGACGGGAGGAAACGATGATGGCGAAAATGCGCGTATTACTGGCTTACAGCGGTGGTTTGGACACTTCGATTATTATTCCGTGGCTCAAGGAGCATTATGACTGTGATGTGGTCTGCATGGCGGGCGATGTCGGTCAGGGCGAAGAGCTTGAACCGCTGCACGAGAAGGCCAAGAAAACCGGCGCTGAAAAATTATACATTGAAGACCTGAAGAAAGAATTTGTCGAGGATTTTATCTGGCCGACGCTCAAGTGTGGCGCTGTTTATGAAGGCAAGTACCTGCTGGGCACATCCTTTGCCCGTCCGCTGATTGCCAAGCGCTTGGTAGAGATTGCGCACAAGGAAAACTGCACGGCCATCTGCCACGGCTGCACCGGCAAGGGCAACGATCAGGTGCGGTTTGAAATCACCATCAAGGCGTTCGACCCGCACATGAAGATTATCGCTCCGTGGCGCGAGTGGGATTTGAAGAGCCGCGAGGACGAGATTGACTATGCGAAGGCACACGGCATTGATGTACCTGTCACCAAGAAGCATCCGTACAGCATGGACAAAAACATCTGGCATCTGAGCCATGAAGGAAGCGACTTGGAAAATCCCGCGAACGAGATGGCGCCTCATGTGCCGCTGATGACCGTGCTGCCCGAAAATGCGCCGGACGAGCCGGAATATGTCACCGTGAGCTTTGAAAAGGGCGTTCCCGTTGCGTTGAATGGCGAGAAAATGGATGCCGTGACGCTGCTCGAAAAGGCGAACGAGATTGCCGCCCGCAACGGTGTGGGCATTGCGGACATGGTGGAAAACCGTCTGGTGGGCATGAAGAGCCGCGGCGTATACGAAACCCCCGGCGGCACACTGCTTTATGCCGCGCATCAGAACTTGGAAGAAATTACGCTGGACAAGGAAACCCAGCACTTTAAGCAACACGTCGCGCTGAAGTTTGCGGATCTTGTGTACAACGGCCAGTGGTACACGCCCTTGCGTGAGGCGATTAGTGCCTTTGTGGATAGCACGCAACAGAATGTGAACGGCGAAGCCAAGCTCAAGCTCTACAAAGGCAACTGCTTCGGAGCGGGTGTCAGCAGTCCGAATTCTCTGTACATGGAAAAGATTGCCACCTTCGGCGACAGTGAAGACCTGTACAGCCATAAGGATAGCGAGGGCTTTATCAACCTGTTCGGTCTGCCGCTCAAGGTGCAGGCGCTGGTCAACGAGCAAAAGAAGTAAGACGATATAAATATTTTTTTGCGGGGGAACCATTCTTTATGTGATAAAGAATGGTTCCCCGTACCCTTTCCAAAAAAGCGTATACATAATTTTTAGTGTTGCAACGAAAAAGCAGCTTCTATGCGATGCAACATAAAAGACAGCCAGAATCATCAGGCTGTCTTTGCTTTTTCCCCCATCACACAAATATTGTTTTTTCGTTTCAACCATTCCCATTGTGTATCAAAGTTTTCTTTAGGATGGGTATGGGGAACCCTTTCTTTGTCAAAAGAAAGGGTTCCCCGCCTTATGTTTTAAGACAATTCAAACATACCCGTATAGAGCTGATAGTAGCGGCCTTTCTGAGCAATCAGGGATTCATGGTCGCCGCGCTCGATAATGCGACCGTTCTCCAAGACCATAATGGCCTGAGAATTGCGGACGGTAGAGAGGCGGTGCGCGATAACGAACACGGTGCGTCCCTTCATCAGCTCATCCATGCCGTGTTCAATCAGTGCCTCGGTGCGGGTGTCGATGGAGCTGGTCGCCTCGTCCAGAATCAGCACGGGCGGATCAGCCACGGCTGCGCGGGCAATGGCCAAGAGCTGGCGCTGACCTTGGCTAAGGTTTGCGCCGTCGCTGGTCAGCATGGTGTCATAGCCCTGCGGCAGATGCTGAATAAAGAAGTCCGCATTGGCGATTTTCGCCGCCTTTTCGATGTCTTCATCGGTCGCATCCAAGCGCCCGTAGCGGATGTTCTCGCGCACCGTGCCGGTGAACAGGTGCGTATCCTGAAGCACCGCACCCAAGCTTCGGCGAAGGTCATCCTTCTTGATTTTCTCAATATTGATGCCGTCATAGCGAATCTTGCCGCCATGCAGCTCGTAGAAGCGGTTAATCAGGTTGGTAATGGTCGTCTTGCCCGCGCCGGTCGAGCCGACAAAGGCAATCTTCTGCCCTGGCTTGGCGAACAGAGAAATGTCGTGCAGGACGATCTTTTCCGGCACATAGCCGAATGTGACATCCTCAAAGACCACATCGCCCTTCAGCTCCGTATAGGTGACGGTGCCGTCCGCGCTGTGCGGATGCTTCCATGCCCAAACGCCCGTATGTTCCTTGCATTCGGTCAGCGTGCCGTCCGCGTTCTTGCGGGCATTGACCAAGGTTACATAGCCCTCATCCTTTTCGGGCTGCTCATTCAGCACCTCAAAGATGCGCTCCGCGCCCGCCATGGCCTGCAGGATGGTGTTGAACTGCTGGGAAACCTGCGTGATGGGCGAAGAGAAATTGCGGGTAAACTGCATGAAGGAAACCAGCGTGCCGACGGAGGCCAGATGGCCGGTTAAAAGCAACGCGCCGCCGATGATGGTAATCAGAACATACTGGACATTGCCCAAGTTGTTCATGATGGGCATCAGGATGCTCGCCAAAGTATTTGCCTTGGTTGCGGCTTGGCAGAGCGCCTCATTGCGCTCATCAAAGCCTTCCTGCGTCTTTTGCTCGTGGCAGAAGACCTGCACCACGCGCTGACCGTCAATCATTTCCTCGATATAGCCGTTCATCGCGCCGACGGTCTTCTGCTGGGCGATGAAGTATTTGCCGCTGTGCTTGCCGACAACCTTGATGATGACCAGATTGAGCGGCATCAACAAAAGCAGAATGAGCATCAGCAGGGGGCTTAACGAAACCATCATCACGAAGGTTGCCGCCAAGGTGATGAAGCTGGACAACGCTTGCACAAGGCTCTGAGAAAGGAACTCGCGCAAGGTGTCGGTATCGTTCGTGAAGCGGCTCATCAGCTCGCCGTGCGTGTGGCGGTCAAAGTAGCTGATGGGCAGGGACTGCATATGGTCGAACAAATCCTTGCGGATGCGGTTCAATGTGCCGGTGGAAATGTTCATCATCAGCCGGTTGTTGAGGTAGGTCGCAACAGCGCCGGCCAGATACATCAAGCCAAGAAACACAAGGAAGGCAATGTAGGAGCTAAAATTCGGCGCGTTCTGCCCGATAAGTGGCGTTATGTAGGTGTCGATGGCATCCTTCAGCATATACGTGCCGAAAGCGCTGACCAGAGCGCTCACCACGATACAGATAGCGACAATGACAAGCTGCTTTTTATATTCGCCCATGTAGGAGAGCAGCTTTTTCATAGTGCCCTTCAAATCCTTGGGCTTGACAGGGGCTTTCATATTGCGGGGCGGCATCAGGCTTCCACTCCCTTCTGCTGGGAGGTATAAACCTCGCGGTAGATTTTGCTGCGCTGCATCAATTCATCATGCGTGCCGACATCCATGACGCGGCCCTCGTCCAGCACGATGATACGGTCCGCTTCCATGACGGAGGTAATGCGCTGCGCAATGATGATTTTAGTGGTATCGGCCATCTGGTCTTTAAGTGCGGCACGGATGCTGGCATCGGTTGCGGTATCGACGGCGCTGGTTGCGTCATCCAAAATCATGACCTTGGGCTTCTTGAGCAAAGCGCGAGCAATGCACAGGCGCTGCTTCTGACCGCCGGAGACATTCACGCCACCCTGACCCAAGTCAGTCTCATAACCCTTGGGGAAGGACTTAATGAAGCCATCCGCCTGAGCGACCTTGCACGCCGCCTCAATTTCCTCCTGCGTGGCGTGTTCATTGCCCCAGCGGAGGTTTTCGGCAATCGTGCCGGAGAACAGTACATTCTTCTGAAGCACCATGGCCACGGCATCGCGCAAGGCGGTGGTGTCATATTCGCGCACATCACGCCCGCCGACCAGCACGCGCCCCTCGGTCACATCATAAAGACGCGGGATGAGGGACACCAGCGTACTCTTGGCCGAGCCTGTCGCGCCGATTAAACCGATGGTTTCGCCGGAGCGGATGGTCAAATTGACATCCTGCAAAACGGCGCGGCTCTTATCTGAGCCATAGCCGAAGGACACATGGTCAAAGACAATCGAGCCATCCTTGACATTCGTTTCTGGATGTTCGGGGTTTTTGATGGTGGACTCCTCGTCCAGCACTTCGTTAATACGCACGATGGAAGCCTTGGACATCACGAAGGCCACAAAAATGAAGGACACCATCATCAGGGACATCAGGATCTGGGTGATGTAGGTGATGAAGGCAATCATATCGCCCACGGACATATCGCCCACGATAATCTGCTGACCGCCCAGCCACAAAACGGCAATCATGCAGCCGTAAATGATAAGCTGCATGAGCGGGGAATTCAGAATGACCACGCGCTCGGCAGCTCGCTGAGCGTTCATCAAATCATCGGCGGATTTGGCAAACTTGGACTTTTCAAACTTCTCCCGCACGAACGCCTTGACCACGCGGATAGCGGTCAGGTTTTCCTGCACGGAGGCGTTCAGCGAATCATACTTCTGCATCATAATGCGGAAGCGCGGGAAGGAAATTTTAACAATCGCCGCCATGCCGAAGAACAGAATTGGCGCGGCGACCAGCAAGATGGTGATGAGGCTCGGATTCAGCTTCCATGCCCAGAAGAACGCCATCACGAACATAATGGGCGAACGGAAGGACATCCGAATCATCATCATGACCACATTCTGCACTTGGTTGACATCGGTTGTTAGGCGCGTGACCAGGGACGCGGTGCTGAATTTATCGATATTTTCAAAGGAGAAATGCTCCACCTTATTGAACAGCGCCCGACGCAGGTTTTTGGAAAAGCCCATTGCGCCCTTGGACGCTGCCCACGCGCCTAAAGCGCCGAAACCCAGCGACAGCATCGCCATCAGGAGCATCAAACCGCCGCTCTTCAGCAGCTCCACCATGTCCAGCGGCGTTTCGTTGGCGGCGGAAATCATGTTCACAAGCTGCGCGATGAGCGTTGGGATGAGTGTTTCCATCACGACCTCGCCCACCATGAGCAGCGGTGTCAGAAGGAGAAATTTTTGATATTCTCCCGCATAGCGCATCAGTTTTTTCAATGTCTTCCCTCCTTACATCCGTCTCTCCACCCAGAGAAACTTCAAGACAATTCTTTATGGTACGGCTATTAGACTACCGCAATCTATTTTTAATGTCAATAAAAAATTGAGGAGATATTAACCTAATTTTAAGGCAGAAACAAGGCAATGACGGAGCAGTGGATAATGAATAGTGTGACGCAGGAAGTAAAAGATGTACCATATTTCATCCTATTTCCTGTTTTCTATTTCCTTCCTGCTTTTCTGCTTCCCTGACACCTAACCGTCTATCCACTATCCACTAATCACTATCCACTAAAAGCGCTGCCAAGCGCAGCACATCCTGTTCGTACACTGTCCGCAGCGCTTGCCGATAGATGATGGATGCGGGGTGATAGAGGGTAAAGAGCGGGATTTTTAGGCGGGACTGGATCATTGTCCCATGCACCTGTCCAATAGTAGCATTTTCGTCCTGTGCCAGTGCGTGTAGTGGAGTATTGCCGAGGCTGACGAGCAGTTTTGGGCGCACGAGTGCAATTTCCCTATCCAGCCACGGCGTAAACCGTTTCAACTCTTCCTTATTGGGCGCACGGTTGTGAAGTCTGCCCGTCTTCCCGATGCTGGTCGGTCGCACTTTTACCACATTGGAGACATAGATTTCGCGGCGGTCAAGTGCGACCAAACGCAGAAATTCATCCAGATTTTTTCCTGCGCGTCCGACAAATGGTCTGCGCCGGCTCTCCTCTTGTTCGCCCGGCGCTTCGCCCACGAGCATGATTTGCGGGGCATCCGTCTTGCCCTCGCCGAACACCAACGGACGCACCTCATCCTCAAACGCCGCGGTCATTTCCGCTTGAAACTGCTTCATTTAGCCTCCTATTTTTTTGTAGGGAAACCATTCTTTATCGCATAAAGAATGGTTTCCCCGCACCCCTTCCAAGAAAGCGTATACATAAAATGTATTGCCGCATCGAAGGGACAATTTCTATGTGCAGCACCAGTTTTTAGAAGGTACAAAAAGGTGCGCGGACAAATTTCTGCGCACCTAAAGCCTACTTCAAAACCTATTGAGGAAAATCGCAAAGGTCGATGCAATGTCCTGTCTCAGCCACGAAACGAGGCTCAGCAGCAATGCCAGCAGCACAAGAATTAGAACAATCGCCAGCACAATACCGCCGAAGTCTAAAAAGCCCGCCGCCGTCTTTAATCGTTCGCGCCGATCCTCTCGCTCCAGCTCTCTTGCCCGCAGATACCGTTCGTAATTCTCCTGTGCATTCATACATTAAACCTCTTTCAAAACCTCTTCGCTCATACTTTCAGGGTCGCAGATGGCGTGATGCCGCACTTGTGCATGGCGAAGTCTTGCCAGTGGCGCGGGCAGGGGCAGTCTCGTGAAGGCGCTGAGTGCCTCGGCATCGTGCATGGCATCGTCCGTTCTAGGAAGCTCGATAGCCTCGCCCACATCCTGCGAAAACTTGAACGGGCTGGCGGTGGACACGACCAGCGTCTTACGTGTGGCTCTTTCGTCCATCCGCGCCTTTCTCAAAGAGCGTATGGCGACAGCCGTATGCGGGTCAAGCAAATAGTGCTTTTCCCGCCACACCATCGCAATCTCGTCCCTTGTCTCATCGTCATCCGCGCTGATGCCCACAAAGTCCCGCTGAAGTGCTGCCAGTTCATCCGCTCTCAGGCGGAATGTGCCATTTTCCTTCAGAGACTGCATCATGGCGCACACGCGCTCCGCGTCCCTTCCGCACAGCTCAAAGAGCAGGCGTTCCAAATTGGAGGAAATCAGAATATCCATCGAGGGCGAAATGGTCTTATGGAAAGGCCGCCGCGCATTATAAACACCTGTCTGAATGAATTCCGTCAGCACATCATTGCGGTTGGAGGCGCAGATGAGCCGCGCAATCGGCACGCCCATGCGCCGCGCATAGTACGCCGCCAGAATGTCGCCGAAATTGCCTGTCGGGACGCAGGCATCGAACGCCTCGCCTTTTTGGATGAAGCCGTCCGCGCACAAATCTGCATAAGCGGAGAAATAATACGCCACCTGCGGCACCAAGCGACCGATGTTGATGGAATTGGCGGACGACAGCACACACCCGCGCTCGTCCATTTTTCTGACGAAATCTATGTCATTGAACAGGCGCTTCACGCCCGTCTGCGCATCATCAAAGTTACCGCGCACGGCGATGACCTGCGTATTGTTGCCGCCGGAAGTGACCATCTGGCGCTCCTGCAGCCGGCTCACGCCATCCAGCGGATAAAAGACGGTGCAGCGTGTGCCGGGGACATCCTCAAAGCCCTCCAGCGCGGCCTTGCCCGTGTCGCCGCTCGTGGCGGTCAAGATGCAGACGCGGCGCGTTTCACCGCACTTTTTCGCGGAAGTTACGGTCAGACGCGGCAACATTTGCAGAGCCATGTCCTTAAACGCAAGAGTCGGTCCGTGGAACAATTCCAGCACAGCCGTGCTTTCGTTCAGCGTCCGCACGGGTGCAATGTGCGCATCGTCAAACTTACCGTAGGAGGCGGCGCAGATTTCGTCAATTTCACCTTTGGAAAAATCGTCTAAAAAGTAGGAAAGGACACGCGCCACGCGCTGCGCATAGGGCATATCCGCCGCAAACGGCAGCATATCGTCCGCCGCCCGCGGCAATGTGCAGGGCACATACAGTCCGCCGTTTCCGGCCAGCCCCTTCAAAATCGCCTGAGCAGCGGTGAGTTTTTCTCCGCCTCTTGTGCAGATGTACGGCATGGCATAGTTCCTCCTAAATTTAAATCAGCAGTGCTCCGGCTGCTTTTTGCGGCATAGTCTTGCCGCCCTACGCTTCGGATTTCAACGAAGAACCTTTGAAAAATTCGCAATCGGCGTGCATCCGCGCTGTCATATGCTGTTTTCCTTTGAAACGCCCGCACTTGACTCTGCGGGTATAATCGCGGGCTTCAAGCAAAACCAGCATTTGTGTCCAGCGAAACAAGCGCTGAGTGTGCAGTGAATGAGCGTGGACAATAAGCCGCTCTGCTAAAAATCCGCCTTTCCATTGCAGGAAAAGCGGATGCAGAGCCTACATGGGAACATCGGACGAAAACAGCAGCCTATCAAAGAATCCCGCCTCATGGCTGCAGCACTGCCTTAGCCGATGAAATACTTCTTCAGGAATTCCGGCGCTTCGCTGTCGTCCACGCTGACGGAAATGATAAACTGAATGTTGCGCTTGAGACTCATCTTTTCCAGCCGCTCGAAGAACTTTTCCGTCTCGCTGACCGGAACCTGCACGAGCTTCTTAAACGCATCGATAAAAATATAACTGATGTCAAAATTTTGCGCGAGCATACCGTACAGGAAGCCCAAGAACATCTCAGGACTATCCACACCGTAGTCGCCCGCATTCACAAACCGCACCTCATGGCGCAAATCGAACATGTACCGATTGTCATCATCTACAAACACGACATTACCGCTGGCTTCCTTCACGGTGGTGTTTGCCAAATCCAGAATCCGCTTTGTCTTGCCAGAACCTTTCTTGCCGTGAATTACCTGTATCATGGGAAATTCCCCCTTTGCTTTATTCTTGTCTGTATTATACACTATATTGCCTCAAATTGTAAAGCAAAAATGTGGCGGAAATATTTTAATGATCCATGAACAATGCTTGACAAATGGCAATGATGAAGCGATGGTTTTGTCATAGCATTCCTTTATAATATAGTATAATGCAAATGCTAACATAAAAACAAAACCCGCATTTGATCAAAGCAAATGCGGATAATAATTGGCGGAGCGGGTGGGATTCGAACCCACGGACGGTTGCCCGTCACCTGATTTCGAGTCAGGGCCGTTATGACCACTTCGATACCACTCCATCATAACAGGTTGATTATAATTCCTTCTCTGAAGGTTGTCAAGAAAAATGTTTATAACGTAAATGTCCACAGTGTAAAATATGTTGCAGTTACTTTGAAAAGCAGTCTTCAGATGTCAAATAGTATTACAAAGAGCCTGTTCAAAGTTTTCTGTAAAACGATATGCAGAGGTGTGATATAATACTACAGACACACAGGAGGAAGCATATGGGCAGGAA
>CAVJHY010000026.1:0-16071 GCA_963649405.1 bacterium
TATACGCTTTCTTGGAAGGGGTGTGGGGAAACCATTCTTTATCGTATAAAGAATGATTTCCCCACAAAACATCGTCAATTTCCACTATAAGTAAACTTCATACTCATCGGATGTCCCCAAATATAATAGGTTAGATAGAGATCCCGCGCTGTGCTGCCGGTTGTGTCCTCAGTCAATAGGGAGACCCACACATCGCGGGTCGCGCCGGCGGCTATATCAATTTCATCGCCCTCCTCATAATAAAAAATATCGCCCGCATCGGGGGAGAGTTGGATTTCAATCATTTCGGCGGGCAGAAGCCCGTTGTTTTTGAGTCGCAGGGTGTAAATTTTGAAGGTGTAATTTTCGGCAGCGGACAACTCACCGCTTTGAAAGACCGTCCCTTCCAAGCTGTTTCGGCTCATCGCCGTCTGAAGCACCTGAAATTCCTCGGTGCGGTCGGTCGCGGCGACGATAGACAGCCCCTGCCCCGTGACCTGAAGCTGGGTGTTCATCAGCTCATAGCCCGCCGCGCAGCCGACAACCAGCACGCAGACGATTAAGAAAAGCGCTGCGTATTTCATGAAAAGCTCACTCCATTTCGCTTAAAATGCGGTTCATTTCCTCAATCATTTCCGCGTCCTTCAAGCGGAACTTGAACTCCACGCGGCGGGAGGCATCCATGTTGACCGTCCCGTCATCGTTGTAAATGGGATCGGAATAGCTGCGTCCCTTGGCGGTTAAAATCTCCTGAAGCTCGGCTTTCATATCATCGGTTAATGTATCTAATTGCAGACAGTATTTCGCCACGGACAGGGCGCGGTTTTGTGAAAGCTCCAGATTGGCAATGTAGGTACCCTTGGTGTCCGTATGCCCCTCGATGATGATTTCGCCCACATAGTCCTTGTATTCATCGCGCATCAAAACGGATAGATAAACCGGTAGGAAGCGGTTGAGCAGTTCTTGACCGGATTCCTTGATTTGATAGGAGTTTGTTTCAAAGAAGACCTGACTTTCCAAGCGGATGTCGCCCGTTGTTGAATCCACGGTGGCACGGAGGTTGGCATTGCTGAGAGCGGCAGATAAATCCAAAATAATCTGACTGCGTACACCAACCAAGCTGTCGATTTTTTGCTGCTGGGTCTGCAGCTCGCTCTTTTGCTGGTCAAGCTGCGTCTGCTGGGCGCTGAGGAGGCTTTGCATCGCCTCTAATTTGGTTGCCTGCTCATCCAAGATGGTCTGCAAAACAATCTGTGCCTGTTCCTTTTCCTCAAGCTCGGCTTTCGCTTCGTTCAGGCTGATTTGCGCGGCGTTCAGCTCCTGCTGCTGGGTGTCAAGCTGAATCTGGATGGTCGCCAGCTCCTCCTGCTTGCCCATGAGGGTGACGTTCGACGTTTCCAGCTCTTCCTCGCGCTGCGCCAAGGTGATTTGCGTCTTGTCCAGCTCCTCTTGCTGTTCGTTCAGCTCCTTGGTTTTGATGTCCAGCACATTATAATACTGATAGACGCTGTAACACACCGCCAGCACGAACACGAGCAAAAGGGACGCCATCATGTCCGAATAGGAAATCCAGTGTGCGCCGGAATCCACGCCGCGGGGACGGCGGGCGCTATTTCTATTTCGTCCCGCCATGCTTACCCCTCCTTGACGGTGCTTTTTTCAAGCGTCTCCTGAATGGAGGCAAGCATCTGCTCCAAGTGCGAAAGGGAGGTCACAGCAGAATCGCTACCGCCCTTTTCAATGGACACGAGCCGCTTTTCCAAGGCGTTCATTAAGTCGTTCATGTTCTGATCCAGCAGCCCCATCGTGCGGGAGAGACCGCCGGCAATGTTTTCCACAAAGGAAGCATAGCTGTCCTTTAAGAGTTTGGCGCTGTCTTTCATTTCCTTTGCAACTTGCGTGCTGCTTTGACCGCTCTGGTCGGCGCGGTCGCAGATGAGCTGCATGGTCTGCTTGGAGCGGAGGGCATAATTGGAAAGCGAGTCCTGAAGCGTCTTTTGCGCCTTGCGGATGTCGTCCATGCTGTCGTTGTATTCGCGGGCGGCATGGGACATGGAAGCAACCAGTTCGGAGGCGTTTTTCGTAAATTCATCCTCCATCTGGCGGCTGTCCGCAAGCGTCTGCACATAAGATTCAAATCGCTGGGCGATTTCGCCGGTCATCTGCTGAACACCCGCCAGGTTTTCCAGCATGGTGGTCACGGAGGCAACAGATTTGTCCATTGCTTCAAAATTCGCCTTCTGGGAGCGGTTAATCTGCGTCAGCGTCTGCCCAAGCTGCAAAAATTGCCCGCTTAAAGCGGTATTCATGCTTTCGATAAAGCGCTGGGTCAACACATGAACGCCCTCTAACTGAGATTGTGTCTGCCCCATGATGAAATTGTTCATGGCTTGTGTGACGGGGACGAGTGAATGCTCGACCGCGCCGGACACCTTGTCCGCCACATGGTCGGATAAATCACTCACGGCACGGCGCAGGAACGCCGTTTGATCCTCGCGTTGGCAGATGGCCTGTGTGTCGTCGTTGAGCGGGGTCTGCATGACCAGCTCGGTGAAGGCATCCTGAAATTCATCCAGAGCGCGAGTCGCGCCGCCCATTGCCATGCGGTTTAAAATGTTAAATGCCAGCGAGCAGGAAACGCCCGCAATGGAGGTGGCAAAGGCAAAGGTCATGCCGCCGATCATCGCCGGAATGGACTCCATCGTCTTGGCGGCATCGCTCACATCCAGACCGCCTAAGCCGCGCATCAGACCGATGAAGGTACCCAAAATGCCCAAAGAAGTCAAAAGTCCCGGCACCATTTCGCTTAACTGAATGTTGCTGAATTCGTAAATGGCAGTGTCGTCGTTGATGTATTCGCGCACATCGCAGGTCAGACCGCGGGCATCAAGCTGTTCCGCGTTATGGAGAAAACGCCGCCACGCGCCGCGCATCTTCTTGCCCATGAACAGCTCATTCTGCCAGACGGGGCGCATACTGTCGCGGGCGGGCAGCTTGTCCAAGGTGCGGATGGCGCGGCGAAGGCAGTGCGCACTGCGTCGAAGCGGCAGAATGCACTTCACAAAGCCAATCAGCGTGACGACCGCAATGGCCGCATAAACGATTGTATCGACAAGGTTTTCGGACATCTGCGCCCAGATTTCTGAAAGCTCAGACATGGCTATCCCTCCCACGAAAAATCTGCATTCCTTATAATTGTATCAAATTTGAAACAAATGCGCAATGCTTTTGTTAAAACAATTTGTAAATCGTGCGGAAATTCTTCAAAATTTCTCTCAATTTCCGTCTTGTAATTGACAGCACGAAAAATGAAAGGTAAAATAAAAAGCTGAATATAGAGTGGAGGTATGTGCCTGTGCTGATACGCCGTTTGATGTGCCTTGTGAGCGTCCTACTTTGTCTGTGCTGCATGGCAGGGGCGGAGGAAGCGCCGAATGCGGAGACCCTTGTGTCTGCGCCGACCGCAACGCCTACGCTCACACACACATCGACAGCGACACCCACTCCTTCCCCGAAGCCAACGGCTACGCCGACTCCGACACCGCGTCCCACATCTACGCTGATGCCGACCGGTACGCCCGACCCTGTCTTATATCCGAATTTGCGCGGCGTGTTCGATGAAGTGGAGGGCGAAAGCCAGAAAATTATCCTTTCCTTTATCGGCGATACCACCATTGGCTGCAATGAAAACGACCATGACTCCAGAAAAGCCATTGATGCCTTTGTGAATTTTTACGGCTTTCAGTACCCCTTTCAGCGCGTGAGCTATATTTTAGAGCAGGATGATTTGACCATCGCCAATTTTGAAGGCGTTCTGCATGACAACCCCAAGGACATCAAGAAAAAGACCTATAATTTCCGCGCCGACCCTTCCTATGTGAATATTTTGAGGGAGGGCAGCATCGAGGCAGTGACGCTGGCGAACAATCACAGCGGCGATTACGGGCAGACGGGCTTTGAATCCACTGCCGAAATTTTGGATGAAAACGGCATCGGCTGGTTTGCCAGCACGGATTATTCCGCAAAGTCCTATATTTACGAAAAGAACGGCGTTAAAATCGGCTTTGTCGGGGCTTATGTTTCCTATTATTGGAAGAATGTCGAAGCCATCAAAGCGCTGTTCGCGGAACTGGAAAACGAGGGCTGTGCGCTCACCATTGCCGTCATTCACGGCGGCGTGGAATACGATGCGCGGCATGATAAAAACCAGACAAAGATGGCCACGCGCTTTATCGAGTACGGCGCGGACATCGTGGTTGGTCATCATCCGCATCGCTTGCAGGGCTATGAGGTCATCAATGGCGTGCCCGTGTTCTTCTCCTTGGGTAATTTTGTCTTTGGCGGCAATTTCAAAATGAAGTCCAAATACACCGCCATTTTGCAATTTGCTTTGTCGTTTGATGAGAACAACGAGTACATGGGCTATCAAATCAACATTATCCCCTGTCGCCTCTCTTCAAGCGAAACCGTCAATTACTATCAGCCCTTTGCCATTAACGGGCGGCAGGCGGAACTGGCCATCAAGGAAATTCAATCGGACACTAAGCGGAAGCTGTACCCCATTTTGGATTATCAGGAGGGCATCGGCGCGTTGCAGCCGTATGTGGTGGTCACGCACGAGGAAGAGACCCAAGAAGAAAACGCGAGTAAATGATAAAGAGGTGATTTTTGATGATTCTGGCCGAGGATTTTGTCGAAAAGCTGTCACTTTCAGTGCTGTCACCCTCCACAAAAGAGGGCTTTGAGGTGAAATCAGCCGAGCTGAATCGTCCCGGTCTTCAGTTTGCGGGCTATTATGAGCATTTTGCCTACGAGCGGCCGCAGATTATCGGCAAGGTGGAAATGGGCTATCTGGATGAAATGGATGATGATGTGCGCTACGAGCGCTTGCAGCAGTATTTTACTTATCCCATTCCCTGCATTGTCGTCTGCCGCAGCATGAAGCCCCCTGTGGAGCTGCTGGATTTGGCTAAGGAGCATGATGTGCCTGTCTACGGCACGGAGTGGGTGACGACCAAATTTTTCGTCAACGCCATCAACTATTTTGGTCGTGCCTTAGCGCCGCGCTCCACCATTCACGGCGTGCTGCTCGATGTCTACGGCGTGGGTGTGCTGATTACGGGCGAAAGCGGCGTTGGCAAGAGCGAGGCCGCTTTGGAGCTGGTCAAGCGCGGGCATCAGCTTGTCGCGGATGATGTGGTGGATGTCTGCAAGGTGACGGGCAGTCGCTTGACGGGCGAAGCGCCGGAGACCATCCGCCATTTCATGGAAATTCGCGGCATCGGTATCATCGATATCAAGGCCATGTACGGCATCGGCGCTGTTTTGCAGAGCAAGTCCATTGACTTGGTAATGCACTTAGAGCCTTGGAAGGAACACAAGGAATATGACCGACTGGGCTTGGTGGACAATTACACGGAGATTATGGATGTGCGCGTTCCTGAGATTATCCTGCCCGTGCGCCCCGGCCGCAATCTGGCGGTGGTTATTGAGGTCGCCGCACGGAACTTCAGCCTAAAGCGCATGGGCTATTCCGCCGCGCAGGAACTGGACAGGCGCTTAAACGAAATGATGACTTCAAAGAAACGGGGATGAGAAGAAATGGCGTATTACATCGGCATTGACCTTGGCGGCACAAACATCAAGGTCGGCGTTGTTTCCGCGCAGGGGCAAATTTTGGCGGAATGCTCCACAAAAACATTGCCGGAGCGCCACTATCAGGAATTGGTCAAGGATATGAGCCTGTGCATTTCCCATGTTTTACAGCAGACGGGGCTGACGGTGGATGATATTGTGTCCGTCGGCATCGGTATTCCGGGCGTTGCCGACCAGCACACAGGCAGCGTCATCTTCTGCACCAATTTAGGCTGGCGGGATGTCCCGCTGCGCGAAGAGCTGCAAAAGTATATCCCTAAGCCCGTGTACATCGACAATGACGCGACCGTGGCGGGCTATGCCGAGAGCATTTCGGGTGTCAGCCGCGGTTGCTCCTGCTCCGTGTTTTTAACCTTGGGAACGGGCGTTGGTGCGGGCATTATCGTCAATGGCCGCCCGTGGTCGGGCGCACACGGCGTTGGCAGTGAGCTTGGACACATGACCTTGGTAGTGGACGGCGTTCCCTGCACCTGCGGCAATGACGGCTGTGTGGAACGCTATTGCAGCGCAACCGCCATCATCCGCATGGCAAAACAGGCGTGCCTTGGCTATCCAGACTGCGATATGATGCA
Organism: bacterium; assembly: GCA_963649405.1. Lineage (GTDB taxonomy): Bacteria > Bacillota > Clostridia > Christensenellales > Aristaeellaceae > CAVDRM01. Next base: position 6,207 of record CAVJHY010000026.1, read on the forward strand.
GCGTGTCAAGGGCAATATGGATCGCATCAACGCCAAAATCGTCATCGATTCCGCAAAGGCGGGCGACCCCGTGGCCATGCGCGTGTTTGACCGCTATTGCAAGTATTTGGCCATCACCGTCAACAATATCACCGCGTTCTTAGATCCTGAAATGATTGTCTTGGGCGGCGGTGTCAGCACGGCGGGCGAATTCTTGCTGAATAATATTCGTGACCAGCTCCCGCGCTATTTGATGTACAAGACCCTGCCGAGTCCTGAGCTTTGCTTAGCGCAGCTTGGCAATGAGGCGGGCATCATCGGCGCGGCGTTATTGGGTGCATAAGGTAAAAGTAGTAATTGGAGGGGCAAGTTTATGGAAACCACATTGATTCGTTCTCTGTTTCATGAAACGCCGGCGGATAAGACATTGGTGAAGGTGTCCGGCTGGGTGCGCACGGTGCGCGACAGCAAGGCGTTTGCCTTTATCGAGCTGAATGACGGCACATTTTTTAAGAATTTGCAGGTCGTCTGCGATGGGACACTGGAAAACTTCAAGGAGGTCACGAAAATCACCTTGGGCAGCGCTCTTGAAGTCGAGGGCGAGCTGGTGCTGACCCCGAACATGAAGCAGCCCTTTGAAGTCCACGCGACCAAGGTCACGGTGGTGGGCTTATGCGCGGCGGATTATCCGCTGCAAAAGAAGCGCCATACCTTTGAATATCTGCGCACCTTGGCGCATCTTCGTCCCCGCACGAACACCTTTAACGCCGTGTTCCGCATCCGCTCCTTGGCGGCGCAGGCCATCCATGCGTTCTTTGCCGAGAGAGGCTTTGTCTATGTGCATACGCCTCTCATCACCGGCAGCGACTGCGAGGGCGCGGGCGAAATGTTCCGCGTGACTACCTTGGATTTGGACAATCTGCCCAAGACCGAGGACGGCAAGGTGGATTATTCGCAGGATTTCTTCGGCAAGTCCACTAACCTCACCGTGTCCGGTCAGCTTAATGTGGAAACCTTCTGCATGGCTTACCGCAATGTATACACCTTCGGCCCGACCTTCCGCGCCGAGAAGAGCTATACCCAGCGCCACGCAGCGGAATTTTGGATGATTGAGCCGGAAATCGCTTTTGCGGATTTGTTCGATGATATGGAGCTGGCAGAGGAAATGATTCGCTTTGTCATTTCCGATGTACTTGCGAAAGCGCCGGAGGAGCTGCAATTCCTGAATAACTTTGTGGACAAGGGGCTGATTGAACGCCTTTCTCATGTCGCCAACAGCGACTTTGCCCGCGTCACCTACACGGATGCCATCGACATTCTGAAAAAGGCCGACAAAAAATTTGAATATCCCGTCTCTTGGGGCATGGATTTGCAGACCGAGCATGAGCGCTATCTGGCAGAGGAGCATTTCGGCCGTCCCGTGTGCGTCTATAACTACCCCAAGGACATCAAGGCGTTCTATATGCGCATGAACGAGGACGACAAGACGGTCGCCGCCGTGGATATCTTGGTGCCCGGCATCGGCGAATTGGTCGGCGGCAGCCAGCGCGAGGAGCGGCTTGAAATGCTCGAGAAGCGCATGAACGAGCTGCACTTAAAGCCCGAAGATTATAGCTGGTATCTGGATCTTCGCCGCTATGGCACCACCCCGCACTCTGGCTTCGGTCTCGGCTTTGAGCGCCTCATCATGTACTTAACCGGCATCCAGAACATCCGCGATGTCCTCCCCTTCCCGCGTACAACGGGCAGCGCAGAGTTTTGATTTAGTGATGAGTGGATAGTGATTAGTGAAGAGCTGTTAGCTGTTAGCGGATTATGCAATGCATAAATTTTAATTCCGAACTCCTAATTCCGAATTCCTAACTTCAAACTCCACACTCCTGTTTTCTATTTCCTATTTCCTATTCCCTAATTGCTAATCGTTAACGGCTAACTGCTTTTTTATGAAAAACAGTTGACAACTCATCCTTAATGTCCTATAATATCCGAGTAAGCAGAAGCTGCCCGCTTCTCTCCGCACGGATTTTGTTCCGTTCGGGTCATGGCACTCCCTTGTTTCAAGGCGCAGTTTGTTCATCGGCGGGTGGTTTCATCCGCCGATTTTTAATTGCTATGGAGGTGCATCGACATCAACACCGAATTGCAGGTCAATGAAGAAATCCGTGATCGCGAGGTGCGCGTGATCGGAGCGGACGGCGCTCAGCTGGGCATACTGCCCACACGCAAGGCGCTGGAGCTGGCCGAGGAAGCCGGACTCGATTTGGTCAAAATCGTGCCCAATGCGCAGCCGCCGGTCTGCAAGCTCATCGACTATGACAAGCACCGCTACGAACAGGCCAAGCGTGAGCGTGAGCTGCGCAAGAACCAGAAGGTCGTGGAGATCAAGGAAGTTCAACTTTCTGCAACCATTGGCGAAAACGATGTGGCAATCAAGGCCAAGAACGCCATTAAGTTCCTTCAGGACGGCGACAAGGTCAAGGTTTCCATCCGCTTCCGCGGGCGTCAGATTACCCATTCTGACATTGGTATGCAGGTCATGAACGACTTCATTGAGCGTACCAAGGATGTGTCTACGGTCGAGCGCAGACCCATGATTGAGGGCCGTCACATGCTGATGATTTTAGCGCCCAAGGCGGAAAAGGCCAGCAAAGCAGAGCGCATTGCGAAAGCAGCGCAGAAGGCTCCGCAGGCATAATCAAACAATCCCGGAAGGAGGAAAAACTCATGCCTAAGCAAAAGACACACCGCGGTGCGGCGAAGCGTTTTTCTCTGACCAAGTCCGGTCTGGTCAAGCACAAGAAAATGAACGCGAACCACATCCTCAACAAGAAGACCACCAAGCGTATTCGTCATCTGCGCAAGGGCGGCACCCTTCAGAACAAAGCTGAAGCGGCGACCATCCGCGTACTGATTCCGTACAAATAAGCCAATCGCCGGTTAAGGAGGAAACGAACAATGGCACGTATTAAGAGGGCTGTCAACGCCCATAAGAAGCGCCGCAAGGTGCTGAAGCTGGCGAAAGGCTACTTTGGCTCCAAATCCAAGCAGTATCGTACCGCCAGTGAGCAGGTCCGCCGCTCGCTCCGTTATGCGTATAAGGGTCGCAAGATGCGCAAGCGTGATTTTCGCCGTCTGTGGATCACCCGCATCAACGCCGCTGCTCGTCTGAGCGGCATGAGCTATTCCACCTTCATCAATGGTCTGAAGAAGAAGGGCATCGAAGTCAACCGCAAGATGCTCGCTGACTTGGCCGTGAATGATGCCGCCGCGTTCGCGCAGCTTGTTGAAATGGCTAAGGAAGGCTGATAGCCTTTATAAATACCGTCCGCTTGATTGCAAACGGGCGGTATTTTTATAACCGTTTACAAAAGAAAAGAAAATCCTAAAAAAATAAGGCAGACCCTTGATAATTCCCGTGTTTACGGGTACAATAATCGGGTATGGATGCTTTTTCTTTTTTGCAGGTGGAGCTGCGGAAAGCGCTCCGAAATGCTGGCAGACCGTCCCGTCTGCTGGTGGGCGTATCGGGCGGTGCGGATTCCGTGGCGCTGCTGATGACGGTCTGCGCGTGGCGGGACGAGGTAGCCAAAAACGGCTCGCATTCGCTGACTGTTGCTGCCCTTCATGTGCAGCATGATTTGCGGGACGCGGCCAAAGAGGATGCCGCGTTTGTGCAGGCGCTGTGCGAAAGGCTTCAGGTGCCGTGCTTTTTAGAGCGGGTACATGTCCCGCGGGACGGCAGTGTGGAGGATGCGGCGCGGCAGGTGCGCTATCAGGCGTTCGGTCGGGTCTATCAGGCGTTTCATGCGGATGCCCTGCTGCTTGCGCACCACATGGATGACCAAGCGGAAACCGTACTGATGCACCTTGTGTATGGCGGCGGTGCGGCGGGTCTGTCCGGTATGCGTGAAAAAACGCAGCGGGGCGGTATGTTGCTCTTGCGCCCCTTTCTGAGCGTTTCCCGCCTTCAAATTTTGTCCGCACTGGAACATCTGCATCAGCCATTCCGAACGGATGAGAGCAATGCCGACACGCACTACACGCGCAATTTTTTGCGGGCAGAGGTGCTGCCGAAAATCGAAACGCGGTTTCCGAGCGCGGCACAGTCCTGCGCACGGGCAGCCGCGATTTTGGCAGATGAGGATGACTATTTAAGCAGGCTTACGCAGGATTTTTTAAGCGTCAACGCCTGTCTGCGTCCGCCGTGCCGCTTCATGCTTCGAGCGCCGCTTGTCCGGCTTCCCGTTGCCCTGCAGCGTCGTGCTTTGCGGGCGATGTGCGGGGAACTGTCGTTTGAAAAAACGGAGGAGCTGCGTTCTGCATTGACGACAGTCGGCGCGGTCGTGAATCTGCCAAAGGGCGGGCAGGCGCTCGTGACAAGGGAGCGCCTGCACATCATCAACGCGGAAAAGCAAGCGCAGGACGCGCCGCAACTTGCCGTATCACCGTATGCGGGCGATCGGGGGGATGGGCTGCGTTCACAGGTCATCAGCAAGGCGCTTTTAGAAAGAGCGGCTTTGCGCTTTCGGCAGTCGGGTGATTTTTTGATTCCCTTCGGTCAAGCAGGGACAAAGCCGCTCAAGGAATACCTGATTGACAAAAAAATCGACAGACCGTTTCGCGAGCATTTGCCGCTTCTCTGCATCGGCAGCGAGGTGTTGATGGTCTTCGGCGTGGGCGCATCGGAAAGGCTTCGTGTGTCGCCTGCCCAAGAGCAGGTGCTTGTTCGGCTGACCAGTCGTCTACCTTATGACCTCTAAATAATGATGAGAAAGGATAATGTAAGGCATGAATACGAAGGCATCGCTGTATGGGGATTTGGAGAGAGTTCTGCTCACGCGGGAGGAAATCGCGGCAAAGGTGAAGGAAATCGGGCGGAAGATTACCAAGGATTTTGAGGGAAAAAAGCCCGTGTTCATCTGCATTCTAAAGGGCGCGTCCGTGTTCTTTACGGACTTAATCCGCGAGGTGGATTTGCCCCTGACGACCGAATTTATGGCCGTTTCCAGCTATGGCTCCAGCACCAAGTCTTCCGGCGTTGTGCGCATTCTGAAGGACTTGGACAGACCGATTGACGGAAAAGATGTGCTGATTGTCGAGGACATCGTGGACAGCGGCATGACCCTGCATTACTTAAAGGGCGTTTTGGAGCAGCGCAACGCCGCCTCCGTGTCCATCGTGACTTTGCTTGACAAGCCCGCCCGCCGCCGCGTTGAGCTTCAAACCCAGTATCGTTGCTTTGATATTCCCGATGCCTTTGTCGTCGGCTACGGTCTTGACTATGACGAAAAATACAGGAATCTGCCGGACATCGGCGTTCTGCATCCGAGAATTTATGCAGGAGATTAATGGCATCTCCGCACAAATGTTTTATTTGCCTTTTTTCCTACTTTTATGATACAATGATAAGAAGGGCGGCTGTCTTTAGGCAAGTCCGTCCCGAAAGCAGCCCAAGGAGGATTCAGCATTTTGCATAAGTCATCTCGCAGCATGATTATCTATGCGCTCGTACTCGTGGCGTTTATCGTGATGGGCGTGGTGCTGACGAACAGCACCTCCTCCACATCCGAGAGCATTTCCTATCCGACGCTTTTGGAAATGATTGAGAACGAGCAGGTGGAGCGTGTCGCCATTCGCGGCACGACCTTGGTTGGCCGCAAGACGGACAGCCGTATTTCAGTTTCCGATTTTCCAAGCAAATATGATTTCAGCACCACCATCGGCAGTGATTTTATTAACACCGTGCGCACGATGGTCGCCAAGAAAAACGGCGTTTCCGTGGATGAAATTTCCGTCAACGATTTTTCCTTTAAGGTGGAATACATGGCGCCCGTCACCACCCCGTGGTATGTGGAGCTGATTCCCTATATCCTGACGCTGGGCGCTCTGGCCGTCTTCTGGTGGTTTATGATGCGCCAGCAGATGGGTGGCGGTGGGAAGGTCATGAACTTTGGTCGTTCCCGTGCCAACATGGTGGATCCCTCCAAGAACAAGATTACCTTTGCGGATGTCGCGGGCGCGGAGGAGGAAAAAGAGGAGCTGAAGGAAATCGTTGATTTTCTGAAATCCCCGAAGGCGTACACCGATTTGGGCGCTCGCATCCCGAAGGGCGTTCTGCTTGTCGGACCTCCCGGTACGGGCAAAACGCTGCTGGCTAAGGCTGTCGCCGGCGAAGCCAATGTGCCTTTTTATTCCATCAGCGGCTCGGACTTTGTGGAAATGTTCGTCGGTGTCGGCGCAAGCCGTGTCCGTGATTTGTTCGACCAAGCCAAGCGCAACCAGCCCGCCATCATTTTCATTGATGAAATCGATGCCGTTGGTCGTCGGCGCGGCGCGGGCTTGGGCGGCGGTCATGACGAACGGGAGCAGACCTTAAACCAGCTTTTGGTTGAGATGGATGGCTTCTCCACCAACGAGGGCATTATTGTGATGGCGGCGACCAATCGCCGTGACATCCTTGATCCAGCGCTTTTGCGCCCCGGCCGCTTTGACAGGCAGATTACCGTCAATTATCCCGACCTCAAGGGTCGTGTGGACATCATCAAGGTACACGCCAAGGGTAAGCCCATGGCAGACGATGTGGACTTTGAAAATATCGCCAAGCGCACACCCTATGCAACCGGCGCTGACCTTGAAAACATTATGAATGAGGCGGCTTTACGGGCTGCCCGCGCCCGCGCAACCAAAATCACGCAGGATATGCTGATTGATGCGGTCGAGCGCGTGCAGATGGGACCTGAAAAGCGCAGTCATAAGGTGCTGGAGGAAGAAAAACGCATGACCGCCTATCACGAGGCTGGTCACGCGATTGTCGGTCATTTTTTGCCGCTGTGCGATGATGTGCATCTGATTACCATCATTCCCCGCGGCAACGGCGCGGCGGGCTTTACCCTGCTTTTGCCCGAAAAGGAAATGGACTTTACCACCCGCAAGCAATTAAGCCAGATGATGTCCATGATGCTGGGCGGTCATGCGGCCGAGCGCTTGGTGCTGGACGACAACACCAACGGCGCCACGAGCGATTTGCAGAAGGCGACGCAGGTGGCACGCAACATGGTGACGAAGTTCGGCATGAGCGATGAAATCGGCACAATTTACTTAGGCTCGGACGAAGAAGTCTTTGTCGGCATGGAGTTTGGTCAGACGAGACCATACAGCGAAGAAACCGCCGCGCACATTGACGAAGCTGTCGCCAAGCTGCTAAAGGCCGCCTATGAACAGGCAATGAGCCTCTTAAAAGAGCATCGTGATTTGCTGGACAAATTAGCGGCGCTGCTGGTGGAAAAAGAATCCGTCTCGCGCAAGGAATTTTTAACCTTGGTGAACGGAGGACAGGAGCAGCAGGCAGAGCCTGCGGAAGGTCATGTTGAGTGAGCCGTTTCTGGCTGATTTGCATATGCACTCCACTGCCTCGGACGGTGTGCTTGCTCCGAAGGCTTTGATTCAGTATGCCGCAAAAAAGGGACTTTGCACCGTTGCGCTGACCGATCATGACTCGATGGCGGGCATCGCGGACGCGCTGGAAGCCGGAAAAGAATACGGCGTTCGTGTCATCACGGGCGTGGAATTAAGTGCCGGGGATGATGGGGAAACCCACATCCTCGGCCTTGGCGACTCTGTGCGTCCGCAGGAGTTGTTCCCGCTGCTCAGGCGGATGCAAAACGGGCGCATGACTCGCGCCAGAAAAATCGCCGATAAGCTGCAACGCTTGGGCGTTGTCATTGATATTGAAACCTTGATTGCGCGGTACGAAGGGCGGATCGGTCGTCCGCACATTGCGCGGGAGCTTCTGCGCGTGGGCGCTGTCCAGACTTTTCAGGAGGCGTTTGACCGCTACATCGGCAACGGCAGCCCCGCCTATGTGCAGAAAGAGCCGCTGACGGCGACCGATGCCATTCATACCCTGCTTCGGGCGAATATGGTGCCTGTGCTGGCGCATCCTGGGCTGATGCACTTGGATGCCTCAACCTTGAATGCTCTGCTGGATACTTGGCAGCAGGAGGGGCTGTGCGGCTTGGAAGCGTACCATTATGCCAACCGGCAGGAGCGCGGCTGTGATTTTTATGAAAGGCTTGCCCGTTCGCGGGGGCTGCTCGTGACGGGCGGGAGCGATTTCCATTGCGACGGCGACAGTCATGCGGGTTTAGGTGAAATGGCACCGCTCTGGAAACAGGCGGAAAGCGATGTCGCGGCGCTCACAAATTCCATGCATAAGTTTGAAGATTAACAGTTAGTTTTTTCTCAACGGAGAATGATGCAATGCAGCAGTATCCTGACCAAAATTACCGACAGAATGGCGCGTCTGCCTACCCACAGCAGCCACAGTATTATTCTGCCGCCGGACAGCAAAACACGCAAAGAGGGACATCGCGCCGCGCTAAAACGGTTGTTCAGCGCAGAAAACGCAAGCGTCCCTTTCTTATCATTTTTCTTGTTGTTCTGGTGCTTGGCTTGACGGCAGGCGGCGGCTATTATTACAGCCAATATTCCCGCGTGAAGCCCTATGAGCTGGTGTTCATGCCCAACATCTCCATTGACGGCATCGACCTTTCCGGCATGACTGTGGAGCAGGCGAAAACAGCGGTTTTTGAGAGCGTAAATCAGCGCCAAAATAGCTGGTCGCTCAGTATCACCTATCAGGGACATACCTTTTCCACCCTTAATTATGAGCTGATGGGCATTCAGACGGACGAAAATCAGGTTATTGATTTACTCAAACAGGCATATGCTTATGGTCACAGCGGCGGCACATTTGACCGTATTGCGGACTTGGAATATCTGGAAGAAAATCCCTTGGCGCTGTACACCACGCAGAGCGCCATGACCGATACCAATGTGGAAAACATCCTCACGCAAATCGCCGCGTATTTGGAAAAAGAGCCGACAGACGCTTATTTAGCGAGCTTTTCACCCGATGCGGATGACCCGTTCACCATCGTCGCCGAGACCGAGGGACAGACGCTCGATACAGCCCCCTATAAGCAGGAAATTTTAGAGCGGGCGGCGCGGGGCGAATCCGGCACATTGGAGCTTGAAACGACCCCCGTTCAGCCCTCCGTCACCACGGCGGATATCCGCAAGACAGTGACGCTCCTTTCCACCGGCACGACCGCCATCTCCACCAGCAGCACCGAGGGACGCACCAACAACATCAAAATCGCCTTCAGTAAAATCAACGGCATGGTCTTGGAGGATGGGAAGACCTTCAGCTTCAATGACACCGTTGGCAAGCGCACCGCAAAAAACGGTTTTTCCGAGGCCATTGAGTACGCCTACGGCGAGCAGGTCATGGGCATCGGCGGCGGTGTCTGTCAGGCCAGCACGACCGTTTATTTGGCCGCTGTGACCTCTAATCTGGAAATCGTCAAGCGCACCAAGCACTCCCTGCCCGTCAATTATACCGAGCTTGGGCAGGATGCCACCGTGTCCGACCGCGGCATTGATTTTAAGTTCAAGAACACCTCCGGCGGGACGATTTACATCACCGCCCATGTGCAAAATGTCAAAGGCTCTAAGAAAAAGCTCCAGTGCGTAGTCAAAATTTATGGGCCTTCGCTGGGCGATGATGTCCATTACAAACTCCGCTCCGTCAAGACACAGGAGCTTGAGCCGGGCGAATCCGAAATCCGCAAGGACAAAAAAGCGCAGTATGTGACCTACGAGGATCAGACCTATACCTACCGCAAAAGCGCCAAGGGCAGCGTGGTGGAGACCTATCTTCAGCGCTGGGAAAACGGCAAAATGACCGAGGAGCATTTGATTACGACGGACACCTATGAGGCAAGAAACGAAATCGTGTATGTAGGTGTTACGAGTCGTTAGGACGGAGTTTTAAGGCAGCACCGCACAAATGAGTGTGTGCTTGATAATGGTTAAAATGGTATTA
>CAVJHY010000027.1:0-15850 GCA_963649405.1 bacterium
ATTCATGTAACCAAAGCGTAACTAAAATAGCTTTATTTGCATTTGTTATAAAAAATTTCAATATCAAAAATGCCGCCTTTTGAAAGACGGCATTTTTTCAAGGTTATTGCTTTATTTTGTTCCCCGTCCATTTATCAAACAATGCCAGCAGGCCAGGAAGGATAAGAATGATGAGGAGGATGGCGGAGAGGCAGCCGACGGCCAAGGTACGGACAATGGCTTCGATGGTGGGGTTGCCAAAGAGCGGGCCGACCAGCGCGGTAATCAGCACCATGATCGAACCTGAGGTCAGCACGGTGTGGATACTGCCGCGGTAGGCGGCGATGAGCGCGTCCTTGACCTCCATTTTCTGCCGCATTTCGCGGTAATAGGTCGTGTACAGGATGCCGTAGTCAATGGTCGCGCCCATGAGGATGCACTCCACAATCAGCAGCGCCAAATAGTACATCGAGCCGCCGAACACGCCGATGGCGGAGACGGTGATGAACACGCCGCACTGGACAATCAGCACCAGCAGAACGGGAATGACGAGCGAACGGAAGGTGAACGCCACCACGATGAAGATGGAGAGCGCCGTCAGCAAGGTGATGACGAGCAGCTCCCTGTCAAAGCCCTGCTCCATCTCGTCCACCATTGCGCTGGTGCCGATAAGGTAATATTTCCCGTTCAAATTGCTCTCACATTTTTCACGAAGCGCCGTAATGAAGGCGGCGGTTTCGGTTGATTCGGTCGGCAGGATGGTCGTCAGAATCAGCCGTGAATAACGTTCGCCTTTGAGCTGCTTTTCCGCCGCCTTGAGCTGCTCGGCTGCGTCTGCCGCCTGTGTGCGGAGGCTGTCATCCAAGACGGAGGCAAAGCGGGTATCATTCAGAAGGTTATCCACAAGGTAATTCATGACCTCGGCAATGGTCATCATCTGCGCGGAATCTCCCTGCGTTTCAGCGGCCTGATATAGATACAAAAGCCCGATGGTGCCTTCGTCCGCGCCGTTCAGCAGCGCCGCCATTTCCTGCGCTGTCAGCGCCGCATCGGAGGCCGCCGCGTCCGTCACCGCCCGCATGGTTTGGAGGGAAGTCTTTGTGTCCTCATCAAACATAGCGGAGAGCATCTTATTGTTCAGCACGGTGTCAGTCATGAAAACGGCAAATTCGTGGATGGACATAGTGCTGTCCTGAGAATAATCCTCGCCGAAGCGCATTTTATAAAGCTGGGTAAGCTGCATGGAATTCATGCCGAGCAGCTTTGCCATCATAGAGGCAGTCATTGGGGTCTCGATGGTTTCCTTGTCTGCCAGCGCCTTCAAAGAGGAGAGTTGGGAGAGCATATCAGTGTCCATGTATTCGGACAGCAGGGGATTTTGCGTTAAAGTTTCGACAAAAGAGATAAAGGTGGAAAGCGTCATGGTCTGCGTCTCGCCCTGATGCGCATAGGCGTAATAAATCAGCCGGAGCGCCTCGGCAGGGATGGTCATATCTTCGCTCATAGCGGAGAAGGCGTTTGCCATTTCTTCTGCCGTGTACGCCTTGCCCAAGGTGTTCGGATAGCCCGTGACGCTGCGGACGGAGGCGTTTTCGCTGAGTTCATCGGTCAGCGCCGCAATCGCATTCTCATCCTCGTTTTCATACAGCAGCACGAGCTGATTGTCCACGGGAAAAACCTCGGCCACCGTGTCCACATCGGTCAAGGTGTAGACAGTCGCCGTCTGCCGCTGGAGGAAGTAGCCGCCGACGAACAGCAGCACAAAGCAGACGGCAATCACGGTACGGTGCTTGAAGCTGAAATCGCCAAGCACTTCTAACAGCGCTTTCTTTGCAGAAGTGCGCACAGGGCGATGTTTTAAAGTCTTTTCGATTCCCTTATGGAAGGCTAAAATCAGCGCGGGCAGCACCGTGAACACGCAGACCATGCTGAAAGTTACGCCCTTGGCTAAGACAAGTCCGATATCCTGACCGATTTTGAAGCTCATGAACAGGAGCATCAGCAGTCCCACAATGGTGGTCAGGGCGCTGCCGGTGATGGCACTGAAGGACGCGGACAGCGCCTTTTCCATCGCCTGAATGCGGTCGTCTGTCGCTCGCAGTTCCTGCCGATAGCGGTTCATCAGGATGATGGAATAGTCCATCGACAGCGCTAACTGCAAGATGGCGGCGACACCGGCGGTCACATCGGAAACCTCGCCGAAGATGATGTTTGTGCCCAAATTCAGCATGACGGCGATGCCGATGGTGATGAGGAACAAAAGCGGCTCCAAATAGCTTTCGCAGGCGATAAACAGAACGATTAAAATAATGGCAAAGGCGGCGACATACACGGTCACGGGAATTTCCGGCGAAGAGGTGTCGTCATTGGCGACTTGAGCGCTGTACGCGGCATACTGCGTGGTCAGCGTGCTTTCGATGGTCTTTTCTTCCTTGGTCTTGTAGCCGTAGGCGGTGCTGAGGACATACAGGGTGTAATCGCCCTTGTTGTAGTCAGCGCTGTCTTGCTCATAGGTGACGCTCGACATATTTGGAATGTTCTTCAGCTCCTGCAAAATCTCCGTTTTCTGCGCATCGGTTAAGCCCTTCAGCATCAGACGGATGGTGGAGCTTTGCTCAGTTTCAGCAAACTCCTCGTTCATCAGGCTCATGCCCTTGCGCATGGCGGAATCGTCCGGCAGATATTTGGTCATGTCGGAATTGATTTGCACCATCGGCGTTAAAACGGCGCAGACGGCGGTTAAAATCAGCATAACAATCAAAACAAAGGTGCGTTTTTGAACAATCCATGCGGCGGCTTTTTGCATAAAAATGCCCATCCTTTCATATATAAATAAACGCAGATGCCTGTTTGACAGACAAGTGCAATTATAGTATACTGACACGGAGCTATGAAATCAACAGACTGTTTATTTTCGAGCTGTTGCGATGCAAACAAATTACATTGTAATAGCTGCAAAATCAACACATTTCAAAAAATGGTTGATGAGGAGAGGGAGACGAACGCAGATGGAAAATCAACGGATTCGCCTGAGCAAGCTGATGCTGAAAAATGCGCTGATGGCGCTGCTGAAAGAAAAGCCGATGGAAAAAATTTCGGTATATGAATTGTGTGCCGCAGCGCAAATCAACCGAACGACTTTCTACAAATATTATGGCAGCCCCTATGACCTATTGGCAGACGCGGAGGGTGATTGCTTCAATAAGCTGCAGGAGCTGCTTTCGGACAGCACGGCGGACGGGCGGGACAGCCTCTGCCGCGTGCTGGACGCGCTGCTGGCCGAAGAGAAAAACTTCAAAATTCTCATCAACGCCCTGCCAGACAAGGATTTTTCGGACAAGCTGTTCAACCTGCCCGCCATTCGGATGCAGTTTGACGTGGCTATCCCCACCACCTTTTCGGACAGGGAGCGCGAACATCTGCGCGTCTTTTTCTATCAAGGCGGCTACGCCCTCATTCGGGAATGGCTCAACGCCGGCGCAACCCGCGAGCCTCCGCGTGTCATGGCTGAATTTTTGTCTGATGTGATTCAGAGGCTGACGAAGCGATAATCCTGTGGACTTTTTCCGCCTCGTTATGCTATAATTTCTTGGCAAAATTCTTGCTGGAGGGGTCTCATTTCTATGAAGAAACGCATTTTTTGTCTGCTGGCGGTGCTGATGGTGCTTTTCTGTCTGCTCGGTCATGCGGATTTCGGAGATTTTTCGGGCGGGTCGGATTACGGTGGGTCGGATTACAGCAGCAGTGATTGGAGTTACAGCAGCAGCTCCGACTGGGACAGCTCGTCGGGGGACGGAGAATGGTCTATCGAGACGATTGTTGTCATGGGCGGTATCTTTATCGTTTGCTATGTTCTGTGCAACAGAGAAAAGAAGACGAAGCCAAAGGGAGCGAAGGGCGTTGATACATCCACGCTGAAGCCGGTCAGTGCGCTGACGGACTTCAACGAGCGCGAATTCACCGGCAAGCTCTCCAATATGTACATCCGTTTGCAGGAGGCATGGGCGGCGGGCGATTTGACGCCTGTTGAGCCGCTTCTGTCCGCGCCGTACTTTGCGCAGATGGACAACCAGCTTCAGCGCGATTTCGTGAGCAAGGGCATCACCAGCCACTTGGAGTATATCAGTGTGCTGGATGTGAAGCTGCTCGGCTGCAAGCCGGGTGAGGGTGACGAGCCGGATCGCCTGTATGCCTCCCTGAAGACGCGGTTTGTGAATTATCTGACCGATAAGAATGGCAAAATCGTGCGCGGCAGTAGGAAGGACGAAATCTATATGGAGTATGAGTGGGCTTTAGAGCGCAGCGCCGACCATAGCGCTGAGCGCGTCACAAACTGCCCCAACTGCGGCTCGCCCATTGATGCCAACCGCTCTGCCATCTGCCCGTACTGCGGCTCTGTCATCGAAAGCTCCGGCTATGATTGGGTGCTGACGCAGATTAAGGGGATTTCAAGGAAAACGGTGAAACACTGATAATAAAATGCTCCGACCTTCAAAAGTCGGAGCATTTTTGCCCCTTGCTTTTCCTCCTATCTCATGATATAATTTCAATGGTCAAAGTAAGTCAAACTTTTTGATATGCTTTGATTACTCATATTCCAAGCGGGGATGACGGTATGCGGCTGAGCGATACCATTGAGGCGTTTATCAAGGAAATGCTGGGGGACACGCAGCAGGGTGGTGTGGAAATCAAGCGCAATGAGCTTGCGGAATACTTCCATTGTGCGCCCTCTCAAATCAACTATGTCCTGTCCACAAGGTTTACGCCGGATCACGGGTACATCATCGAGAGCAGGCGCGGCGGCGGCGGGTGTATCCGCATTGTCCGCGTGGTGACGAACGGCGAGGAGCATTTGGACTATCTGATTAGAGAGCGAATCGGCGACAGCATGGATGCGCGGAGCGCGGAGCTTCTGTGTCGGCAGATGGAAGAACGCGGGGTGATTTCGGCGGATGATGCCGAGATGATTCTGGCAGCCTTATCGCCGCGTGCGCTGTCCGTGCCGATTTCCGAACAGGCGAAAAACGCCCTGCGCGCCCGCATTTTCCGCTCAATGCTGCTGAATATCGCAAGGCGGGAGAGTCGGAGAAGGATGACGGTCGTCTGAAGCAGTATGTGGTGCAAGCGTCAGCAATGCCGTTCGGAAAGCGGACAATCTGCACTGCGATAGCCGAAGAAAAGCATTCAGCAATTCAATCATATAGAAAGCGTTTCCGCCGAATGGGGTAGGAATGCCGAACGCTAATGGAGGAAACATGATGCCGATTTTTGGAAAGTTTAACGAACGCGCCCAGCGCGTGATTCAGACGGCGCAGCAGACTGCCGCGTCCATGCACCATCCGTTCATCGGGACGGAGCATATGCTGATTGCGCTGCTCACCGTGGCGCGAAGTGATATAGAGGCGCTGCCGGACAATGTGGTGGCGGGTACGGTGACGGAGGCCGTGCGGCAGATCATCGGCGAGGGCGAAACAGAGCCAAAGCGGATGGAGCTGACACCAAGGGTTAAAAAAATGCTGGAGCTGGCCATCCTGCGGGCAGCGAAAAACGGGCAGTCCTATGTGACGAGCGTGCATCTGTGGCTGGGGCTGCTCAGCCAAAGGGACAGCACGGCGGCGCGGGTTTTGGTCGGTATGGGCTGCGATTTGGATATTTTGCAGCGGGCGGCAGAGGAGGCGCTGAACAGCCTCGAAAGCCAGAAGGCTGCCCAGCCGGAGGAGGCTTCTTATCGGAAATACGGCCGTGATTTGACCGAGGCCGCCGCCAAGGGCGAGCTTGACCCCGTGATTGGCCGCGAGACAGAGATTGAGCGCATCATTCAAATCCTGTCCCGCCGCACGAAGAACAATCCTGTCTTAATCGGCGAGCCGGGCGTGGGCAAGAGTGCCGTGGCGGAAGGACTGGCGCAGCGCATTGCGCAGGGGCTTGTGCCGGAAAATCTGCTGGGGAAAAAGCTGTTTTCCTTGGATTTGAGCGCGATGGTCGCCGGCAGCAAGTACAGGGGCGAGTTTGAGGAGCGCATTAAGAGCGTGCTGGATGAGACCCGCAAGGCGGGCGATGTGCTTTTGTTCATTGATGAGCTTCAGCAGATTGTCGGCGCGGGCAAGGCTGAGGGCAGCATTGACGCGGCGGGCATTTTGAAGCCTGCGTTGGCGCGGGGCGAGCTGCAGCTCATCGGCGCGACGACCATTGAGGAATACAGAAAGAACATCGAAAAGGACGCGGCGCTGTCCAGACGCTTCCAGCCCGTCATGGTGGGCGAGCCGAGCGCGGATGAGACGCTGGAAATTTTGAAGGGCCTGCGCGACAAGTATGAGGCGCATCACCGCGTCCGCATCACGGATGAGGCGCTTCAGGCGGCGGTGTCCCTGTCGGAACGCTATATTCAGGACAGGTTTGAGCCGGACAAGGCCATTGATCTGATGGACGAGGCCGCCTCCCGCGTGCGCATTCATGCCTTCACCACGCCGCCGGATGTGCGGGCGCAGGAGGAAAAGCTGAGTGCCATTCGGCTGGAAAAGCGCGAGGCCATCGATCAGCAGGATTATGAAAAGGCGGCTTCTTTGCGTGACCACGAGCATATGCTGGAATCGCAAATTGAGGAAAAGCGCAAGACTTGGGAGGAAAAGAAGACCCGTGCGCACGACTGCGTGACGGCGGACGACATCGCTCAGGTGGTGGCGGCATGGACGGGCATTCCCGTCTTAAAGCTCACCGAGGATGAATCCAAGCGCCTGATGAATTTGGAAGCGGAGCTGCACAAGCGCGTCATCGGGCAGGACGAGGCGGTCAGCGCCGTCAGCCGTGCCATCCGCAGGGCAAGAGCGGGACTTAAAAATCCGGCGCGTCCCATCGGCTCGTTCCTCTTCTTAGGACCGACGGGCGTGGGTAAGACCGAGCTTTGCCGGGCGCTGGCCGAGGTGGTGTTCGGCGATGAAAATGCGCTCATTCGGCTGGATATGTCCGAATATATGGAAAAGCACACGGTGTCGCGCATGGTCGGCTCACCGCCTGGCTATGTCGGCTTTGAGGAGGGCGGTCAGCTCACCGAGGCCGTGCGCCGCAAGCCTTATTCCGTGGTGCTGTTTGACGAAATCGAAAAGGCGCATCCCGATGTGTTCAATATGCTGCTGCAAATCATGGAGGATGGGCGGCTGACGGACAATGTGGGGCGCGTGACGAGCTTCAAGAACTGCATCATCGTGATGACCTCCAACGCGGGCGCACGGACGATTCGCTCCGGCGGCATGGGTTTCGGCGCGGGCAATGACACGCAGTTTTCCTATGAGCGCATGAAGGAGCGTGTGCTGTCCGAAATTAAGAATGTGTTCCGTCCGGAATTTTTGAACAGAATTGATGAAACCATCGTCTTCCATCCGCTGAGCCGGGAAAACATCGTGGAAATCGCCAAAATGCTGGTATCTCAGGTGGCGCAGCGGCTCAAGGAGCGCGATATTACTCTCACTTGTACGGACGAGGTGTCCGCGCTATTGGCGGAGGCGGGCTTTGATGAAGCCTTGGGCGCTCGTCCCTTGCGCCGTGTCATTCAGCGGCGCATTGAGGACGCTTTGAGCGAGGAAATCATCTCCGGTCGTCTGATGCTGGGCGACAGCGTGCAGGCAGCCGCCGAGGACGGCGAAATCGTCTTTACAAAAGAACAGGCGCTGCTTCCGCAGGAATAACAAAAAAATGATCATAAGCAGGGTGTCGGCTTTGCCGATGCCCTGTTTTTTTGGTTACATTGGTTACATAATTTTAACATTTTTGCAATTCAAAAGTTACATTGGCGGTTGCAATTTGACCGAAAGTATTGTATAATGGTTACGCCGGCGACTACAGTAAATCGAGGCTTTTGCAAGAAACGGATGGCGCAAGGCATACAAAGCAGCGCTGTCGAAGGATGCAAGCGATGCCGATATACATGAAGAGGCAGCACGGATGGAGCTGATGCATTTTTGAGAGTCTTTGCAAGAAGAAGCGCATTGCTTGCAATGATTTTAACGGTGACGGTCTTTGGCTTTTTCGCCGCCGCGCTCATGGATGCATTTTATCCATCGCAGGGAAAGGACACTGTAAGCGGCGGCAATGTGACCATTGACAAAAGCCATATCAAGGATGGTTACATCTTAATTAAACACAAAGCAACCACCAAGGATTTGCGCGTGCAAATCAGCAAGGGCAGCACGAAGCTGACCTATGCCTTAAACGACGATGGGGAATATGAGGTGTATCCCCTGCAATTAGGAAACGGCACCTACACGGTGACGGTGTATATCAGTACAGGCAGCAACCGCTATGCCGCCAAGCTGAGCAAAAAATTCAAGGTGAACTTAAAGGACGAGCTGTCGCCCTACCTTTGTCCAAACCAATATGTGTGGTATCAGGAGGATTCTGAAACCGTTCGTCTGGCGAAGGAACTTTGCGAGGGCAAGACCGATGCGGAAATGTTTGAAGCGGTCTGCGCGTATGTCAGCACCCATGTGACCTATGACTTTTTCAAGGCCATGAGCGTGAAAAAGGACTATCTGCCTGCTCCCGATGAGACGCTCGAAACAGGGCAGGGCATTTGCTTTGATTATGCGGTGCTTTGCTGTGCGATGCTCAGGTCGCAGGGCGTTCCCTGCCGCTTGGAAATCGGCTATGCCGATAAGACCTATCACGCATGGATCAGCGCTTATATTGACGGCGAATGGCAGCGGAATGATCCGACCTATACATCAACAGGCGCAACGGCGAAAACCTATACGCTGGAGCGATGGTATTGACAAGGGGAGAAAAACGGATGAGCAACGAGAAACATACGGGTGGGAAAATCATTCCGCCGGAGGAAACTGCGCTGTTTTGTCAGCAGATTGCAGCCATGCTGCACGCGGGTATTCTGCTGGAGGACGGCGTAGAGGCGCTCAAGGAAGCATATCAGGATTCCAAGGAGGCGGAGCGCTTTCAGGCGCTTTCCGATGCCGTTCGGGAAAACGGCAGTCTCTATGAGGCCGTGTCGGAAAGCGGACTGTTCCCCGATTACATGGTGCAGATGGTGCGCATCGGCGAAAAAACGGGCACATTGGAAGAAAGTATGCGCGACCTTGCCGTGTTTTATGGAAACGAGGCGCAGATTCGGCAGGACATCAAAAATGCCATTGCCTATCCGCTCGTGCTGATTGGCATGATGCTGGCGCTTTTGGCACTTCTCTTGGTGCGCGTGTTCCCGATTTTTTCAGGAATTATCGAAAGTCTGCCACAGTCTAATATGTCGCAGGTCAGTGTCCGCTTTGGCACGACGCTGGGCATCATTGCGCTGTCCGTCTGCGGGGCGGTGCTGCTGATTGGCGCTGTGCTTTTCTTCCTGCTGCATTCCAAGTGCAGGGCGAAGACCTTAAAGGCACTCAGAAAAATGGCACCGATGCTCAAAAAAATTGATGCAGAGCTGTCCGCAGCGCGTTTTTGCTCGGTCATGGGGCGCATGATGGCGAGCGGCTATCCGCTCATGGAGTCCATCACCTTTGCGGAGGATGTGGCGGCGGACGACTTTTCAAAAGCGAAAATCGCCGAATGCCGCCAAAAAATGGAAAACGATGTGCCGTTTTCGGAAGCCGTCGAGCAGACAGAGATGTTCTCACCCCTGCACAGCAAGATGATTCATGTCGGCTTTGCTTCGGGGCAGATGGATCAAACCTTTGCAAATCTGGCCGCGCTTTTGCACCGTCAGGCGGATGATGACATCAGCCGCTCCACGGGCATGGTCGAGCCGATTTTGGTGGCGCTGCTGGCTATCATTCTGGGCGCACTCCTGCTTTCCGTGATGCTCCCGCTGGCGGGCGTGCTGTCAGCATTCTAAGATAAGGAGGCGCAGCGTATGCATTTGTACAGGCTGAACAAGCACCATGCACGGCCGCTCGGCGTGACCGTCGCCGTGTTTTTGCTAGCGCTGGCGCTTCTGTTCTTCCTTTCGGGGGTGGTGGAGGATAAGAGCATTGAGAGCGGGCGCACCCAGTTGGAAACCGCCCTGCATCGCGCCGTTGTCACCTGCTTTGCCGTGGAGGGGCGCTATCCGCCGAGCCTACAATACATCACGGAAAATTACGGTGTTTCCTATGACGATGATCGCTATGTCGTGTTCTATGATGCGTTTGCGGCGAATGTGCTGCCAACCATGTCCGTGAGTGTAAGGGGGCAAGAGTGATGAAGGAAGAAAAAGAGCTCCCCCTGCGGCTGACGGGCAGTCTGGCTGCGTTCCTACTCATTTCTTTGCTCCTTCTGTTTTCCCTGCTGCTGGTGGCGGCGGGCGTACACGCCTATGTGTCGGTCAATGGCATCACGGAGCAAACTGCGAACGAGCGGGACGGGCTTCAGTATATTCTCAATAAGCTCCGAGCGATGGACGGCGATGCGGCGATTTCCGTAGAGGAAAGCGAAAACGGCAGTGTGCTGCATTTTGTGCAAGTCTGGGACGGTGAAACCTACGAAACGCGCATCCTGTGTAAAGACGGGGTGTTGGTCGAACAATTTTTCGCCGACAATGCGGATGAATCCGCCGTCATGGAAGAAACCATTGCCGAGGCGGAGCACCTGACCGTTCAGACGGGTACGCCCTACCGCATTGTTTTGCGGATGGCGGACGGGCAGGAGCAGTGCGTTTCCGTGTATCTTCGTTCAAGAGGGGAGAGCGCGTCATGAAAAAATCCTTTCGCGGGCGTTCCACCATCGTGGAGCTGACGATTGCCCTCGTGTTTTTCGCCCTCTGTGCCTGTATCTTGGTGCGCGTGTTCGCGGCGGGGCGTTCGGCGGCGGACGAAAGCGCCGCCCTGACCCATGCCTTAACCAAGGCGCAGACCTATGCCGAGGAATGGCAGGCGCTGGGAACGGAGGATTTTTCCGAAAGCCAAGCGTTTGAACGGCAGGAAAGCGGCGCGTATCAAAAGCAGGAGGAAGGCTTTACGATTTGCGTAACCGTCACCGAGGAAAAAACAGCGGGCGGCGTTTTCTCTTCCGGCACTCTTTCCTTGTCTGACGACAGCGGCGTTCTCTTCACCCTGCCGCTGGGAAGATATGAGGCGCAGTATGAGTGAAAATCGGGCGAAAATCGGCATCGGCGTGCCGAGCGTGGTGCTGGTGCTGCTGACGCTTTCCTTGACGGTGCTGGCTGTCTTAACCCTGTCCGCGGGACAGAGCGATTTCAAGCTGACCAAGCGGAGCGTTACAAGCGCGGAAAGCTATTATGCAGCCGTTTTAGAAAGCGAGAAGGCGCTGGCAGCGCTGGACGGTGCGCTGGTTAAGGGCGAGGATACAGACGCCGCAATCGCCGCGTATGAGGCGGAAAAGGTTGATAATTCTTATATCTTTTCCTTTGACGCGGGCGCGGACAGGGCGCTTCAAATGACAGTCGCCGTGCAAGAAGGACGGGCGGTCGCCGTCAAGCGGACACTGGTTTCTTTACAAGAGCAGGAGGACACTGTGCTTCCTGTGTATCAGGGGGAACAGCTATGAAGCTGATAGATATGCTGACCAAGGCCGTGCAGCTCCGCTGTTCGGACATTTATCTTGTGCCGGGCGCGGAGCCGATGGCGAAAATTCATCGGGAAATGAAGGCACTGGCTGCGGACAAGCTGTCCCCGCAGGACTGCCAAGGGCTGTTGGAGGATGCCTACCATTTGGCGGGCGAGCGCTCGATGGACACTTTGCAGCAGACGGGCGATGATGATTTTTCCTTTTCCCTTCGGCAGAGCGGGCGCTTCCGCGTGAGCGCGTACAGGCAGCGCGGATCGCTGGCAGCGGTCTTGCGTATCGTGCCCTTCGGCTTGCCTGACCCGCAAAAATACCACATCCCTGAGAGCATCCTCAATCTCCCCTCCTGCCATCACGGGCTGATTTTGGTCACAGGCGCAACCGGCTGCGGCAAATCAACGACTTTGGCGTGCATGATTGACCGCATTAACCAAACCACAGCCGGCCACATCATCACGCTGGAAGACCCCATCGAATATCTGCATCCGCACAAGATGAGCATCGTCAGCCAGCGCGAGGTGGCGCAGGATATGCGCAGCTATGGGCAGGCGCTCAGGGCGAGCCTGCGCCAAGCGCCGGATGTCATTCTGCTGGGCGAAATGCGCGACTATGAAACCATTCAGACCGCTTTAACCGCCGCCGAAACGGGGATGCTCGTCTTGTCCACCCTGCACACCATCGGCGCGGCGACCACCGTGGATCGCATCATTGATGTCTTTCCGGCGGAGCGCCAGCAGCAAGTCAGGATTCAGCTTTCAATGGCGCTTCGGGCGGTCGTCTCTCAGCAGCTTCTGCCAGATGTGAACGGCAACCAGATGCCCGCCTTTGAAATCATGACCGTGACCCCCGCCATTCAGAACATGATCAGGGACGGGAAGACCCACCAAATTGACAATGCCATCCGTGCGGGTGCGGCGCAGAGCATGACCACCATGGACGGCGACATCCTTCGGCTGCTGAACGAAGGAAAAATTACAAAAAATACGGCGATGGCTTACGCTCTTTCGTCGGAAGCACTTGAAAAAAAGCTCAAAATCGGTTAATATAATATAGGTGATTTTTCACCATAAGGAGTGATTTGGAATGGATTTGATTCAAATTCGCCTGCTGGGACGGTTTGACATCATGGTCAACGGTACACGCATCGACGATCAGCTTGCAAAATCGAAAAAGGGCAGCGTGCTGATGCAATACCTCCTGCTGCACCGCAACGAATCAGTGCCTTATAACGAAATTTATGAGGTGCTTTGGCCGAATGAGGAGAGCGCAAACCCCGAAAGCGCACTGAAGACCTTGGTCAGCAGAATGCGCGCTATTCTGGCGAAGTTTTCCAAGGACTTAGGCATGTGTATCGCCACCACCCGCGGCTCGTATCGCTGGAACCAGAATGTTCCCTGCGAGATTGATATGTTCGAGTTCGAGGATTTGTGCAACGAGCTGAAAGAAGTGCCGCAGGGCGCAGCGCTGGACGATGATTTGCGTGCCAAGTATTCCAAAGTGCTTGACCTGTATCACGGGGATTTACTGCCCAATCTGGCTGAGGAAAGCTGGGTTGTTACGCGCAGCGTGTACCTGCAAAACCTCTATATGGACACGGTGTACCGCTATCTGGATTCGCTTCAGGAAGCAGAAGAATTTGAAGAAATCATCCGTGTCTGCCGCCGTGCCTTGGAGGTCAATGCGTTTGATGAGCGCCTGCACATCAAGCTGATGGAAACGCTCGTGCGCACCAACCACAACAACGAAGCTCTCATGCAGTACAAGCACGTGACCAAGCTGCATTTCCGCTACCTTGGCATGAAGCCGCCGGAAGGCATTCAAGAATTTTACAAGCAGATTATCAAGGCCGGCCATGTGCTGGACGGGGACATTGATGCCATCCGCCGTGAGCTGAGCGAGTTTGAGGAAATGTCCGGCGCGTTCGTCTGCGAATATGCCGTGTTCAAGGAAATTTACAATCTGCAAGTACGCAATTTAGACCGTGCGGGACAGACGATGTTCTTGGCGCTTTTGATGGCCACCAGTCTGGACGGGCAGAACATAGAGCCGCTGAAATTGGACGATGTCATGCAGAAGCTCTTGGAAGTGCTGCGCAAGACGCTCCGTAAGGGCGACACCGTGACGCATTACACCGCTTCTCAGTACGCCATCCTGCTGCCGCTCAAAAAGTACGACGACGGCAAGATTGTTATGGAGCGTATCAAAAACCTGTTCTACCGCCAGTATCCCAATTCCAATATCGTGCTGAATTACCGCATCGGTCCGATTCGGGATAAGCAGCTCCCCCCGCATGAAAACCGTAGAGCGGAAGACCAAGAAACACAGAAATAATCATTTGTTTATTCAACCGTCCTGCATACAACAGGACGGTTTTCTATATCAAAGCCCTTGCCAAGCGTTTGTTTCAATGCTATACTGTATATGGAAAAATATAAGCCAAATATGGCGAACTGAGGAGACTTAAATATGCCGCTGATGATTGTTCGGAACGATATTACCAAAATGAGCGTGGATGCCATCGTGAACGCCGCGAACAGCTCCCTCTTGGGCGGCGGCGGTGTGGACGGCGCGATTCATCGGGCGGCAGGGTCGGAGCTGCTGGCGGAATGCCGTACCCTGCACGGCTGCAAAACGGGCGAGGCCAAGCTGACACGCGGCTATCGTCTGCCCGCCAAATATGTCATTCACACGGTCGGGCCTGTATGGCAGGGAGGGCATCATAACGAAAAAGCGCTGCTGACGGCTTGCTATCGCAATTCTCTCACGCTGGCCGCCGAACACGGCTGCGAAAGCGTTGCCTTTTCGCTCATTTCCTCCGGCGTTTACGGCTATCCCAAGGCCGAGGCACTTCAAGTGGCGCAGGAAACCATCGTCCAATTTCTCACTGACCATGACGATATGACGGTCTATATCGTCGTGTTCTCCAAGGATGCTTTTGAGGTCAGCACCAAGCTCTTCAAGGATGTCACCGCCTACATAGAAGATGCCTACGCGGAGGAACAAAATCGGGTTTTCCAAAGAAGCAGACCACTTTACTGCGAAGCAGCTCGCCCTTGCCCTGATGCTGAGGCGATGGTTTTCGGGGCAGCGCCGTCCCTGCACGAAATGCTGAATCACATGGACGATGGCTTTTCTCAGGCGCTGCTGCGGAAAATCGATGAAAAGGGCATGACCGACGCGGCGTGCTATAAACGCGCCAATGTGGACAGGCGGCTGTTCAACAAAATCAAAAATAACCCCGATTACAAGCCCAGCAAGCTGACCGTGCTGGCCTTTATCATCGCGCTGGAGCTTTCCTTGCCGGAGGCGCAGGCGCTGCTTCAAAACGCCGGTTTCGCCCTGACGCACAGCAGCAAAACGGATATTGTCGTGGAATACTGCATCAAAACCAAGAACTACGACATTTTTGAAATCAACCAGATTTTGTTTGAAATGGATTTGCAGCTTCTTGGCAGCTAAAAGGTTTTTTGACACGTGCTATACTCTTTGACATCGAGAGCGTAGCAAGATGCGAGATGAATTTCCCGCTTCCGGTTAAGCCGAACGAAGGAGGCGTAGCAGCGCTACATTGACCGGAGTGAGGCAACGCCGGAGCGGGAAAGTCGCCCGCAGATGCTATGATTGAGATGAAAAAGAGTATATGAAATGTCGCTTTTCAGGCGACCAAATATCCGCCCTCCTTTGCTATAATCAAGCCATCAAACGCAAGGAGGGCTTTCTCATGAAGAAGGACTTAACGGAAATCGTATTCATTCTTGACCGCAGCGGCTCGATGTTCGGGCTGGAAAAGGACACCATCGGCGGCTTCAATTCGCTGATTGAAAAGCAGAAAAACGAAGCGGGCGAAGCGTTCGTTTCCACCGTGCTGTTCAACGCCAATTCCAAGGTGATTCATGACCGCGTGGATGTGAAAACGCTGCGCCCGCTCACGGACAGGGAGTATGTCGTCGGCGGCAGCACCGCGCTCTTGGATGCTGTCGGCGATGCCATCCACCACATCAGCAATGTCCACAAATACGCCCGCGAGGAGGACAGACCGGAGCATACCCTCTTCATCATCACCACGGACGGCATGGAAAACTGCAGCCGCCGGTACGACAGTGCTCAAATCAAGCAGCTCATTGAAGAAAAAAAGACCCGCTTCGGCTGGGAATTTCTCTTCCTCGGCGCGAATATCGATGCCGTCCAGACGGCGCGGCAGTACGGCATCCGCCCCGAAAACGCCGTCACCTACTGCAACGACAGCGAGGGTGTTGCTCTGAATTACGACTGCGTAAGCGAGGCCGTCTCCAGCGTGCGCATGTGCCGCCCCATCGGCAGCCTGTGGAAGGAACGGATTGAGAAAGACCATAAGAAGAGGGGATAAGCA
>CAVJHY010000028.1:0-13323 GCA_963649405.1 bacterium
CTGACACAAAATTCACTATTTATCGCGCCGCCTCATTTGTGCGGTGTTGCCTTAACAACCTGAGATATGAAAACCCGCCCCTCATTGTTGATGCACGGTGGCAAGCAGCGGGGGCGGGCTAAGCCATGCAGACGCAGTTCAATCAGACGGTCAGTTCCTTGCGGCCACGACGACGGCGGGCGGCGAGAACACGACGACCGTTCTTGGTGGACATCCGGGCACGGAAGCCATGAACCTTATTGCGCTGGCGCTTCTTCGGATGATATGTGGGACCCATAATTCAACACTCCTTTAATCCAAATGCCTTTGCAGGCATCTTTTCTTGCACAGTTGTGATCCTTGCACCACAAAACCAGCCATTATAGTATAATGATGCGGCTCGTTTGTGTCAAGCACTTTTTTACCATTTTTTATTGCATCGTCTGGTTGCTGTTCTGCTGTGCGCCGACTTCCTGACGAAGCTGACGGAGCGCATCAAGCTGCTGGCTGATGCTGACATCCAGATGTTCCAAGAGCGCATTCATATCGTTCTGCAGCCGCTGACGGCAGCCCTCGCACTCCTGACGGGCATTTTCCAGCATTTCCTGAGACTCATGCTGCGCTCTTGACACGATTTCACTTTCGGAAACGAGCTGCTGCGCCCGCGCCTGCGCATCGGCAATCATCGAGCCGGAACGCGCTTGTGCATCAGCAATCATAGCATTGGCATTGTCAGAGGCATCGCGGGAGATTTTATCCGCCTGCGCTTGTGCATTGTTCACGGTCTCCTGCGCCTTGCGCGAAGCATCCTCGGTCGTGGCTTTGGCGGTGTTGTTGGCCTCGGCGATGGTCATCTGCGCTTGCTTCTGGCTTTCGCTGATAATCTGCTGTTCCATTTCCAGCAGCTTCTGCGCCTGCTTGACATCGGGGCTGATGCTGTCCTCAATCTGCTGCACGAGCGAGGCAATTTCCTGCTTGTCCACCATGATTTTGGTGGTCAGCGGCACCTTTTTTGCTGAAGTCAAGAGAATGTTGAGCCGGTCAATCAGTTCAAAAATCATGAGCTTGTTGGACATTGTTTCTCCTCCTTCACTTTTTGAAATGTTCTGTCACAGCCTTTACGACTGCGCTGGGTACAAACGGCGAGATGTCCCCGCCAAAGGACGCAATTTCACGGACAATGCTGGCGCTGATGACCTCCTTGTCCGGCGAGGCAGGAAGCAAAAGCGTTTCAATGTCCGGCGCAACGGCACGGTTAGCGCGAGCTAAGGTTAACTCACTGTCCATATCCGCCATGTTGCGGACACCGCGTATCATGATGTGCGCATTCATTTGATGGGCAAGCTGCACGGTTAAGCCTGAAAAAGAGACGATGCGGACATTGGGAAGCCCTGCACACGCATTCATTAACAGCGCCACCCTTTCATCCACAGAAAAGCAGCCTTTTTTGGCAATGTTTACCATCACGGCGACGATGACCTCATCAAACAGCTTAGAAGCACGCTCGATGATGTCCATATGCCCATTGGTCACGGGATCAAAGCTCCCCGGATACAGGCACTTCCTCTCCCCCATCCTGCTTCCTCCTGAAAAAACTGAGACATGTATCCCGATATTGTCGAACGGACAGGCATTCCAGCCTTGCATCCGGCTTTGGCGGCGTTTTGGCAGAATGCTCGACAATGATTCGTGCATCATCGGTCAGCATATCGCCGTCAAGCAGCGCTGTCATTGTGCCGGATGTGTCCATGCGGTACGGCGGGTCAAGAAAAATCAAGTCAAACTGCTGATGCTCAGCCTGAAGCAGCGAAAGAGCGTGGGTATCCGGCATGGAAAGCAGCCATGCCCGTGTTTGATAGCCGAGCGCTTCAATGTTCTGGCGAATGACCTTACACGCCTCGCGGGAGACATCGCAGAGAACAGCTTCTTTTGCGCCGCGGCTGAGTGCTTCCAGCGCCAAAGCGCCGCTGCCCGCGTATAAATCCAGTACCCGTGCATCCGACACGCGAAATTGCAAAATGTTGAACAGCGCCTCGCGCACCTGATCCAAGGTCGGTCTCGTATCCATGCCCGACGGCGCTTTTAATGTGCGCGAACGCGCCTCTCCCCCAACAATCCGCATAAATCGTCAAATGATCTGGTTGGTCTTTTGCTGGCGCTGCTTCCGCTCTTTCTTTTCCTTGCGGATGCGGCGCTTTTTGTCCGTAGCGATGCTGCCGTGCAGCATGGCGCGGCTCCGCGGCCCCTGCAGATAGCCAAAGGCATAGAAAAGGTAGGGCAAAAGAATAATCAGCGGGCTGAGCCGATCCACCAGCAGGAGCGCATCATAATTCCGCGCTCCGGCGATGTTGACAAACGGCCAAATGCAGATGCGAATCACGGGGCGCAGAATATCCTCAAGCTGCACGGCACGCTGGATGCTGTAATAAGAAAGCGCCAGTCCGATTTCCTGCTGGGAGCTGCTGTAAGAGGAAACCCAGCTCGGCAGGGTCTGCAAAGAATAGGTCTGCTTGGTGGCACAGATTGCATAGACAAGCGCGACAAGCAGCAGAATGCCCGTTCCAGCAAAAACAGAAACAAAGCCCTTGGCCGGATGATAGCAGCGGTTTAAGTCACTCTTCGCCACATTCTTCCCGCTTTCCTTGCGGCCATAGGCGATTTCCGCAAACGCGACATCGCTGTCGCCCACTCTTGCGCCGTTCATATAAACGAGGCTGCCATAAGCTGCGACCAGCACAAGGTTGGTGGCAATGCGCAGGAAGGTGCTGTTTTCAAAGCTCAGGGCCGAGCCAATCAGCAGATTCAGGAAGATGAACAGAATTTCATACATCAGCAGCCTGAAACCCGCCTTGACTGCATACCCACTCCAGGCACAACCGCGTAAAAAGGGCTTTTGAACGAGCGTGATTTTTTTCTTTGTTTTTTTCTTGGTGTTTTGCTGCAAGGAAAACATCCTTTCTAAGGCATCCTCGCCCAAATTCAGTGGGCGCTAAATGCGCCTTTTGTGGCATATGTGGCTCTCCGAAATCTCGACTGATGCTACGAGTAAAGCTTCGATTTCTCCGATTGCATCTGACATAAAATTCGTTATTTATCGCTCCGCCTCATTTGTGCGTTGCTGCCTAAACAATCATTTTGCACATAGATGATTGGAACACGCGCCGAAGCCGCCAATAAAATTTCGTAGGGAATGGTATTTGCCCACACCGCAAGCTGCTCGGCATCAATGGTTTCATTTCCCTGACGGCCAAGTAAAACGGCCTCTTCCCCGATTCTGACATTCGGCACGGCACTGACATCCACCATCATTTGATCCATGCATACACGGCCAAGCACAGGACAGCGAACGCCGCCCACCAGCACCTCAGCCTTGCCGGACAGCGCCCGATGATAGCCGTCCCCATAGCCGACAGGCAGGGTTGCCACCATGGTCGGCTTCGTCGTCTGATAGGTGCAGCCATAGCTGATGCATTCGCCCGCTGGAACGGTTTTGATATAGACAATCTCCGTCTTCCAAGACAGGGCAGGCTCAACGGAAATTTTAGCCTCCACAGGCGCATAGCCGTACATGACGATACCCGTCCGCACCATGTCAAAGCGTGTCTGCGGATAGCGAAGCAGCGCGGCGCTGGCCGCCGCATGGCGAATGATGCCGCTCGGCAGCATGGTGCTGAATACCTTAAAACGCTCAAGCTGCTTTTCCGTATAGTCATCATTCGTAGCATCGGCATTGGCAAAGTGCGTAAAAGCGCCGGTGATGTCAATGTTTCCTGCTTGCCGAATCGCCTCTAAAACCTCGGCAAGTGCTTCCTTGGAGCAAACGCCGATGCGCCCCATGCCGGTATCGAGCTTGATGTGCACCTGCGGCCGAAGACCCAGCTTTTTTCCCGCCTCGGAAAGCTGCTTTACGCCGTTCACATCAAAGACAGTCTGCGTCAAATGATGCTTAACGCTGGCTCCCGCGCCGCGCTCATTGACACCGCCCAGCACCAAAATTGGCGCTGTGATGCCGTTTTCGCGCAAATATTCGCCTTCCTCGGCGATGGCAACGCCCAGCCACTTTGCCCCTGCCTTCAGCGCCGTTTCGGAAACGCGAAGCTGACCGTGACCATATGCATTGGCCTTCACAACGGCGAGCAGAGAAACATCGCCCATTGCCCGACAGAGCGTCCGTACATTGCCGGCAATCTTGGAAATATCGACCTCAATCCGCGTCTGGCGATACTGCAATTCCTTTTCCTCCAGTGTGCATATTATGCCAACCGGCAAATATCCTCCTGTGCGAGCGTCTTAATCTGATGCGCCGTCAACACCTGATGCGCCTTTTCGATTTCCTCCACGCGGCAGACAATCAGCGCATTGCCGCCCTTCTGCCGCACGAAGCTGTACAGATATTCAACGGCAATATCAGCCTCACTGAGATAGGAAAGCACCTTGGCCAGCCCACCCGGCACATCGGGAACGGCGACCACCAGCACATCCGTCAGACAAGCGGTATAGCCTGCTTCCTCAATGATTTTGACCGCTTGCGCATAGTCGCTCACGATGCCACGCAGGATTCCGAAGCTCGTCGTATCTGCAATGGAAAGAGAAACAAGGTCGATGTTGTGGTCACTCAGCAACTTGGTAAAATCCGCCAGCTTGCCCTTCGTGTTCTCGATGAACACCGAAATCTGTTTCACGTACATACGGCAACCCCTTTCACAAGATTATTACAATGTCCTATGATCAATCACGCGCTTAGCCTTGCCCTCAAAACGCGGCAGACTGCCGGGCTGACAGAGCTTCACGCTGATATGCACCAAAACATCCGATGCCAGCGCCGCTTCAAGCTGCGCCCGCAGACGCTCCACCTCACGCACCGTATCGCCGACCAGATTCTTGGACAGCTCCACCTGCACCTCAATGGTATCCAAAGTTCCCTGCCTGTCCACGACAATCATGTAATGCGGGGTAACACCCTCAAAGCGAAGCAAAGTATGCTCAATCTGGGACGGGAAGACATTCACGCCGCGGATGATGAGCATATCATCCGACCGCGCATGAACACGGCGCATTCTGATGTGCGTCCGCCCGCAGGGGCAGGACGCAGTCGTCAGGCAGCTAATATCGTGCGTCCGATAGCGAAGCAACGGCATGCCGCGCTTGGTGAGCGTGGTAAACACCAGCTCGCCTTCTTCGCCGTTCGGAAGCTGGTTGCCGTCCTCGTCGATGATTTCCGGCAGGAAATGATCCTCCCAGATGTGCAAACCGTGCCGTTCCTCACATTCAATGGCAACGCCCGGTCCCATCATTTCAGTCAGACCGTAAATGTCAAATGCTTTGATGTGCAGCTTTTCTTCAAGCTGCGCCCGCATTTCATCCGTCCACGGCTCTGCGCCGAACACGCCTGTTTTTAAGGACAATTCGCCGATGTCTCCGCCCTGCGACAGATAAGCATCCGCCAGAGTCAGCGCATAAGACGGCGTACAGCAAAGCGTCGTTGCACGAAAATCCTTGAGCAGCATAAGCTGACGCTTCGTATTGCCGCCGCTGACAGGCACGACGGACGCGCCGATTTTTTCCGCCCCGTAATGCACGCCCAAACCGCCGGTGAACAGGCCGTAGCCATAGGCAACATGGACAACAGACCCGCGCTGCACCTCAGCGCCTGTCAGTCCACGAGCAATCAGCTCCGCCCAGTTGTTCAAATCGCCCTGCGTATAGCCCGCCACAGTGGGTTTGCCCGTCGTGCCGGAGGAGGCATGGATGCGCACGATTTCACTCTGCGGAACGGCAAAAAGACCGAAAGGATAATGATCCCGCAAATCCTGTTTGGTCGTAAAGGGCAGATAGCGGACATCCTCTGCCGTCTTTATATCGTCCGGTGTAACACCGAGCGCCTGCATCTTTTTGTAATAAAAAGGAACATTTTCATACACATGCTTGACCAATGCATGAAGCCGCTCCCCTTGAAGCGCGTGCAATTCATCACGAGACATGGTTTCCATCGGTTGATTCCAATACTGCGACATTTTTTTACTCCCTTAAAGCGGGCAGCTTTCTGCATTCTCCCGCGCCTATAGTATATCAAATAAAACGGAAAAATAAAAGTGGGGCGTTCGCATTGCCATATCTGCGCCATTTTTTGAAGGTCACTTCAATTCATAGCCATGCGCCCGCAGCATTTCCTTTTCCTTTTTTGTAAGCTCTGTTTTTAGCAGTATTTCAGGCCGCCGCGCTGCCGTTGTCAGGATTGCCTGCTCTCGCCGCCATGCGGCGATTTTGGCATGGTCGCCATTCAAAAGTACGGCCGGCACCTCCGCGCCCTCAAACACCCTCGGACGGGTGTATTGCGGATATTCCAAAAGCCCCTCATCGGAAAAGCTCTCGTCCTCCGGACTGTCCGCACTGCCCAAAACGCCGGGGACAAGCCGACTGACGCAATCCACCAGCGCCATTGCCGCAACCTCGCCGCCTGTCAAAACATAATCGCCGATGGAAATTTCCATGTCGATATAGGTATCCAAAACGCGCTGATCCACGCCTTCATAATGCCCGCAAAGCAGGACAAGCTCCTGTTCCTTGGACAGCTCCCGCGCCAGCCGCTGCGTCAGCACCGTGCCACGCGGACTCATGTAAATTCTTTTTCCCGAAAAGCCGTCACCCGTGACGGACTTGATGGCATCGGCAATGGGCTGAGGAGTCATCAGCATGCCCGCGCCGCCGCCAAAGGGATAATCATCCGTGTTCTTATGCTTACAGGCGGAAAAAGGACGAATGTCCACCGCCTGCACATCCATAAGTCCGTTCTGGATTGCCCTGCCCAATATGCTTGCGTTGAGTACGCTGTCAAACATCTCAGGGAAAATCGTCAAAATCGTGATTTTCATGGCTCACGCTCGTACACGGCGAATTCGTGCAGTCTGCTGTCGTTAAGTACCATGCGCTGCGCTGCAACATCGGTTTCAAGCACGACCTGCTTGAGCGCCGGAAGCAGCATTTCGCCTCGCGCCGTTTTGAACACATAGACATCGTTTGCGCCCGGCTGCATCACATCAACGAGCTTGCCGATTTCGTTTCCCTTGGTGTCATAGGCTCTGCAGCCGATTAAATCGCAGATAAAATATTCGTTTTCGTTCAGCTTCCGCGCATGTGCCCTATCCACATAGAGCATCCAGCCGCGCTGCTTTTCAGCCTCGTTGCGTTTCTGTGCATTATCCAGCCGCAGATACACAAAGCCATCCTGCCGAACGGCAGCATCCTCCACCTGAATGGCGCGGTACTCCTTGCCTTCCTGAATAAAGGCGCTGCTTAAATCTAAGAAGCGATCCGGGTCATCCGTATCGGGACGCACCTTCACCAGCCCGTCAACTCCCTGCGGGCGCAGCACCTGACCTATCAAAATATACTCTGACAGCATAGCAGAACGAAAACCTTTCTGTAGAATAAACCGCGGGCGGTCACAAAGATGTCCGTCCGCGGTTTAAGCCAACTCACTGGATTTCAACAAAGACCGGCTTGCTGTTCTTGGCGGTTGCCGCCTTGACAACAGAGCGAATCGCCTTGGCGATGCGCCCCTGCTTGCCAATCACCTTGCCCATATCCTCCTGCGCCACATTCAGCTCTAGGATGATTGCCTCAGGTCCTTCCGTCGCGGTCACCTGAACGGCTTCGGGATGATCCACCAGCGATTGTGCCAAATATTGGACGAGCTCCTGCATGGAATCCCCTTTCTATCGAGGGTCAGCCTTCGATTGCGCCGGATTTTTTGAGCAGCACGCGCACGGTCTCGGTCGGCTGAGCACCGTTCTTCATCCAAGCGACGGCCTTTTCATTATCAACCTTGATTTCAGCGGGCTTCTTCATGGGATCATAATAGCCGATTTCTTCGACAAAACGGCCATCACGAGGGGAGCGGCAATCCGCGACCACGATGCGATAGAAAGGCTTTTTCTTCATGCCCATTCTCTTGAGACGAATTTTGACTGCCATTTTGGTATTCCTCCTGAATGTTTGTTGTATCTATGTCAATCATAAGGGACTTATGATGACCTCGGTGCTTCAGTGAAGGGGCAGTTGTCCCTTCACGCATCCACAAAGGGTTATTTCCCCATCTGCTGCATTTTGCGCATCAGACCTTTTTTGTTGCCCATCATCTGCTTAATCATCTGCCGAGCCTGTTCAAACTGGCGCATGAGCTGGTTGACATCCTGAACGGTGACACCCGCACCGGCGGCAATGCGCTTTCTGCGGGAAGCGTTCAGAATTTCGGGATGATGGCGTTCCTTGGGGGTCATACTGCGGATGATAGCCTCCGGCTTTTTCATCGCCTTTTCGTCGATTTCGACATTCTTGAGCTTAGAGCCGATGCCGGGCAGCATTCCCAGCACGCTTTGCAGCGAGCCCATTTTCTTCATCTGCTGCATCTGCTCTAAATAGTCCTCCAAGTCCAAATCCGTCGGCTGCTTTTTCTTGGACTTTTCGGCTTTTTCCTGCTCTTTCTGCTCAAATGCCTCCGTTGCCTTTTCAATCAGCGTCAGCACATCGCCCATGCCAAGGATACGGGAAGCCATGCGCTCCGGGTGGAACGGCTCCACATCGGTGAGCTTTTCGCCCGTACCAGCGAACTTGATAGGCTTGCCGGTCACAGCGCGGACAGACAGCGCCGCGCCGCCGCGGGTATCGCTGTCCAGCTTGGTGATAATCACGCCGTCAATGGACAGGCGCTCGTTAAAGGATTTGGCAACATTCACCGCGTCCTGACCTGTCATGGCATCGACCACCAGCAGGATTTCCTGCGGTTTTACGGCAGCCTTAACGCGCTCCAGCTCCTCCATCAGCGCTTCGTCCACATGGAGGCGACCGGCGGTGTCGATAATCAGCACATCACGCCCATAATAGCGGGCATAATCGACGGCTTCCTTGGCCGTCAGCACAGGATCTTGCGTACCCTTTTCAAAGACGGGAACATCCACCTGTGCGCCGACAACCTGAAGCTGTTTGATAGCGGCGGGTCTATAAATATCGCAAGCGGCGAGCATCGGCTTTTTGCCCAGCTTTTTTAGGTAAAGCGCCAGTTTTGCGGCCATTGTGGTTTTACCAGCACCCTGAAGACCGCAGAGCATATAGATGGTGGGGACACTGGGCGACCATGTGAGCTTGGCGTTTGCGCCGCCCATCAGCGTAGTCAGCTCTTCATTTACGATTTTGATGACCTGCTGTCCGGCGTTCAGCGTGGAGAGAATTTCCGTGCCGACACAGCGCTCGCTGACCTTTTTTACAAAGTCTTTGACGACTGTGTAGTTAACATCGGCCTCCAAGAGCGCCATGCGCACCTCGCGCATTGCATCCTTGATGTTCTGCTCCGTCAGCTTTCCTTTGCCGGTCAGCTTCTTAAAGGCATTTTGCAGTTTTTCGGAAAGACCCTCAAATGCCATGCTTTACTTCTCCTCCTCGCCCTTTAAGACAGCCAATGCTTGCAGGGCAGACGATAAATAGGGTGCGGTGTCCTCCGTTGCGCGGACTTTTTTCAGCGCTTCCATGCAACGGTCAAGCTGCTCCTCCGTCCGCTGAAAGCGGGTGCAAAGCCCTAACTTTTCCTCGAACTGGTTGAGCTGCTGACCGGCACGCTGAACCGTATCATGAACGCTCTGACGGCTAACACCGGCCTGTTCCGCAATCTCCGTCAGGGTCAAGTCCTCTTCGTAATACAGACGCAGGATTTCCTGCTGATTTTCCGTCAACAGTGCGCCATAAAAGGCAAGAAGCCAAGCCGTTTCAACCTTCTTTCCCATTACGGATTGAAAGGCATCCATCCTGACCTGCTCCCCTTCCTGCATATCAATGTCAAGCAATATCACTTGACAAAAGGCATTATACCAGAATTTTATCCTTTGTCAAGTATTTTTCCTTTACAAAAATGAATTTATGGGCGGGAATCCATTTCTTTTAGAAAGGGAACGGTTTTTCATACCCTTCCAAAAAATTTAATACACAATATTTGTAGTCGGAATAAAAAACAACATCTGTGTGATGCTACTCTTGTGTTACTTAAAAATCATCACATAGATGCTGCTGTTTCGCTACAACAATATACATTATATATCCGCTTTCTTAGAAGGGGTGCGAGGGAACCATTCTTTATCGCATAAAGAATGGTTCCCCAGCAAAAACTATAACCATTTACACAGGCATTGTTTCGTCTTTCTTGTCGTACTGGGTGGGGTCAGCCTTGAGCTGCTTGGCCTGACGCGCTTCAAAGAACTTGGTCGCAACCTGCGGGAACAATGCGTAGGACAGCACATCCTCTTCCTGCTGACTGAAGCGAGCCATTTCCTTGCGATAGCCTTCCAGCTCCGGCTTCAGGTCATCAGCGGGACGATAAGTAATGACCTTATCATTGCCAATGCACTTCTTGCGGACTTCCTCGTTCACGGGAGCAGGCAAACGACCATATTCGCCGCGCAGAAGACCCTTGGATTCCTTAGGCACCATCTTGTAGCGCTCGCCGCTCAGAACATTCATCACGGCCTGCGTGCCGACAATCTGGCTGGTCGGAGTGACAAGGGGCGGAAAGCCGAAGTCCTTGCGGACACGCGGCACTTCTTCCAGCACATCGTAATACTTGTCCATAGCACCAGCCTGCTTGAGCTGACCAATCAGGTTGGACAACATACCGCCGGGCACCTGATACTGCAGCGCCTTCGCGTTCACGGACAGCACCTTGCCGGGATCGCGCCAGCCATCCTTGGTGAGCCTGTCGGCTACGCCGCGGAAATGCTCGGCAATCTTGGCCAGAAGCTCGAAATCAAGACCGGTATCGTATTCCGTACCCTTGAGAGTGGCCACGAGAGACTCGGTCGCGGGCTGAGACGTGCCGCCGCCCAGAGGAGACAGCGCAGTGTCAACCACATCAACACCAGCTTCAATGGCCTTCAGAATGGTCATAGCGCCCGTGCCGGCCGTGTTGTGCGTGTGCAGAACAATCGGCAGTTTGGTGTTAGCCTTCATCTTCTTAATCAAAGAATAGGCATTGTAGGGCAGCAGCAGACCGGCCATATCCTTGATGCAGATGAGGTCAGCGCCCATGCTCTCAATATCCTTGGCCAGCTTCACGAAATATTCTTCCGTATGAACGGGAGAAGTCGTGTAGCTCATGGCCACTTCAGCAGTACCGCCGTACTTCTTGGTGGCGGAAACAGCCTTTTCCATGTTGCGCAGATCGTTCAAGGCATCAAAGGTGCGGATGATATCAATGCCGTTGTCGATGGACTTCTTTACAAAGAAATCAACCACATCATCAGCATAGTGCTTGTAGCCCAAAATGTTCTGGCCGCGCAGCAGCATCTGCAGCTTGGTGTTGGGCAGCGCCTTACGGAGCTGACGCAGACGCTCCCACGGGTCTTCGTCCAAGAAACGCAGGCAGCTATCAAAGGTCGCGCCGCCCCAGCACTCCAAGGAATAATAGCCGACCTTATCCAGCATTTCGCAGGCGGGCAGCATTTCGTCCAGACGCATACGGGTCGCAGCCTGAGACTGGTGCGCATCGCGCAGGATGGTATCTGTAATTTTTACCTTTGCCATAGTCTTTATCCTCCCTTAACCGAACATGCTCAGCAGCACGCCCGCAGCGATGGCCGAGCCGATAACGCCAGCCACATTGGGACCCATAGCGTGCATGAGCAGGAAATTGCCGGGGTTTTCCTTCTGACCCTCCACCTGAGAAACACGCGCAGCCATCGGGACAGCCGACACACCGGCAGAGCCAATCAGGGGGTTGATGCAGTCGCCGCCGCCAATCTTATTCATGAGCTTGGCAAGCAGCACGCCGCCGGCCGTACCAAAGCCGAACGCCACAACGCCCAAGCAGATGATTTCCAGCGTCTGAATGCGCAGGAAGGTGGTGGCCGTCGCCGTCGCGCCAACCGTCACGCCCAAGAAGATGGTGACGATGTTCATCAGCTCGTTCTGCATGGTCTTGTTCAGGCGCTCCACAACGCCGCATTCACGCGCAAGGTTGCCCATCATCAGGCAGCCGACCAACGGAGTGGCAGACGGCAGCAGGAGGGAAACAAGGATGGTCACAACGATCGGGAAGAGAATCTTCTCGGTCTTGGACACAGTGCGGAGCTGCTTCATCACGATGCAGCGCTCACGCTTGGTGGTCAGCGCCCGCATAATAGGCGGCTGAATGACGGGCACCAGCGCCATATAGCTGTACGCGGCGACTGCAATCGGGCCAAGCAGATGGGGAGCGAGCTTGCCGGTCAGCCAGATGGCCGTCGGACCGTCCGCACCGCCGATGATGCCGATGGAGCCGGCTTCAGCAGAGGTAAAGCCGAGCAGCTTCGCGCCTACGAAGGTCAGGAAGATGCCAAGCTGTGCCGCAGCGCCCATCAAGAGGGTCTTGGGGTTGGAAATCAGGGGACCAAAGTCCGTGCCTGCGCCAACGCCCATGAAAATGAGGCACGGATAAATGCCGAGCTTCACGCCCAGATACAGATAGTCAAGAAGACCGGGGGTGATGGTCTGTCCGGCAGAGGCCAACGCCGTGCCGATGGCCGAATAAACAATGCCATCGCTCATGTAAGCGCCAGCACCATTGATGATGACGGGAACGGAGGTGGCCAGCACGGTCACACCGTCTGCGGCAATCAGTTCGCCAGCCGCATTCAGCGTCGCACCGACGCTGTAATTGGAGGTAATCTGGCCAATCACATTACCGAGGCTATCTAACACAGCACCGGCGCTGTTCACGCTCAGCTCCGCCAGATTATAAAGGTCAGGACTGTTCACCAATATCGCGCCGCCGAACAAACTCCAGTTGGCGTGACCGCCGGCAAACAGGGATTCATGATACACTTCAGAGCCGAGCAGGTTGGTCAGCAGCATACCGAACGCAATCGGCAAGAGTAGCAGCGGCTCAAATTTTTTGACAATCGCCAGAAACAGAAGAACACAGGCGATTGCGACCATAATCAACGTCTGAGGGCTTTGAATGAACAGGCTGATGCCGGATTCATTGGCTAAATCCTTCAGCGTTTCAAGGATGTTTACAGTTTCTTCCACGGTCTTTTCTCCTTTCGGAAGACTCGCCTATTCATTCAATCAGTTTAAAACGCAGAGCAGGTCGCCGGAGTTGACAGTCGCGCCCTTGGAGACGCTCACCTGAGCCACCGTGCCGTCCTGCGGCGCTAAGATTTCGTTTTCCATCTTCATGGCTTCCAAGATGACGAGGATATCGCCCTTCTTGACCTTCGCGCCCTGAGCGACCTTTACATCCAGAATGTTGCCGGGCATGGGAGCATTAATCTTGGTGCCGCCGGGCATGGGAGCATTAATCTTGGTGCCGCCGGCCACGGG
>CAVJHY010000028.1:13333-15786 GCA_963649405.1 bacterium
TTTCGGAGCAGCTTTGGGAACGGGAGCGGCCTTCGGAGCAGCCGCAACGGGGGCAGGAGCAGCGGCGGGAGCAGCAACGGAAGCAGCAGACTGGCCACCGGCCACTTCCTCAACCTCGACTTCATAAGCAACGCCATTTACGGTGATATTGAACTTACGCATGATTTTAATCTCCTTTCAATTACGAGCGCAATCTTGGGGATGTATGAAGGGGTGAAAACCCTTCATGTTAATTCCGCAGTACCGGCTTTGCCGGTACGAGGAGCGGTTGAAATACCCGCTTCCTCTATCAATTCTGACCGTAAATCGAGGCGATTTATCGCCCGATTTACAAGAAATTGATGTCCAAATGAAAGTCTGCTTTAGCTGGCTTTCATTTGATTAAATATGGCTGTACATCTGTTCGTCCCGTGCGTTACGCTGCCAAGCGGGACTGTTTTGATAACGCTTTACGCGGCGCACGACAAAGCCGCTTTCCGGCTTGTTCCAAACGGCGGCAATCGCGGCAGAAATCACGGCAATCAACTCGCCGTCATCCTCTTCCTCGACCGCTTCTTCAACGATTTCTTCTTCCTGCGGCTCTGCGACAGGCTGCTTGACCGACTGTTCCTTGTTTCCCATGCGGCTGGTCAGAGCAGTCATGCAGTAAATCAGCACAATCAGAACAATCAGTCCGAAGAAAACGACCAGCATACCGATGGCAGTGGTGGAAAGACCCAGTGCTAATGTGCTCATGCTTTCCTTCCCCCTTTACATCGGCTGATTGCCGTGCTTCCGAGGCAGATTTACATCATGCTTGGCATCGAGCGCTTCCATCGCCGCAATGAGCTGCTTGCGGGTTTCGGCAGGCTCAATCACATCGTCCACAACGCCCTGCTGTGCAGCATACAGAGCATCGCTGGTCTTCTTATAGTTCGCTTCCAGCTCGGCGCGATCAGCACCGGCGTTGAGCTGCTCATCGCACAGCGTCTGCACGGCGGTTTCAGCCGTCAGAGGAGCAACAAAGGCCGTCGGCCAAGCATAGGCAATATCGGCCACCTTCGTGCCACCCATTGCCACATACGCGCCGCCCACAGCACTGCCGGTGATGACAGCCAGCTTCGCAGTGGTCGCTTCGGCGTAAGCATAGAGCATCTGAGCAGCAGAACGCATATACCAAGCCTGTTCATCGGCAGTGCCGACATTCAGACCGTCAGAATTGATGAGAGAAATGACGGGGAGCTGATAGCAGTCGCACAGACGGACGAAGCGAGCGATTTTCTCGCACGCAACCGCATCCAGACGACCGTTTTCCACCGTGTAATCCGTCGCCACGATACCGCAGGAGCGGCCGCCAACGCGGGCAAGCACCGTATGCACGGCAGCGCCGAACTGAGCGTTCAGCTCGATGATCTGACCATTATCGGCGATTTCAGTTGCCAGCGCAAGGCCGTTTTCGGCATCGCAAGCGGTCAACACACGGTTAAGATCCTCGCCCTCGGTCATAGGCGCATCTTCCACATTGCAAGCAGGCAGGATGTCCAGCAGTGCGGCAATCTGAGAAAGCGCCTGATCTTCGTTCTGCGCTTTGAGCGCCACAGCGCCCTGCTTTGCAAGGTCATCAGCCGTCAGCTTCTTGCCCAGCACCAGAGCGGAATGAAGTGCCAATTCGCCGGTCTTGTCCACGGTGATGGCGATATCTGCAAGCTGCGTGAACATCGCTGCCACGCCGCGGCACGGACCCATCACACAGGCGATCATCGGGGAAACGCCAGACATACGCGTCATGGCGGCAAACACCTGCGCATAGGCGGACAGCGCCTGAACGCCTTCCAGCACCTTTGCACCGGCGCTGTCTAAAAGCGCTACGACGGGAGCGCCTGTCATGGCTGCCAAATTCAGCACCTTCAAAATTTTCTGCGCCTGCTTTTCGCTCATTGCGCCGCCCTGAGCAGTGAAATCCTGCACAAAGCAATACGCAATGCGGCCGTTCACCGTGCCGTAGCCGCACACAACGCCGCCATCTGCCTTCAGAGCGTCTGTTTCGACGAAGCTGCCTACATCAAACAGTTTCGCTACGCGCTCCCGCGCAGTGGCCTTGCCGCTCTCATGCTGCTTGGCGACACGTTCCTTATCGCCCTGCAGAATGTTCAGGCGGGTTTCCAGAATCGTTTGTCTGTCCATTCACAATGCCTCCGTTCGCATTAAGATGACATGATAGATAATCCTTCAGGGGGTTATCGATAGGGAGCATATATTTTAGCTCCAACTTAACCCAATTTCTTGTATTCTACATCATTCTCTTTTTTCCTGCCTTGTAACAAAATTTTAAACAAATTTTCTTTCGATTGCCGTTTTCTTGTTCATATTCCGCTAAGACCATAATTTTTCAATTAAATACGAGCTTTTCATTATAAGTACATTGAAAGCCTGAACTCAACATACCGTCGCCTGAACAGTCAGCGCAGCGTATT